>JAFDWG010000342.1 GCA_018268605.1 Actinomycetota bacterium | reverse complement strand
AGTAGGAGATCGTTCTTGGAGCTGGCCCGGTACGGGCCGACCTTCAAGGTCGCGGGGGCGCCCTTCTCTCCCGACGCGGAGATCGTGTACTTGCCCGTCGGCAGTTCGGCGGCGAAGGTGGCGGGGCTGTTGGCGTTGACCTGTGGCGAGGTCGCCTGGTGCGGGCCGCGGATCACCAGCTTGGACTCCTTGCCGGTCTGGTTGGCGGTGACGAAGACGACGTTCAGGGGGGCTTGGGTCTTGATCGGCGGCTGCGGGTGGTTCTGGTTCTGCGGCAGCTGCTGGTGCTTTTCGGGTCCCACGCCGATCACGGAAGGCTTGACGACGATGCCGCCGTTGCCGATCGTCACGCTCACCCGGGTGGGGACGGCCGGGCGAGGTTCGTTGGGATGGGTCTCGGCGCCGCAGCCGGCGCCGACCACGGCCAAGATCAGCGCGGCGAGCGCGCCGCCCCCCGCGACTCTGGCTCTCCCGAGAACCATCTCGGGCGCAATCTAGCCGAAGGGGAGGGCGACAACTTCAGCCGTAACGCCATCTTCACCTACGGCGATCTCGGTCCCGGGCTCGGCCTCGCGGCGGACGATGGCAAGGCCGATCGGCCCAAGGGCGGGGGAGACGACCGAGCCGCCGAGCGTCCCGACCTCCTTCTCGCCCAGGCGGAGCGACGCACCAGGCGCAGCAGCGGCGCTCAGCCGCAGCCCACGTAGGTGGCGGTTCGGCTTCCCCTTGTAGTGGAGCCGGGCGACCGTCTCCTGGCCGATGTAGCAGCCCTTGGTGAAGCTCACCGCGTCCTCGACGATCCCCGCCTCGGCGGGCATCGTCGCCGCGTCCATCTCGGCGCCGAAGCGGGGGACCCCGGCCTCGACCCGGACGATCTCGACCGCCTCCGGGCTGACCTCGACGGCGCCGGCCTCGACCAGGACGCCGACCACGCGGTCGCGCTCGTCGAGGGGCAGCAGCAGATCGATCCCGTCGCGCGTGCCGACCGCGACCACGTCGACGCCGGCGATGCTGGTCGCTTCGTTGGCGAATTCCGGCAGGGGCGCGGTCCCGGCGATCTCCACCGCCCGCGGCCCGATCAGGGAGACGGCGCCGCGCTCGGCGGTCGCGTCGCCGACCTGCACGTCGCGCCCGATCGAGTACATGGTCAGGTGCTTGAGCACGGCGTCCTTGGTCGCGGGCTCGGTGTCCAGGAGGATCGCGCCCTCGCCGACCCGGACCACCCGCAGGTCGGCCTGCATGTGACCCTTGCGGTCGAGCAGCGCCGCGTACTGGCCCTCTCCGACGGCGACCGATTCGACGTCGTTGGTCAGCTGGCCCTGCAGGTACTCGGCGGCGTCCGGCCCGAGCACGTCGATGAAGCCGCGCTCGCGGACCAGGAGGCCGCACTCCTCACGCAGTTGGCGGTATTGGGCGTCGAGCTCCACGGTGACGGTCATGGTCCGATTCTAGGAAGCCGGACCCGCCGGCTTGGGGGGTGCCACTCGCGCCCGCGATTTAGATATGTCTAAACTCCGCTTTTAGACGTGTCTAATTCTCAGGCCATAGAGGACTACGCGAAGGCGGTGTACGCGCTCGGGCTCGACCGCGACGGACGGGTACCCAGCGGCGAGGTCGCCGCCCGGCTCGGCGTCACCCCGGCGACCGCCACCGCAATGCTGCAGAAGCTCGCCGAGCTCGGCCTCGCCGACTACGTGCCCTACAAAGGCGTCAGCCTGACGCCCGCCGGGGAGAAGGTCGCGCTCGAGGTGATCCGTCACCACCGGCTGATCGAGGCCTTCCTCGCCGAGGCGCTGGGGATGCCGAGGGACCGCGTGCACGCCGAGGCCGAGGTGCTCGAGCACTACATCTCCGAGGACCTCGAGGCACTGATCGCGGCGAAGCTCGGCGAACCGAGCCACGACCCGCACGGGACGCCGATCCCGGGGCCGGACCTGGCGCCGCCGATCGAGCCCCGCGTCCCGCCGGGAGCGAGCGCGTGACGCCGCCCGCCGCGCGCTCGGAGGCCGAGCAGGCGCTCCCGGGCGAGGCCGCGGTCGCCGCCGCCGCCCATCGCTCCCTCCGCGGCGACGCCCGCGGGATCTCCCGCATCTGGCCCTTCCTCGGCCCGGCCTTCATCGCCGCCGTCGCCTACATCGATCCGGGCAACTTCGCCACCAACATCAGCGGCGGCGCCAAGTTCGGCTACCTGCTGCTGTGGATCGTCCTCGCCGCGAACCTGGTCGCGATGCTGGTCCAGACCCAGTCGGCGAAACTCGGCATCGCGACCGGGAAGAACCTCGCCGAGCTCTGCCGCGAACGCTTCTCCCGCCGCACCTCGATCGGCCTCTGGCTGCAGGCGGAGATCGTCGCGATGGCCTGTGACCTCGCCGAGATCGTCGGCGCCGCCCTCGGCCTCAACCTCCTCTTCGGCATCCCGCTGTTCGTCTCCGGGCTGATCGCGGGCGCCGGCACCTTCACCCTGCTCGCCCTCCAGCGTCGCGGCTTCCGCAAGCTCGAGGCGGCGATCACGGTCCTCGTCGGCGTCGTCGTCGTCGCCTTCGCCTACGAGCTGATCGACGCTTCCCCCGACGGCGGCGAAGTCGCCAAGCACCTGTTCGTCCCCGGCTTCGCGGGCACCGAATCGATCCTGCTGGCCACCGGCATCGTCGGCGCCACGGTGATGCCACACGTCATCTACCTGCACTCGGCGCTGACCCAGAACCGTATCGTCGGCCGCAACGACCGCGAGCGCCGCCGCATCCTGCGCTTCGAGAAGATCGACGTGGTGATCGCCCTGGCGCTGGCGGGCGCCGTCAACCTGGCGATGATGATCGTCGCCGCGGCGCTCTTCCACGGCGGCGGCCTGACCGGGATCGAGACGATCGAAGGGGCGTACAGCGGCCTCCAGCAGCTCGACTCCCACGCCGCCGCCACGATCTTCGGCGTCGCCCTGCTGGCCTCCGGCTTCGCCTCCTCCTCGGTCGGGACGATGGCGGGCCAGGTGGTGATGCAAGGCTTCATCCACCGTCGCATCCCGATCTTCCTGCGCCGCGCGATCACCCTGGCGCCCGCGCTGATCATCCTGGCGATCGGCGTCAACCCGACCGACGCGCTGGTCGGCTCCCAGGTCGTCCTCTCGTTCGGCATCCCCTTCGCGCTGGTGCCGCTGGTGATCTTCGCCTCCAAGCGGGAGATCATGGGAGCGCTGGTGAACCCCGGCTGGCTGACCGCGCTTGTCGGCCTGCTGGCGACGCTGATCATCGCGCTGAACGTCTTCCTCCTCTACGACTTCGCCCTGGGCTAGTAGCCTTCCCCCTCGATGGCCCTCGCCGACGACTTCCAGCGCATCCTCGACGCCCTGCCCCCGGACTGGACCGACCTCGAGGTCGACCTGCGGATCGACGACGAGAGCCGCTACATCGACTGTGCCGTTTTCCTCAGCCAGGTCAACGCGCAGGTCTACAACCGGCCGCGCCAGTGGCACTGGCGGCTGATCGTCGCCCACAGCTTCGGCCACGCGGCCGCGGCGGAGACGGTCCTGGGCGTGCTGGCGAAGATCGACGCCGAGGGCGTCGGCGGTGAGCTGCACGTCGCCGAGGTCCGCGAGGGCCGCTCCGAGGTCGTGCAGATGTGGGGACGCCCGGAAAGCGTCCGCGAGGAGTTCCGCGAGCGCCGCAGCATCTAGGCCGGCGCCCGTCGCATGGCCCGCGTCCTCTCTATCTCCACCGATCTGATGCTGGGCAGCCGTGTCGACGCCACCTTGCGCGCCGCCGGGCAGGAAGTCGTCACGAAGGGCTCACTCGAGGAGGCCCCGCTCGACGGGATCGACGCCATCGTCGCCGACCTAGACGTGGAGAACCCGGAGGCCCTGGTGGGCCTGGGGGTGCCGGTGCTCGGCTACTACTCGCACGTCGATGTCGACACCAAGAAGGTCGCCGACGCGGCCGGCGTGGACAAAGTGGTGCCGCGCTCGCGGATGGCGCGCGAACTGCCGGATCTCGTCGCATCGCTACTGGCCTAGCTCGAAGGCGCTCTTCGGTTCGAGCGGTTCGGGCAGCAGGTCGTGGGAGCTTGCCCAGACGCTCCATTCCTTCAGCACCGCTTCGTCGAACGGCGCGGGCGCCAGGGCGGGGAGGAGGACCTTCAGCTGCGCCTGCTGGTCGGCACGTTCGAGACTCTTGTTCGCCGCCAGGAGGTCGTCGAGTGCCTTTTGGGGTTTCGACTCGGTGAATTCGTACCCCTGCGTCGTCGCTTCGACCATCCCTTCCACGAGCGCCGGGTCTTCCTTCAGCTCCTTGCGCGTCGTCGTCAGGACCAGCTCGGGATAGGAGGGCGCGCCGAATTCGTCGACCTTGAAGACGCGGAGGGGGATGCCCTGTCGTTCGGCCTCGACCGCCTCGGCGTTCCAGAAGCCGGTCGCCGCGTCGACCCGTCCCGCCGCCAGCGACGCGACCGCGTTGAAGCCGATCGTCACTTCCTGGACCCCGGCCGGGTCGCCGCCGTCGGCGCTCACCTCGGAGTCGACCACGGCGGTGTCGGAGGGGAGGCCGGTGACGCCGACCGTGTGGCCGTCCAGGTCGCGCGGACGCTTTACCGGGCCGTCGCGGCGCGCCAGCACCGCCGCCAGGGGGCGCTGCACGATCGGCATCAGGCCGACCAGTTCGAGCCCGTTCTCGTCGGCGATGCCGAGGTCGGTGATGTCGAGGATCGCGAAGTCGGTGCGGCCCGCGGCCAGCAGCTTCGGCGCGTCGGTCGATTCGCCCGGCACCTGGATGTTTAGGTCGACTCCGGCGTCCTTGTAGAAGCCCTGCGCCTGCCCCGCGTAGATGCCGGTGTGCACCGCGTTGGGCACGAAATCAAGCACGACGGTCGCGCCTTTCGGCGCGCCCGGTTCCGCGCCGCTCCCGCCGCAGCCGGCGAGTCCGGCGAGCAGCAGGGCGGCCGCCAGCAGCGCGACAGCCCGATTCATCTGGCAGGGACTCTAATTCCTTAAACGAATATGGGTAGACTGCCGCCGCTTCTTTTTTGGCGAGGGAAAAACTTCTAGGAGGGGAACGAGAGTGGAGCTGGAGCAAAAAGGACTGTCCGCGTATCTCGCGGAGTTGATCGGGACGTTCTTGCTGGTCTTTTTCATCACCAGCGTGGTCACTCTCTACGTCTCGACCGGGGCGCAAGCCTCGTTCGGCTCCGACTTCGCGGTCGTCGGCTTCGTCCAGGGATTGACCCTCTTCGGCGTCATCTGCATGTTCGGCGCGGTCAGCGGCGGCCACTTCAACCCGGCGGTGACGCTGGCGGCCTGGACGATCAAGAAGATCAGCCTCATCGACGGGGTCATATATATCCTCGCCCAGCTCTCCGGCGCCGTCCTCGGCGCCCTGCTGACCAAGGGCCTCCTGCTCGACGAGGGCCGTTCGGTCCACTACGGCGCGGGCTCGGTCTCCAGCCTCCTCTCCGGCAACGTCGCCGGCGCCGCGGTCGAGGCGATCGGCGTCTTCGCCCTCGTCCTCGTCATCCTCGCCGTCGTCTTCTCCGAGCGCAGCCTGAAGGACTGGGGCCCGCTCGCGATCGGCCTCACCTTCGTCTTCATGGTCATGGTCGGCGGCCCGCTGACCGGCGCCTGCTTCAACCCGGCCCGCTGGTTCGGCGCCGCGCTCGTCTCCAACGAATGGGGCGGCGTCTGGCCCTACCTCGTCGGCCCGCTGGTCGGTGCGTTGGTCGCGGTGGGCGTCTGGCGCTTCATCATCGAGGCCGGTGGCGCGCCCCCGACCGAGCCCCCGCAGCGGGTCGCCCCGGCGGCGGCGCGCGGCGGCAAAGGCGCCGGTCCGGCCGACCCGACCACCACGACCAAAAAACCGTAGGGACGAGGCCCGGCGCGAGCGTGTCGGAGCCGAACCCCCTTTTCTCGACAGGGCGCGTCCGGCCGAGCCGGCGCGCCCTGTAGCTTTGCCGGGATGCAACGGGTCACTTTCTCCCGCAACTTCACGCTTTCGTTGTCGCGGACGTGCCAGTGCTACTGCAAGTACTGCGCCTTCGCCACGCACCAGGCGCACGTCCACGCGCCGGTCGACGTCGAACGGATCCTCGACGAAGCGGTCAAACGCAACACCAAGGAGCTGCTCGTCCTCACCGGGGAGCGGCCCGAGGTCAACCCGGTCGTCGCCGAACGCCTGAAGGCGTGGGGCCACGAGGACTTCACCTCTTACGTCGTCTGGGCCTGCGAACGGGCGCTCGAGCGCGGGATGCTCCCGCACACGAACCTCGGCGTCCTCTCCAAGGGCGACCTGGCGCGCCTGCGCGAGGTGACGGCGTCCCAGGGCCTGATGCTGGAGTCGGTCGACGAGAGCCTGATGGAGACCGTGCACGCGGGGAGCCCGACCAAGCACCCGAAGGAACGGCTCCAGACGCTGGAAGCCGCGGGCGAGCTGAAGATCCCGTTCACCACGGGGATCCTGGTCGGCATCGGTGAGAGCGTCGAGTCGCGCGTCGAATCGCTGGAGGCGATCGCGAATGTGCACGAGCGCTACGGCCACATCCAGGAGGTCATCCTCCAGAACTTCGTCCCACATCCGCGCTACTACGGCGCCGAGGTCGCGGAGATCGCCGACGAGGCCTCCAAGGCGCGCTGGAGTGGCGACGAGCCCGCCGCCGCCGACGTGCCGCTGCCCACCTGGGCCGAACCGGTCGACGTCGAGGAGATCAAGCGCCTGATCGCCGAGTCCAAGCGGCTGATGCCCGACGTCGGCGTGCAGGTGCCGCCGAACCTCTCCGACTGGTGGCCGGAGTTGGTCGAAGCGGGCGCCACCGACCTCGGCGGCCTCTCCGCCAACGGGGACCACATCTCGCCTGAGGAGCCGTTCCCGTCCCCGCACCAGGTGCGGAAGGAGCTCGCGCCCCGCGGCTACGCCCTCACCGAGCGCCTCTGCGTCTACCCGCAATACATGGACATGGAGTGGATGGAGCAGGGCGTCCTCGACGTGATCAAGCTGAAGTACTGGAGCTTCATCCCGCGGCGGGGGTCCGGGCGGCGCTCGGAAGAGGAGCTCGACGCCGGGCTGGCGCCGCGGGCGATCGAGAAAGGCCGCGAGGGGACCCCGCTGACCGAGGACGAGATGACCGCGCTCTTCGCCGAGACCCGCCCCGAGGTGATCGAGGAGATGCGGATCGCCGCCGACGAGCTGCGCGCGGAGCTGGCAGGGGACGTCGCGACGTTCGTCGTCAACCGCAACATCAACTTCACCAACATCTGCGTGGTCGGTTGCGCCTTCTGCGGCTTCGGGCAGGGGAAGCGCTCCCCGGACGCCTACGAAGTCGAGGAGCACGATTTTGCCGCGCGGATCGCCGAAGCGGTCGACTTCGGCGCCACCGAGCTCTGCATGCAGGGCGGCATCCACCCGGACCTGACACTGGAGGAGTACGGCGGCTGGCTGCGCCTGGCCAAGGAGACCGCGCCGCAGCTGCACCTCCACGCCTACTCGCCGATGGAGATCAACCACGCCTGCAATGTCTCCGGCAAGGAGCCGGGGGAGGTGTTCGAGTATCTGCTCGAGTGCGGGCTCGGGTCGACCCCGGGGACCGCGGCGGAGGTGCTCGACGACGGCGTCCGCCAACGCATCTCGCCGAACAAGCTCCCGGCGGCGCGCTGGGTCGAGATCATCGAAGCCTCCCACCGGGCGGGCCTGCGCTCGACTTCGACCGTGATGTTCGGCCACATCGAGGAGCCGCGTGAGCTCGCCCGTCACATGCAGGTCATCCGCGGCGTCCAGGAACGGACCGGCGGGATCACCGAGTTCGTGCCGCTCAGCTTCATCCCCTTCAACACGCTGCTCGGGCGCACCCACGGGATCGAAGAGATCACGGTGCGGGAGAACCTGAAGCACACCGCGGCTTTCCGGCTCTCGCTGGGCAAGACGATCACCAACCTGCAGGCGAGCTGGGTGAAGATGGGCCTGGAGGGGGCGACGGAGGCGCTGCGCTGGGGCGTCAACGACCTCGGCGGGACGCTGATGGAGGAGAACATCTCCCGCATGGCCGGGTCCCAGCACGGGGTGAGACTGGAGATCGACGATCTCGTCGCCGCCGCCCGCAAGGCGGGCAGGACGCCCGCCCAGCGCACCACGCTCTACGAGATCGTCGAGACCTACGCGGCGGCCTGAGATGCGGGCCATGGTCCTCGACCAGCCTGGCCGCCCGCTTCGCCTTGCCGACCTCCCCGCGCCCGAACCGGGGCCCGGGCAGGTCAAGCTCGCCGTGCGGACCTGCGGCGTCTGCCGCACCGACCTCCACATCTACGACTCCGAGCTCGGGGGGGAGCCGAAGCTGCCGCTGATCATGGGACACCAGATCGTCGGCGAGGTGGTCGGGGCGGGGGAGGGCGCGCGCCGTTTCGAGCTCGGCGACCGGGTCGGGGTGCCCTGGCTCGGCTGGACCGACGGGACCTGCCGGTATTGCCGCGAAGGGCGGGAGAACCTCTGTGAGAACGCGCGGTTCACCGGCTACGACATCGACGGGGGCTACGCCGACGCCACCGTCGCCGCCGAGGACTTCTGCTTCCCGATCCCGTCGATGTACTCCGATGCCGAGGCGGCGCCGCTCCTCTGCGCCGGGCTGATCGGCTACCGGGCGCTGCGGCTGGTCGGCGAGGCGGAGCGGATCGGCTTCTACGGCTTCGGCTCCTCCGCCCACATCCTCTGCCAGGTGGCGGTGCACGAAGGGCGACGCGTCTTCGCCTTCACCCGGGACGGGGACGTCGAGGGGCAGGAGTTCGCGCGCCGCCTTGGTGCCGAGTGGGCGGGCGGGTCCTCGGAGTTTCCGCCAGAGGAGCTCGATGGGGCGATCGTCTTCGCCGCGGTGGGCCCGCTGATGGTGCAGGCGTTGAAGGCGAGCGCCCGGGGGGCGCGGGTGATCAGCGCGGGCATCCACATGTCGGAGATCCCGGCTTTCTCCTATGACCTCCTCTGGGAGGAGCGGACGCTCGGCTCGGTCGCCAACCTGACCCGCGCCGACGGCGAGGATCTGCTGCGGGTGGCGCCCGAAGTGCCGGTTCGCACCGCGGTCACGACCTATCCGTTGGTGGACGCCCAGCGGGCGCTCGAAGACGCTCGTGCGGGGAAGATCGAGGGCTCCGCCGTCCTCGTCGTGTCCGAGTAGTCGCCTACCGGGCCGGGTACCTGTCCCTTGCACGGAATCAACGGAAGGGACCCATGGCTGACACCCCCAGCAACACCGATGACGCCAAAGGCCGCGTGAAGGAGGCCACCGGCAAGCTCACGGGCGATAAAGACCTGCAGAACGAGGGCAAGCTCGACCAGGCGGAGGGCAAGATCAAGGAGGGCGTCGACAACCTCGCCGACAAAGCCCGCAACCTCCTCCACAAAGACAAGCACTGAGGTTGACGGGCCGAAAACCAGACGCGTAGGCAAGTTTTCGGCCCGTCGACGAGGCGGTCAGCGGAAGAGGTCGTCCTCGCGCGGGCGGCGAATTGTTGCCGCGCCGGGGCCGTCCTCCTCGGTGACCCAGCGGCCGAGGCCACCGACAACGACCGCCGGGACGGCCGCGGCCTTGTCTCGCACGAGGTCCGCGGCGGCGGCCGCCTCGTCGGCGATCGCGATCTGGGTCGCCATCAGCTCGCGGCCGGTCGCGTCCTCGCGCCCGCGCCAGTCGTCGATCGGCACCAGCCCGGCGCAGCCGATCGCCACCTCGGCCTGGCCGATCCGCCACGCCCGGCCGAAGCTGTCGGCGATCACGACGCCGATCCGCGCTCCCGCGGCGTCGCCGATCTCGGCCCGCAGGCGTCGCGCCGAGGCGTCGGGATCCTCGGGCAGGAGCAGCACCGACTGAGGGTCGCCGACGTTCGAGCTGTCGATCCCGGCGTTGGCGCAGACCAGGCCGTGCCTGGTCTCGACGATCAGGACCCCGCGTTCGGCACGGACGACCTGCGCGCTCTCCTCGAGGATCAGCTGTACCAGATTCGGCTCCTTCCCGAGGATCCGCGCGAGCTTGCTCGCTTCCCCGCGCGGGATGACGCTCGAGAGGCGTCGCGTCCGCCCCTCGGCCTTGGAGACGACCTTCTGCGAGATCACGACCACGTCGCCGTCGACCAGATCCCCGGCGCTCTCCGCGATCATCGCGCCGAGGGGATCGCCGTCGCCGATCTCCGGGATGCCGGTCACCGGCCGGATGCGCACCTCGCCCGCGCTCATATTCCCAGCGCCTTTGCGGTCCGCGGCGCCCCGCCGCCGCTCTCGACCCGCATCGTCAGGGCGACGATGTCGGCGGGGGTGTCGAGGTCCAGTCCCAGCGACGGCAGATCCTCGACCCCGAAGGGGATCCCGGCGGCGCGGGCGGCGGCGACGTGGCGATCCTTGCTGCCCTCGCCGAAGGCCGGCCCGATCGCGTCGGGCGGGGCCAGCACGAGGGCGTTGGTGCCGGTCCCGCCTCGGTCCGGCACGACCGCGACGTAGGGGTCCGGGACGCCGGTGAGCATCCGGTCGAGCTCACGCGGGTCGAGCAGGGGGCAGTCCCCGGGCAGGAGCGCGACGCACCGCGCCCCGCCGGCCTGGGCGAAAGCGATGCCGGCCAGCGCGGCGGCGCTGTGGCTCGCGTCCTCGAAGTCGCCGACCAGTTCCGCGCCCGCGGCCGCGGCCAGCTCCACCGCCATCGGCTCCTGGCTGACGACGATCGTGCGCTCGATCATCCGCGCCCGCCCGATCGCCTCGAGCACGTCGGCGACCATCGCCGCCACCAGCTCCGGCTTGCGGGTCGCGTCGACTCCCGGGGCGAGACGCGACTTCGCCACCGCGAAGCGCTTCACGGGCACCACTGCGGTGGCCTTCATGCGTCGATCAGCGTCTCGCCGAAGTCGAGCACGGTGCGCGCCAGGCGCACCCTGCCGCCGGCGCCGTCCATCAGCGTCTTCGCCGCGAGGGTGGGAAGCTCGGCGGGCGGCGGGTCGGGATCGTCCCCGTCGACGACCATCGCGTCGATCAGACCGGCGTAGAGAGAGGCGACCCCCGCCGCCGTGGTCGGCCGCCCGAGTGCTTCCATGAACTTGTTGGTAGGCCCCTTGAGGACCTGGCCGCCGACGTAGGGGCTGACCGCGACGACCGGCGCGGGCGAGGCGTCGATCGCCTCGCGCATCCCGGGGACGGCGAGGATCGGGCCGATACTGATCACCGGGTTGGAGGGGCCGAGGACGATCAGATCGGCGGTGCGCAGCGCGTTCACGACCTCGTTCGTCGGGCGCGCCTCGGCGATCCCGTCGAGCTCGACGCCGTCGATCCGAGGCTGCCCGCCGTCGAGGATCAGGTACTCCTGCAGCTCGCGCCTGCCGTGCTCGGTGAGGACGTGGGTGCGCACCGGCTCGTCGCACATCGGCAGCACCGTCGCCCGCGCCCCGAGGCCGCGCCCGATCTGCGCCTGAGCGTCGGTCTGGCGACCCCCCTCGCGGATGAACTCGGCGCGGTAGAGGCAGGTGGCGAGGTCGCGGTCGCCGAGGCTGAACCAGTTCGGCGCTCCGACGTCGGCTATCCGCTCCATCACCGTGAAGGTGTCGTTGTGTAGGCCCCAGCCGCGCTCCTCGTCGATCTCCCCCGTCAGCCAGTAGGTGCACAGGTCCGGGTCGGGGGAGACGTGGACGCCGAGCGTCTCGACATCGTCGGCGGTGTTGGCGATGACCGTCAGGCGTTCGCCGATCTCCTCCTGCATGCCGGCGGCCAGCTTGGCCCCACCGGTACCGCCCGCGAGGAGGGCGACGCGCATCGTTTCCTGGCTTCGCAAGGGAGGCCAGTCTATTGTTCGGCGCATGCGGCTCGACGGGAGGAAGGCGCTTGTGACCGGCGGCGCGAGTGGGATCGGTGCGGCGATCTCCGAGCGCCTCGCTGCCGAGGGCGCCGAGGTCTGGGTCGGCGACGTCGACGTCGCGGGCGCCGAGCGGGTCGCGGCGGAGATCAACGGCCATGCGATCGAGCTGGACGTGACCTCCCTGGACGCCGCGAAGGCGGCGGTCGACGCGGTCGGTGAGATCGCGATCCTCGTCAACAACGCCGGTACCGACGAGTTCGGCTTCTTTCCCTTGACTTCTCCCGAGCAGTGGCAGCGGGTGATCGACATCAACCTCTACGGGGTGATCAACTGCACCGCCGCCGCGCTCCCGGTGATGCAGGCTGCGAGCTACGGGCGGATCATCAACATCTCCAGCGAGGCTGGCCGCGTCGGCTCCAAGGGCTCGGCCGTCTACAGCGCCGCGAAGGCCGGCGTGATCGGCTTCACCAAGGTGATCGCCCGCGAGAACGGTCGTTACGACATCACCGCCAACGCGATCGCCCCCGGCCCGATCGAGACGCCGCTCCTGATGGGCGCGCTGGGGATCGGCGAGGTCGGCGAGCGCCTGATCGACAACATGCGGTCCCAGACCCAGCTCGGCCGCCTCGGCCAGCCCTTCGAGGTAGCGGCCGCGGTCGCCTTCCTCGCCTCCGACGACGCCACCTTCGTCACCGGGGAGACCCTCGGCGTCAGCGGCGGCCTCGGCATGGTCTGACGCACTAAGCGCGAACAACCGCCGCGCCGCACCCCGCGAGGGGGGAGAGAAACGCACGCTTGGTGACTTAGGCCGCCGATGACCGGCTCAACTCACCAAACGGCGCGGGTGACCGCATGGTCGCTTGCGCGGATGCAGCATGGAGTGGTGACGCGGGACCAACTGACGCGCCTCGGTCTGACCCGTCACGGCATCCAACATCGCATCGCTCGGGGCCGCCTTCATCCGGTGCGGCGTGGAATTTATGCGGTGGGACGCCCTGGGCTGACCCCGCAAGGACGGTGGATGGCCGCCGTTCTGGTCTGCGGTGGGCCCGGCGTGGCGGCGCTCAGCCATTCGAGTGCGGCCGCGCTCTTCAAGATCGGTGTCGAGCGGGTCGCGGGGATCGAGGTTTCGACGGTCTCGACGGCCAGGATCCGTCCGCCGGGGATAAAGGTTCATCGCAGGCCCTCGTTGCGGGACGGGTGGTGGGGGTACTACGAAGGGATCCCGGTCACCTCGCCGGTGCAGACGCTGATCGACCTCGCCACCCGTCATGACGCGCGGCGGATGGAGCGGGCGATGAACGAGGCGGATCACCTCGGGCTGGTCGCGACCGACGATCTGCGCAGGGCGCTCGACCAGCATCCGGGGGAGCCCGGGGTGGCGCGACTACGGGCGATCATCGACCGGGCGACCTTCCGTTACACGCGGAGCGACCTAGAGCAGGCGTTCCTGCCGCTTGCCAAGCGGGCCGGCCTGGAGATGCCGCGGACCTCGGTCTGGCTCAACGGCCACGAAGTCGACTTCCACTTCCTGGACCTCGGCCTGGTGGTCGAGGCTGACAGCCTGACCTACCACCGAACCGCCGCGGAGCAGAAGAAGGACCACGAACGCGACCAGGCGCACACCGCGGCGGGCCTCTGGACCCTGCGGTTCACCCACGGGCAGATCAGGTTCGAGCCGGAAAGCGTGGTGCGGACGCTTCGGGCGACCGCGGCCCATAGGCTCCGCGCATGACGCCCCGCGGGCAGACCCAGACCGCCCTCGTCTCGATCGGGGCCGCGGTCCTCCTCGTCGCGCTGAAGCTGGGGACGGGGATCGCGACCGGCTCGCTGGCGCTGGTGTCGGCCGGGATCGAGTCGAGCGGCGACGTGATCGCGGCGATCCTGACGCTGTTGGCCGTCCGCCTCGGCGGGCAGCCGCCTGACCGCGAGCACCCCTACGGGCATCGGCGGGCCGAGAACCTGGCGGCGCTGGGGGAGGCCGCGATCCTCACCGGCGGTGGCATCTTCGTCGTGATCGAGGCGATCGGCCGGCTGAGCGAAGGCGGAGACCACGGCTTCGACCCGCGCTGGTACGTCTTCGCGGTGATCGGCATCGCGCTGGCGGTCGACATCAGCCGCACGCTGATCTCGCTCCGCACCGCCGAGCGGTACAAGTCGGCCGCCCTGCGCTCGAACGCCTACCACTTCGCCGGAGACATGGCGGGATCGTTCGCCGTCCTCCTCGGCATCGGCGCCGTCGCGCTCGGCTTCCAGCAGGGCGACGCGATCGCCTCGCTGCTCGTCGCCGCGATCATCTTCACCGCCGCCTCGCGCCTCGTCTACGAGAACGCGCGGGTGCTGATGGACACCTCGCCGCTCGCGGCGCAGGCCGAGGCCGAAGGGGCGATCCGTGCCCTCGGGGAGGTCGAACTGCGCCAGTTACGCCTGCGCGAGTCCGGCGGCCACTACTTCGCCGACGCGACGATCGGCGCCGCCCCCGACCAGGCGCTGGTCGCCAGCCACCAGATCGCCGACCGGGTCGAGGCGGCCGTCCACACCGCCCTGCCGGACTCTGACGTCGTCGTCCACGTCGAGCCGCTGCGCGACGGCCTCGACCTGCGCGCCCGCGCCCTCGCGATCGCGCTCGCCGAGCCCGGCGTGCAGGAAGCCCACGACATCGCCGTCTACCGTCGCGCGGGCGACGGCGCCTGCAGTGTCTCGATGCACCTGAAGCTCGACGCCGCGACGCCGCTCGCCGCCGCCCACGAGGTGGCCGAGCGGATCGAGGCCACTCTGCGCCGCGAGTCCGACGTCGACGACGTCCAGACCCATCTGGAGCCCCTGGAGGAGCCGTTCGTCGCCACGGTGGCCGAGGGCGACCCGGCGGCGGCGCCGATCGCGGCACTGGTCGAGCAGCGCACGGGCGCGCCCCCGCGGCGCCTCAAGCTGTTGGCGACCGAGCTGGGACTGGTCGTCTTCGTCGACGTCGTCGCCAGCCCGGACGCGACGCTCGAGGCGGCGCACGACATGGCGCGTCGCCTCGAGCAGGAGATCCGCCGCAACCGCCCCGAGGGCTCGGCGCGGATCGTCGACGTCGTCGTCCACACCGAGCCCTGACGGGCGCTCAGCCGTCCGCCGGCTCTTCTCCGTTCGTCATCAGCGCGTACCACTGGGCGCCGAAGCCCTTGAAGTCGTTGCCGTTGGTTTCGCCGGGCATTTTGTCCTCGACGAAGCCATAGACGGGGTGACCGTCGTAGGTCACCTGCACGGTGCCGTCTTTGCGCTTGGTGGTGCCGAGCAGGGACTGCTTCGCGGCGCCGGTGGCCTTTGGCGTCCCGGAGGTGAGGAGCGGGGGCCAGGCCGCCGCGCATTCCCCGTAACAGACCGACGTCTTGCCCTTGTCCTTGTGGAAGTCGTAGAGCGTCATGCCCTTCGAGTCGACGATCACCTTGCCGAGTTCGGGCGTGTTCACGACCTTGACCACCGCGACCTGGCCCTTCGGCTTCGGTGCGGGTTCGGCTTCCGCCTTCGATTCGGTCGGTTCCGTTTCCGTCGGCGCGCTCGCGGTCGTCGCATCCGACGAGCTCGAGGAGCCCCCTCCTCCGCATCCGGCGATCGCGAGCAGCGCCACCAGCGCCAGTGCCCCGACCGCGAAGTAGGTCCTTCTCACCGTCTCCTCCTTGTAGCTTGGGTAGATGCCCGGTCTACGACGACAGCACGACGGGGGTTCAAGCCGCTATCGGCGGCTCGCGTTCGCGGTGGCGGCCGTGGTGCTGATCGTCGACCAGGTCGCCAAGCAGATCGCGACGCGGGTGCTCGCCGACGGCCCGGTCCACGTGGTCGGCGGCCTCCACCTGCAGCTCTACCGCAACTTCGCCGGTCCGGGGGGCAACTGGGCGGGACACACCGTCCTGATCTCGATCTTCACGGTTGCCGCCGCGCTCGCCCTCATCGTCGGGATCCTGCGCCTCCGCACCCTCGACCGGATCACCGCGATCGCGCTTGGACTGTTCCTCGGCGGCGCGCTCGGCAACGGCCTCGACCGGCTCCTCCGTGGCCCGGGGCCGCTGCGCGGGGGAGTGGTCGACTGGCTCGCGCCGAGCGTGCACGGTGGCAGCATGAACGTCGCCGACCTGGCTCTGAACGCCGCCGTCCTGCTGCTCCTCGCCGGAGCCCTGCTCTCGCTTCGATCCTCGCGCCGCGATCGCAGGGCCCGCGGCGCCCCCTCGCGCTGAACGAAAAGCGGCGGCGCCGGGTTGCCCCGACGCCGCCGCGCGACATCCGCTTCTTGCCCGGGCTACTGGGCCTGAAGGGTCATCGAGAACGTGCCGAACAGTTCGCCCGCGGCGAATTCGCTGCTCGCGGGCGGCGCTTTTTCGTCGCCGGCGTTGAACGTCGTGTTCAGCACCGTCGCGGCCGGGCCCTGCAGTTTGGCTTCGGCTTTGGCGACCGTGATCTGGCGCGTCGTCGGGTTGGTGTTGACCGAGTTGGCCGGGAAGACCAGTTCGACGATCGAGGACCGTCCCGTCTGACCCGGGGTCGGCAGGATTTCCAATTCGACGGTGGCCGTCTTCTGCTGCAGTTCGACCCACACGTTGGTGATCTTCACCTGTGGCGAGGAGGTTTTCCCTTTCTTCAGGATTTCCACGCCACCGGCCGTCTGCACCTGGCCGGAAGTGAGGGTCGGGGTCACGGTCCCGCCGGTGATCGGGAAGGTGAAGTTGCCCGCTTTCGGCTGTTTGGCCGGGGCGATCGGATTGATCCCCGAGGGCTGCACGCCCTTTTCGATCAGTTTCTTGGTGATGCCCGGAGCCGTTTCCAGCGTCGCTTCGTTCTGGCCGAGCAGCGTCACGGTCGTCGGCACGGTGATGTTGAACTCGTTGCTCATCACCCGCTGGTTGATCCGCTTGGAGCCCTCCAGGCCGAGTTTGTTGGAGATCCGGTTCGCGGCGCTCTGGGTCAGGGTCAGCTGGCTCGCCTTGACGCGCGCGCCGAAGCCTTCGCGGCCGGCGGTCGGATTGGCGAACGTGCCGAGCTTCATCTTCGCGCCGGCGATGTTCGCGCGGACGTAGCCCTGCACGGTGTTCGCTTCGACGTCGGAGATCGCCACCGAGCGGGCGCCCTTGACCAGCTGGAATCCGCCGGGGCTGGTGATGTGGCCCTGCGCGTTGGTCGGGTCGAACATCCCTTCGGTGACCGGCAGGTTGATCGCGTTGCCGTTCACCTGTCCGGTGCCGACGCCGGCGATGCCGATGCCGAGGTTGGTGAGCTTCTTGACGAAGCCCTTCTTCAGGTGGAGGTCGGTGGTGCCGCCGGAGATCGGGTCGCGCGCCGCGTTGGCGGCGGGCACGAAGGCGAGGAGCGCGGCCACCACGGCCGCCGCCCCGACGATCATCCGGAGGGCGACCGGCCGGGTGCTGACGTGGGTCATGTCGTCCTTCCGTAGTTGCATGAGACTCTTACCCTGCAACACGCCACAAGGCCGATGTTCCGGTGAGACACCCATTGGTGGGGTGCTTGCAGGGACTTTTGTGGCGTCAGCCGGCTTCGAGGAGCGCCTGACGGAGCCTCGCCTCGCTCTGCGGGCCGCGGAAGGTGGCGACGATGCGGCCCCGCGGATCGAGCACGAAGGAGGTCGGCAGGCCGACCAGGCCGTACTTTTCGCCGACCGTGCCGGAGGTGTCGGCGAGCACCGGGAACTTCCAGCCGTGCTTGCGGACGAAGGCCCGCGCCGGGCCCCCGGCATCGTCCCAGTCGACCGCCACGATCCCGGCGCGGCCGTCCAATGAGGCATAGAGCTTGCGCAGCGTCGGCGCCTCTTCGGCACAGGGCTCGCACCAGCTGGCGAAGAAGTCGACCAGGACGGGCTTGCCGCGGAGCGCGGCGAGGTCCACGGCGGGCGGGCGGAGCGCCTTCGTCGGCAGCGGCGGCGCGGCGCGGCCGGTCGCGGTCGGGCCGTTGCCGCCGGCCAACTCGGCGACGCCGATCGCGGCGACGACGAGCGCCGCAACCGCGAGCCAACGCGCCGACCGCGGGGCGCCCCTCCAGACGCGCCTCACGGCCACTGCTCCGCCCGCCTCACAGCTTCGCCAGCGCCCGGGTCCCTTCGGCGAGCTTCTCGGGCTTGAAGCTCGGCGGGTAGAGAGCCCGGATCCGTCCCTGCGGGTCGATCGCGAAGATTTCGGCGTTGTGCTCGATTTCCTCGGGGTCCTTGGCGTTGTGCTCGGGCTTCACACCCCAGGCCTGCCAGACGGCTTCCAGTTCGGCCCGCGACCCCAACAACCAGTCGATCTCACCGACGGTGCGGTGGCGCTTGTTGAAGGTGGCGGCGCTCGCCGGGGTGTCGCGGACGGGGTCGACGGAGACGGCGAGGAAGAGCGGCCGTTCTGACTTGCTCAGGTTCGCGTAGGCGGTGTGAAGCTTGCCGGCGACGATCGGGCAGAGGTCGGTGCAATGGGTGTAGAGGAAGGCGACGAGGACGGATCGCCCCTTCAACTTCGCCAGATCGATCCGCTTGCCGTACTGGTCGGTCAGGTCGATCGGCGGCGCCGGCCGGGCCGGGACCGCGTCGGCACCCGCGACCTGCGGAAGCGTCACCGCGGCGTTGGTCGAGCCACCGCCGCCGCAGCCGGAGACGACGAGGCCGAGCGCGACGGCGCCGAGGGCGAGCGGTGCGAGAGGGCGGAGGCGACGGGGGCGGTGCGGGGGAAGCACGGCTCCTGAACTTATGGGTGGGACCTAAGGCGCGCCTCAATTCTCCCGCCGCCAGCTGAGGGCGATCAGGCGCTGCGCCAATTCGTCGGGCCGCGAAAGAAAGGGAAGGTGGCCACCCTCCATCTCCTCGACCTCGATTCCGAGGCGCTCGCGGGCGACGCGGCGCTGGAACTCGAGTGGGAAGAGGCGGTCCTCGCGCGGGGCGAGCACCGTCGTCGGGACGTCGGGCCAGGCCGCGAGCGGCAGCGGCTCCGCGAAGAGGCCGTCGCTGGGGACGCCCTCGTAGGCGGCGTTCGCGGCCAGGGTCGCCTCGTCGACGTCGTGGTAGAAGACCTCCGCCAGCGCCTCCTCGTCCCATTCCGAGGGCCGGCCGAGGCGCTCCACCAGCGGCGCGATCACCTCGTCGTGCCCGGTCCCTTCCCACCAGTTGCCGGCCGACTCACCCGGAGCGGGGATCATCGGCGCAAGCAGGATCAGCCGGGACGGGTACAGGCGCGCGGCGGCGATCGTCGCCGAATAGGCGCCGAGCGACTGGCCGACGACCACCAGCGGCTGCGGCGCGGGGTCGGGGAGCGCGCCGACGATGGCGTCGGCATGGTCGCTGGGGGTCGCGGCCGCGTCGTCCAGGGGCAGCGGTGGGGCGATGCCGTCGTGCCCGCGCTCGCGCAGCGCCGCGATCGTCGCCCCGTAGACGCGCGGGTCGGCCCCGGCGCCCGGGATCAGGACGAAAGTCCTCCCCGCCCCATCGGCGGATACCTTTGCGGTCCCTTCGCTCAACCTTCGAGGAGCATATGGAGCACGCCCGCCGAGACCAACTGGAGCCCTACGTCACCCGCGACGGGTCGACGATCCACGAGTGGGCGGGGCCAGGGTACGCGGCCGAGGCGCGCAACCAGAGCCTCGCCGAGGCGACGGTGGCGCCGGGCGGGGTGACGATCGAACACCTCCACCGGCGTTCGGAAGAGCTCTACCTCGTCAGCGCCGGCTCCGGGGTGCTGCGGGTCGGAGATGAGGAGCGGGCCGTGGTCGCGGGCGACTGCGTGGCGATCCCGCCGGGCACGCCGCACCGCCTCCACAACGACGGTGACGTAGACCTCGTCGTCGTCTGCGCCTGCTCGCCGCCGTACTCGCACGAGGACACGGTGCTGCTGGAGGGGGCCGAGGGCTGATGGCGGTCGAGCTGCGTGAGGCGCGGCGAGGCGATGAGCCCGCCGTCGCCGACATCCACGTGCGCGCCTGGCAGGAGGCCTACCGAGGGCTGATCCCGGACGAGTTCCTCGACGCGCTCGAGCCCGAGGACCGGGCGGGGACCTACACCTTCGAGGCCGATGACCCGGACGCGCCGACCACGGTGGTCGCGGTCCAGTCGGGGGAAGACTGCGGCGAGATCGTCCTCGGCTTCGTCACCTTCTGCCGCTCACGCGACCCCGACGCCCCCGACCACGGTGAGGTGGTCGCCCTCTATGTCGACCCGGACCGCTACGAGGGCGGGGTGGGGCGGATGCTGATGGAGGAGGCCCGTCGCCGCCTCTGGGAGGCGGGCTTCGTCGACGCGCTCCTCTGGGTGCTGGACGGCAACGAGCGCGCCGCGCGCTTCTACGAAGGCGAAGGCTGGGCGCCGGACGGCGCGCGTCGCGAGGAGCACCCCTACGGCGTGGTCAGCAACGTCAGCCGCTTCCGCCGCCCGCTCTGAGCTCGCCCCGCTAGATCTGGTCGCGCCGGAAGCAGTCGGTGCTGTGGTCGTTGACCAGGCCGACCGCCTGCATCCAGGCGTAGACGATCGTCGGCCCGACGAATTTGAACCCGCGCCGCTTCAGCTCCTTGGAGAAGGCTTCCGAGAGCGGCGTCTTGGCCGGGAGCTCGACCCCGTCGCCGCGGAGCGGCTCGCCGTCGACGAAGCCCCAGCAGAACTCCGAGAAGTCTTCGCCGCCCTCATGCATCTCCAGGTAGGCGCGGGCGTTGCCGATCGTCGCCTCGATCTTCTGGCGCGAGCGGATGATCCCGGCGTCGCCGAGCAGGCTCTCGACCTCGGCCTCGCCGAACTTCGCGACCTTCTTCGGATCGAAACCCTTGAACCCCTTGCGGAAGGCGTCGCGCTTGCGCAGCACCGTGATCCACGCCAGTCCGGCCTGGAAGCCGTCGAGCTGGAGCTTCTCCCAGAGCGCCCGCGGGTCGCGCTCGGGGACACCCCACTCCTCGTCGTGGTAGGCCTGCATGAGCGGAGTGCCTTCCGCCCACGCGCAGCGCGTCAGCTCCGCCACTCTTGCCACTGTTCCGCGCGGATCGCGAAGCG
>JAFDWG010000341.1 GCA_018268605.1 Actinomycetota bacterium | reverse complement strand
CGCTTCGGGCCCACCGGCTGACGAGACCCCTACGCCTCGGCGATCAGGCGGGTCGCCGTCGCCTTCCAGACTGCGACGACACGGGCGCCCGGACGCAGGTCGAGGCGAGCGGCGGAGGCGGCGGTGATCTCGGCGACCAAGGGCTCCGGGGCGGCGAGGCCGACGCGCGCGCGGGAGCCGATCGTCGTCACCGTCGTCACCTCGCAGGCGAGGCGGTTGAGGCGGGAGTCGACGGAGTCGCTATCCGACGGCGTCCCGCCGGCCTCGATCGAGATCTCCCAGGGGAAGACGCTCAGGGACACGTGGCCGCGAGCCTCGTCGGCGCTCCAGATCTCGCCGCCGCCCGGGAGGCGCACCAGGGTCAGCCCGCCCTCGGCGCTTGCCTCGCCGCGCAGCACCACCGCCCCGGCGAAGTCAGCGACGAAGGCGGATGCGGGCGCGGCGGAGATCTCCGCGGCGGTTCCCCGCTGGACCTCGCGGCCGGCGTCGATCACGATCAGCTCGCCGGCCAGCACCGCCGCCTCCTCGAAGGAGTGGGTGACGAGGACGACCGGCCTCGCGGACTCGGCGAAGACGGCACGGAGCTCACCGATCGCCTCGCGACGGGTGGTCGAGTCGAGCGCCGAGAGCGGCTCGTCGAGCAGCAGCACCGGAGGCCGCGCCGCCAGCGCCCGGGCCAAGGCGACCCGCTGGCGCTCGCCTCCCGACATCGTCGTCGGCCGCGCCTCCGCGAGCGCCGCCACACCGAAGCGCTCGAGCATCGCCAGCGCCGCCTCCCGCCGCTCGCCTCGCAGCCCACCCATCCCGTAGGCAACGTTGCGCCAAGCGCTCATCCGCGGGAAGAGGGCGTAGTCCTGAAACAGGAACCCACACCCCCGCCGCTCCGGCGCGAGATCCACCCCCCGCTCGGTGTCGAGCCAGATCGAGTCCCCGAACCCGACCCGGCCCTCGTCCGGCGAAAGCAGCCCCGCGATCGCCCGCAACATGCTCGTCTTTCCGGACCCAGAGCGACCCACGAGCGCCAGCGGCGTCCCCGCCACGGCCTCGAGCTCCAGCCCCAGCTCAAACCCCCGGAGGGGCGTAGCGACCCGCGCCACGAGCGAGCCGTCCCTCGATGCGGGGGCGCGGCGGCTCCTGAGCGAACCTCCCGCGTTTCGTGAGTGAAGGAGCCGCCGCGCCCCCGCCCGTCCGGGTCCCACGCTCACAGCCTGGCCGCCCCCTCATCCACATCCACCCGATCCCCGCCCAACGACTTCACGCCCAAAAGCAACGCCGCGCTCACCAGGATCAGCACCGCCGACAACGCCAACGCGGCGACGAACCCTCCCGGTTCGGCGAAGTCGGAGAAGATCGCCAGCGGCGCCGTGCGGGTCACGCCCTGCAGGGAGCCGGCGAAGAGGAGGGTCGCGCCGAACTCGCCGAGCGCCCGCCCCCACGACAGCGCCACGCCCGAGGCCAGGCCGCCGCGCGCACTCGGCACCGCGACCGTGGCGAAAGCCCGGAAGGGGCCCGCGCCGAGGGTCCGTGCCGCCTCCAGCAACCGCCCGTCCACCGCCGCGAACGCCGCCACCGCCTGGCGCAGGTAGAACGGCGCGCTGACGAAGACGAGCGCGACGACGACCCCCGCGGTCTGGAAGACGAGTTCGATCCCCGCGTCGGAGACCCAACCGCCGAGGATCCCCTTCGGCCCGAAGGCCGCGAGCAGCGCGATCCCGGCCACGGCGGGCGGCATCACCAGCGGCAGCTCGATGATCGTCAGCACCACCGAGCGCCCCGGGAAATCCCGCGCCGCCAGCAGGTAGGCGGCCGGCGTGCCGACCACGACGACGATCGCCAGCGCGATCAGCGTCGTCTTCAGGCTGAGGAGCAGCGCTTCCCGCGACGCTTCCTCGCCGAGCGCGCCCACCAGCCGCGACGGGCTGACGTTGGCGAAGACGGCGATGACCGGGACGAGCAGGAAGGCGACGGTCGCGAGCGCGGCGACGAAGGCCACCCCGGCGAACCAGGACCGCCTCACGGCGGAGGCAGGAACCCGGCTTCGAGCAGGTCTTCCTGGCCTTCGCCGTCGATCAGCCCTTCGACGAATTCTTCGGCGGCCGGCTTGTCCTTCGACGACTTCACCACCGCGACCCCGTATTCGACCTGCGGTTGCAGCTTCGACTCGATTTCCACGGGTTCGAGCCCTTCCGCGCCGGTCTCGTCGGTGACGTAGACGAAGCCCGCGTCGGCGGCGCCCTGTTCGAGCTTGGCGATGACCGACGTCACCTCCGTCTCTTCGGACACCACGTTGCCGAGGATCGCTTCCTCTTGCGCCTTCGGCAGGCGGCCGAGCACTTCGCGGGTGTACCCGCCGACCGGGACGCTCTTGTCGCCGATCACGATCTTCGTCCCCGGCTTCGTCAGGTCGGCAATGCTCTTGATGTCGCTCCCCTGCGGCACCGCGATCACGAGTTCGTTGCGGCAGAAGACCTGCGGCTTCTCGACCAGCCCTTCTTCGAAGAGTTCCTGCGGATAGCTGGTATTGGCGGAGGCGAAGACGTCGGCCGGAGCGCCCTGCTGGATCTGCGCGGCGAGTTCGTCGGAGCCCGCGAACGAGGGCTTCACCGTCGCGCCTTCGAAGCTTTCGCCGTACTTCGTCACCGCTTCGGTCAGGGACGAGGCGCCGAGGACGATCAGCGAGCCGCCTCCGTCGGACGATTCGCCGCCGCCCGACTCGGTCGTCGAGCCGGAGCCCCCGCCGCAGCCGGCGACGAGCGCCGCGAGGACCCCGACGGCAAGCACCAGGACCCCGAAGCGCCTCACTCTCCCACCTGCACCATCACCGAGGTCGCCTTCACCATCGCGACAGCCTTCACACCCGGCGCCAGGCCGAGCTCCTCGACCGAGTCCCGCGTGATCGCCGCGGTCACCAGATGCGGCCCGGCCTCGATCTCGACCAGCGCCATCACCCCGTCGGCCTCGACCGAGCGGACCACGCCCGGGAAGCGGTTGCGGGCCGAGAACGTGTCACCGGTGGCGTGGCGCGTCGGCGCGTCGCGCAGCCGTTCGACCTCGGCGACCGGCACCCGGCGCCGGTTTCGCGAATCGCGCGTCGTCCGCACCTTCCCGGCGCGGTCCCAGCGCCGCAGGGTGTCGGTGCTTATGCCAAGCATCTTCGCCGCCTCGCCGATACCGACCGTCTCGCTCATGCCTACGCACTGTATAGGCAGGTTCGGAACCGTGCCGAGCGGGGACATCGGAGCGATGCCCCGCACCGCCGCCCAGTCGAGCGCCCGCAGCCTGCGCCCCGAGCGCAGCCTCGAAAGCCGCCGCACCGCGACGATCGCCCTCGCCTCCAACGCGATCATCGCGGTGGCAAAGCTCGGCGCAGGCGTCCTCAGCGGTTCCGCCGCGATGTTCGCCGAGGCGGCCCACTCCCTCGCCGACACCGCCAACCAGACCTTCCTGCTGATCTCGATCGGCCTCGCCGACCGCCCGCCCGACGAAGGCCACCCCTTCGGCGCGGGCCGCGAGCGCTTCCTCTGGACCTTCGTCGCCGCCGTCGGCACCTTCCTCGCCGGCTCGGTCTTCGCGATCGGCTGGGGCACCTACGAGCTCGTGCACCCCAGCCGCGCCGAGACCGAGTACCTGATCCCCTTCGCCGTCCTCGGCCTCTCGCTCCTCACCGAGGGCTTCTCCTGGCTGCGCGCCCTCCGCCAGACCCGCCACGAGGCCTCCGAGGCGCGCCTCTCCTATCTCGACTACGTGCGCATGAGCCGCGACCCGAACGTGAAGATGGTCCTCTTCGAGGACTCCGCGGCGCTGGTCGGGATCCTCGTCGCGGCGCTCGGGATCGGCCTGCAGGCGATCACCGGCACCGAGTTCTGGGACCCGACCGCGTCCGTCGCGATCGGGCTCCTCCTCATCCTCGTCGCCTTCTGGATGGCGCGCGACGCCCGCTACATGTTGGTCGGCGCCGCCGCCCGGCCGGACGAGCGCCTCGCCCTCGAACGGGCACTGATCGAATTTCCCGAGGTGCAGGAGGTGCGCGAGCTCCTCACCCTCATCCTCGGCCCCAACGCCCTCCTCGTCGCCGCCCGCATCGACCTCGCCGACGGCCTCGAGGCCGACCGGGTCGAGGCCGTCTCCGACGAGATCGACGCCAAGCTGCGCGCCGTGGTCCCCGACGTCAGCGAGGTCTTCGTCGACGCGACGCCTCCCGGCTGACGGGGCGCCGTTGCCTATCCGTCCCCCACCGCGACGGGGCACTCAGGGACACTGCTGCGGGGGCCGATAACTCCTCCGTGGAGCGCGACGAGCCCAATTCCTGGCAGAGCAGCCGACGCCTGATGGCCTACAGCGCCGCGGTGATGTTCGCGGGCGCCACGATCATCGACTCCGTCGAGACCGCCGTCCCCGGCGGTCAGACCTTCTCGATCGCGCCCGGGGTCGGCGCGCTCGTCCTCGTCCTCGCCTTGGTGACCGTCGGGCCGCGCCTGCCGCTACCGGCCCTGGCGGCACTGGGGCCGCTCGGCGTCGCGGGGATCGCCGTCGCCCTCGGCACGACCAGCGGCGCCACCGACGGCGCGATCCTCTACAGCTGGCCCGTCCTCTGGGAGGCGTACTTCTTCGGTAAGCGCGGCACCGTGGCGATCGTCCTCTGCGTCGGCGTCGCCCACGGGCTGGCCCTGTCCTCGATGCCCGAAGGCGCGGGCAACGTCGACCGCTGGATCGACGTGATGGCATCGGTGACGGTGATCGGCACGGTAGTCGAGATCCTCGCCGCCCGGAACCGCAGGCTGCTCGCCCGGATCTCAGGCGAAGCACGGGTCGACGGGCTTACCGGGCTCCTCAACCGCCGCGGCTTCGAGGAGCGCGCCGACGTCGAGCTGGCCCGCTCCCACCGCGAACGCTCCCCGCTGGCGATCGCCTGCTTCGACCTCGACTTCTTCAAGCGGGTCAACGACGAGTTCGGCCACGACGTCGGCGACCGCGTCCTCGTCCACCTGGCCGAGTGCTTCCGCCACGAGTCCCGGGAGATCGACCTGGTCGCGCGGATGGGCGGCGAGGAGTTCGTCGCCCTGCTTCCCGGCGCGAACGCCGAGGAGGCGAGCGGTTTCGCCGACCGCGTCCGCCACGCACTGCAGGCGACCTCACCCGCGGGCGCGCCGCGGGTGACGGCGAGCGCCGGCGTCGCCTCCGCGGTCGCTCCCGAGCACCTCACCGAGGTGATCCGAGCCGCCGATATGGCGCTTTACGCGGCCAAGGCGCAGGGCCGTAACCGCACCGTCCTCGATCGAGGGTGGCAGACGGGATTCGAACCCGCGACCGCCGGCACCACAAGCCGGAGCTCTACCAACTGAGCTACTGCCACCGCGCAGGCACGCAATCTAGCGGGCCGGGCGAGGGAGAGGCCTAGAACCTCTCGACGAGCGGCGAGACCTCGCGGCCGATCAGTTCGATCGCCTCGGTATCGCGGTGGAGGAGGTGCTGGGCCATGATCCGGTGGCAGCCGGCCTCGTGCAGAGCGCGCAGCTGCTCGACCGCGTCGCTGACGGTGCCGAGGATCCAAGCCTCCTTGTGGGACCCGGGGTCGGTCAGGAAGGCCTCGCCGTCGCCGTCCCCGCCCTGCCACTCCGACAGGCGCGCGGCCCTGTCGACGACCTCCTCCCGCGTCTTCCCCACCATCCACCCGGTCATCACCGAGAGGGGCAGGGTCGACGGGTCACGTCCCACTTTCTCGCAGGCGGCGTCGAGCTTCCCGCGTAGCTCCCGCAGCTTCTCCGGGCCGGAGAACACGGTGTTGTACTCGGAGGCCCAGCGTGCCGCGATCCGCAGGCTTCGCGGTCCGCCCGAGCCGCCGATGATGAACGGCATCGGCCGCTGCAGCGGCTTCGGCTGCGCGTCGAGGTCGACGACCTTGAAGTGCTCGCCATCGAAGCTGAAGGGCTCGTCCGCCCACTGCCTCTCGATCACCTCGAGCTGCTCTTCGAAGGCGTCCATCCGTGGGCCGAGCTCGGGCAGGTCGAAGCCGTAGGCCTCGTGCTCGCGATCCCACCAGCCGGCCCCCAAGCCAGGTTCCGCCCGCCCGCCGCTGATGCGGTCGATCGTCACGAACGCCTTGGCGAAGACGGAGGGGTGCCGGAACGTCGCCGGGGAGACCATCGTCCCGAGGCGCAGCTTGTCGGTGATCGCGGCGAGCGCCCCCAGGGTGGTCAGCGCATCGAGCGACCCGCGCTCAGCCCGATCGTGCACCGAGTAGTAGTGGTCGGAGCGAAACAGCGTCCCGACCCCGCTGCGCTCGCAGGCCTCGGCGATCGCCACCCAGTCGCCCCAGGTGACGTCCTCCTGCCCCTCGATCATCAGCGTGACTTCCACCGATACCTCCCCTACCCGACCGCGTGCGCTCTAACGGCTGGGCCAGATCGAGTAGACCTTGCGCACCGTCTCGTGCACCTGCCACTCGCCGCGCCAGCCGTCGGGGAGGACGAACATCGTGCCAGGCCCCAGCTCGTGCTCGGTCCCGTCCTCATCTGTGATCGTCGCCCGCCCGGAAAGCAGGTGCATCATCTCGTTGACCCCCTCTTTGGTGCCAGGGAAGCGCCCCGGGGTACATTCCCAGACACCGACCTCGGTCTGCCCGTCGATGTAGGCGGAGTAGTAGGACTCGTGCGGGTCGCCCTCGGTCGCCAAGGGATGGGCGGTCGGCTCTGACAGCTCCATCGTGCGGATCCCCTCGTCGGAGAGGCCGATGCCGTTGACGGCGGCGCCCAGGTCGGGCATCAGGCGGCGACCGGCAGGCGGTCGAGCTTCGCGACGGTGTCGGTGCAGGCCTTCGCCACCTCGCGCCCCTTCACCTGGAAGTGATCGTGGAAGAACTCGCGGTGCTCGGCATGCTCGTGGAATTGATGTGGGGTGAGGACGGCGGAGAAGACCGGGACGCCGGTGTCGAGCTGGACGCGCATCAGGCCGTCGATGACCGCCTCGGCGACGAACTCGTGGCGGTAGATGCCGCCGTCGACGACCAGACCGGACGCGACGATCGCCCGGTAGCGGCCGCTTTCGGCGAGGCGCTTGGCGTGCAGCGGGATCTCGAAGGCGCCGGTCACCTCGTAGAGGTCGATCCGGTCGGCGGGCACGCCGCGCTCGGCGGCCTCGGCGAGGAAGGAGTCACGGCACTGGTCGACGATGTCGCGATGCCACAACGACTGGACGAAGGCGATCCGCCCGTCCTGCTCGATTCCGCTGCTCTCCATGACCTCGGCTCCTCTCGCTCGACTGCGCTCTGGCGACGAGGGTACCGCTAGTCACCCGCGTTGAACTCGGCGATCGCGATGCCGAGCATCGCCATCCCCAGCGCGAAGATCATGAAGACCTGGAGCGCGATCGGGACCTCCCAGCCGAACCAGGTGATCGGCGGGTTCAGCGTCTGGCTCGCTTCGGCACTCAGGTCGAGGTTGGCGAAGACGAGGGTGCGCATCGGCGTCACCGCGTAGGTGATCGGGTCGAGCCGGTTCAGCACCGCGAGCCACCCGGGCAGGTCCCCGGACGGGAAGAGCGCGCCGGAGATGAAGAACATCGGCGTGACGATCATCTGCATGACGCCCATGAACGACTGGATCTGGGTGATGCGCGCCGCGATCATCACGCCGAACGCGGTGATCGAGAAGGCGAGCAGCAGCTGCAGCGCGAAGACGCCGAGCACTAGCCCGAGGCTGTAGGGGACGTCGACCGCCCAGGCGAGCGCCAGCAGGATCAACCCCTGCAGGGATGCGACGGTGGCGCCGCCGAAGACCTTGCCGACGACGATCGAGCTGCGCCGCACCGGCGCCACCATCATCTCCCGCAGGAAGCCGAACTCGCGGTCCCAGACGATCGATGCCGCGGAGAACATCCCGGTGAACATCACCGAGATACAGAGCACGCCGGGATAGATGAACGTCTTCAGGTCGACCCCGTCCGTACTCGCGGCGGAGAGCTGCTGCAGCCCCGAGCCGAGCACGAAGAGAAAGAGGAGCGGCTGGACGAGCGAGGTGACGATCCGCATCCGGTCTTTCTGGAAGCGGATCAGCTCGCGGCGCCAGACGATCTTCACCGCGCGCACCTCCGAGCGCCAGGAGCGCGGCGGGACGCGGACCTCGACCGTCGGCGGCGCGACGAAGGCGTCGGTGCTCATCGCCTGCCCCCCATCGCTTTCATCACGGCGCGGTTGCGGTTCTTCGCGCTCGACTCCTCGGCGTCGCGGATCGTCGACCCGGTGTGGGACATGAAGACGTCGTCGAGCGTCGGCCGCGACAGGTTCACCGCCTTGATCGGCACCTCGAGCTCGGCAAATAGGCGCGGCACGAACTCCTCTCCGTCGGCAACGGCGAAGCTGACGGCGCCCTCCGACACCGTCGCCTCCAGGTCGAATCGCTCACCCAGCTCGGCGATCGCCCGCTCGTCGTCGGCCGTCTCGATCCGGATCCGGTCCGCCCCGACCGCCTCTTTCAGCCGCTCGGGCGACTCGAGCGCGACGATCTCGCCGCCGTCCATGATCGCGATGCGCCCGCAGAACTCGGCCTCGTCCATGTAGTGGGTGGTCATGAAGATCGTGATCTCCTCCTGCTCCTGGAGCTGGCGGATGTAGCTCCAGATCGAGGCGCGGGTCTGCGGGTCGAGGCCGATCGTCGGCTCGTCGAGGAAGAGGACGCGGGGCGAATGCATCAGGCCACGGGCGATCTCGAGCCGCCGTCGCATGCCGCCGGAGAAGGTCATCACCTGCGCCTCGCGCCGCTCCCAGAGACCGACCATGCGCAGCACCTGCTCCATCCGCGGCTTGACGACCTTCGATTCGACCCCGTAGAGCTCGGCATGCAGGCGCAGGTTCTGCTCGGCCGAGAGGTAGCCGTCGAGGGTCTGGTCCTGGAAGACGAGGCCGATGTGCCGGCGGACGTCGTCGCGTGCGGTGACGATGTCGAAGCCCGCCACCTCGGCGTGGCCGGAGGTCGGCTTGGTCAGCGTGCAGAGCATGTTGATCGTCGTCGTCTTCCCCGCCCCGTTGGGACCGAGGAAGCCGAAGACCTCGCCGGTGCCGACCTCGAAGCTGACGCCTTTCACGGCCTCGAAATCACCGAACGACTTGCGCAGCTCCCTGACCTTGATCGCCTCCATACGCTGTACGACTGTACACTGTACGGACGATGTCCGTCGAGTCGACCCGGGGCCGCCGCCAGGAGATCGTCGCCGCCGCGATACGGATCGCCGACGCGGAGGGAGTCGACGCGGTCTCGATGCGCCGGCTCGCCGACGAGCTCGGGGTCGCGACGATGACCCCCTATACGCACGTCGAGTCCAAGGACGAGTTGATCGACCTGATGCGCGACGCGGTCGCCGCCGAGATGCTCCTCCCCGAGCCGATCCCCGACGACTGGCGCGAGGCGTTGCGCGCGATCGCCTTCAAGACCAAGGGCGCCCTGGAAGCCCATCCGTGGAGCCTCGACATCGGGTCCCGCCGCCCCCGTGCCCGCATCAATCGCCTCCGCCACATCGAGCAGTCGGTCGGGATCATGGTGCGCCTCGAAGTCGCCCCGCAGACCGGCCGCGCGATCCTGATGTCGATCGACGACTACGTGATCGGCTACTGCCTCAGGCAACGCCTGCGCCAGCGGATGCTCGCCTCGCTCGGCCCCGAGGGCAAGGAGGCGCTTCACTCCCTCGGCGATCCCGACCCCGAGGTCGCCGCGGCGCTCGAGGCGGGCGAGCTGCCGCTGATCAAGAAGATCACCGGCCGCCGCGGCAACCACCCCTTCGGCGTGCCGCCCGACTCCGGCTTCGAGCCCGGCCTCGAATGGCTCCTCGACGGCATTGAAGCCACCGTCCGCCCCACCACCACCTGACGCGCCCGGCAAGGCGAGGTACGGTTGGCGGATGGTTCGCAACCGGCGCGGTGTAGCTAGTCCCAAGGCGCAGGCCGCCGAGGCGATCGGGGCGCTTGCCCGAGGTGCGGTCGCCCGCGGCGCGTCCGCGACCGCGATCGAGGCGCGCGGCGCCCAGGCGATCGGGGCATTGGCGATCGGCGCGCTCGCCGTCGGCGCCGCGGCGGTCGGCGGCTTCGCCATCGGCCGGCTCTCGGTCCGCAGCATGAAAGTGGGCGAAGCTACCTTCGAAAAGCTCGAGATCGAGGAGCTCCTGGTCGACGACCTGACGATCGGCAAGCTCACCGTCCGCGAAGGCCTGCCGGACATCGACCGGCCGTGAGCAGAGGGATCGTCGCTCTCCTCGGCGCACTGGCGGTGGCCGCGGCGATCCTCGCTCCCGGACCGGCGCGCGCCGTCGGTCCCTACCCGGACCTCGGCTCGTGCACCATCTTCCCCGACCCGCCCGCGTCCCTCGCCCCTCAGGCGCCGTCGCTCCCCACCGAGACCGCCTGGAACCAGAACATCGCCAAGGCACCGCGCGCCGCCAACTCCGCCAAGGTCATCGCCTATATCGACTCGCACGGGGGCACCGCGATCCACCCGGACTTCGGCTCGCCGCGCGCCTATGGCTTCCCCTACGTGGTGGTGGGGAGCGGCACCAGGCGCCTACCGATCCACTACACCGCATACGGCTCGGAAAGCTCGCCCGGCCCCTTCCCGATCCCGACCAACGCGCCGGTCGAGGGTGGCGCCGGCTCCAACGGCGACCGCCATGTGATCGCCGTCGACCGATCGACCTGCAAGCTCTACGAGCTCTACCGCGCCTTCCCCAAGTCGAAGCCGAAGCCCCGCTGGGACGCCGACGCCGGTGTCGAATGGGACCTCCGCTCCGCCGCCCTACGCCCCGACGGCTGGACCTCCGCCGACGCCGCCGGCCTGCCGATCTTCCCCGGCCTGGTCCGCTACGACGAAGCCGCGGCCGGCCACGTCGACCACGCGATCCGGGTGACGATGGACGTCACCCGGGACGCCTACATCCATCCGGCGTCCCACTGTGCAGGGAGCACCGCCGACGGCGCCGCCCCGCCGATGGGCCTGCGTCTGCGGCTCAAGGCCGGCTATCCGCTCGGCGGCATGGGGACGGCGGCGCGCGCGATCGCGGTGGCGATGAAGGAATACGGCCTGATCGTCGCCGACAACGGATCGAACTGGTACGTCTCCGGGACCAGCGACCGCCGCTGGAACGATGAAGAACTCGACGCGCTGAAGGCGATCCCCGGGAGCGCCTTCGAAGTCGTCAGGTCCGCTGCCCCCGTCCGACCCTGCTGACCCGCCTCCCGCCGGCGCCGAGCAGCCGGAAGAACTTGCCGACCGCGGCGATCACGAGGAAGGCGATACCGAGCCCGATCGCGCCGAGGACGATGATGAAGACGATGAACGCGATGATCGCGATCGGTATGAGCAGGACTTTCAAGGGACCTAGAAGCTAACGGGCGCTTCACATCCGTGACTTCGGCGCGGGCTAATGTTTCCGTGTCTGGAGCAGGCGATGCGGTCCTGACATTGTGATCGAGAGCAGCGGCAGAGGTGAGATGACGACGCGGCGCGGGGCGCGCCCGGGTATCCCTGCGCTCGCCGCCGGGCTTGCCTGCGTGCTCGCGGCGCTGGCCCTCCTCGGCCCGCCGGCGGGCGACGCGGCTACCGCGAAGTCCGATCCCCAGGGCGGCCTCGGTGCCGTCAGGGCACTGATCGCCGCGCTCGGCGCCGAACGGGCACAGGCGACCGTGGACGCGATCGGGCACGGCCTGGCGATGATGGAGGCGCAGAAGCGGATCGCCGCGACCGAGCGCAAGTTGGTCGCGCAGGAGAAGGCCGCCGAAGCGGCCGCCGAAACCGAAGCCGGAGCCGAAGGCGCCCCGGTCGTCGAAGAAGTCAAAGACCCCTCCGAAATGCCGCCCGCCTCGGCCGGCACCAACGGCACGACCGTCCCCCACTCCGGCGACGGCCCCGAAGGCAAGCTGTTCGCGCACTCCCGCGTCACCGCCGACGGCTCCACCGCGATCCTCCTCTCCGGCATCGCCCTCGCCCCGCCCGACGCCCCGGAAGCCGTGCAGAAAGTCATCAACGCGGCCAACACCATCGTCGGCCGGCCCTACGTCTGGGGCGGCGGCCACGCCTCCTTCTACTCCTACGGCTACGACTGCTCGGGCTCGGTCAGCTTCGCCCTCTTCGGCGGCGGCCTGATCCCGGAACCGCTCACCTCCGGCTCCCTCGAGGGCTGGGGCGCCCCCGGCCCGGGCAAGTGGATCACCGTCTACGCCAACGCCGGCCATACCTTCATGGAGATCGCGGGCCTGCGCTGGGACACGGTCGGCGACGCCCGCGGTACCGGTCCCCGCTGGCACCTCGCGCCCGCCGACACTTCAGGCTTCGTCGTCCGTCACCCGCCCGGGCTGTAGGACCACCTCCTGAGGCGGCGTGGGCCAGCCTCGCAAGGACGCAGGGAGCGAGGCGAGGGGAGCGCACTCCAGTGCGTGACCCGAGCCGAGCGACCGAGGACGCCGCGAGGCGCCCCCACGCCGCCTCAGCCGTCGCCGAAGGGCTGGATCGGGATGCCGTGGTCGGTCTCCCGCATCCCCAGCTCGTACGCGGCGCCGGCGGGGAGCGTCAGCTCGCGCGGGGGGCGGCCAGGCTGTTCGACGGTCAGCTCGAGGTCGGCGACGGAGCAGTTGACGGTGTGGTGCTCGCCGCCCTTCCGATCGGGATCGGCGTAGACCCAACCGACGAAGGCCTCCCGCGGGGCCGAGACCCGGCCGTTGACGACGATGTCCTTGCCCGGCAGGAGGAAGGCGCAGCCGCTCGGCGTCTCCTCGATCCGGGACGAGCGGATCGCGCCGAGGCCGCCGAGGCGATGGCGCACCCCGTCGAGCGAGAGGAAGCCGGAGGGCACCCAAGGGCTGGTGCGGCGGCCGAGCTTGACGCGGGCGGCGCCGGCGTCGAACCAGGTATCCGACGAGTCGGCTAAGCCGGTTCCCTCGAGCCAGATCCAGCGCTCGGCGTGCTCGGTCCCCCAGTTGTGCCCGATCATCCCCGGCCAGCCGGCGATCTCGATCTCGTCGCCGTCGATCTTCAGCGTGCCGTCGAAGATCGCGTCCGGGAACGGCGCGAGGAACTTCGTCCGCGGCAGCGGCGCCTCGTAGAGCCAATCGGCGGGCAGGTAACGGCAGGGACGGTCGTCGCCGCCGAAGCGCAGGGACCAGGAGGCGGCAAGCCCCGCCACGTCGAGCGACCCGTTCGCGTCCCCCGGCCCGATCTCCGCGTCGGCCACCCGGATCCATCCACCGTCCGGCACCGACAGGCCACTCGCGGGCACGGTCAGCTTCGTCGCGCGCGGCGCGCCCGCCTCACGGTCGAAGAGCGTGAACCAGATCGAGCCGGTCGCCTCCGCCCCGGGGCGCTTGTGGACGGTGTGGCGGATCCAGACCCCGCGACCGCCGCCGGGCGCGCACGCCTTCAGGTAGAAGCTCTCGTAGTGGCCCGCCCTCTCGGCGACCTCGGTGAAGCGCGCCCGTTCCTCCACGACCCCCACCCTAACCGGGAACGCCTCGCAATTGGCCGGCCGGCCAGTTAGGCTGGCGACGTGCAGGGAGAGGCCGCCGAGAGATTCGTCGTCTTCGGGCTGCGCGTGCTCGCGGTCTGCTTCGCAGTGGTCGGCCTGCTCTACCTCTTCGTGCCGAGCCCGACGCTGGACGTCATCTCCGACATCGGCGAATTCCTCGGGAACCACAATCGGGCTCCCCACACGCAGGAGTACATGTGGCTCTCGCTCGGCTTCGCCTACATGGCGGTGATCACCGGCATCTGCCTGGTCGCCCAGGCCGACGTCGTCCGCTTCCGCCCGCTGATCCTCCTCCTCGCCGCCGGCAAGGCCGCCTCCTCGCTCACCTCGCTGGCCTTCTTCCTGGTCCAGGGCCAGGTGTTCGCGTACCTGCTCGGCTTCCTCGTCGACGGCTCGCTGATCGCGCTCTCGATCTGGCTCTGGACGCTCGTAGGACGGATAGACCGCCGCCCTTTTGAGGTCGGCCGGGGCGGGCGCGGCCTCGGCGGACCGGAACGGCGCACGCTCGCCGCGATCGCCACGACGATGGCGCCCGGCGTCGACGGCGCGCCCGCGGCGGAACGCGAGGTCACCGTCGCCGAACCGGTCGCCGACTTCCTCGGCTCGGTCCCGCCGAGCTTCCTCCTGCAGCTGCGCCTCGGCCTGCGGGCCTTCGAGTGGCTGCCGTTCCCCCGGCGTTTCAGCCGCCTCGACCAAAGCGGGCGCGAACGTGTCCTGAAGCGCCTCGAGGGCTCGCGACTCTCGCTCAAGCACGATCTGCTCCTGATGGCGAAGCTCTTCTCGACCCTCGGCTACGCGGTCGCGCCCGAGGTCGAGGCGAAGATCGGCAACGAGATCCGCTGCGCGCTCGCCGGCGGCGGCGTCCCCGAGCCCACCGGGACCCTCGGCGACACGAGGCCTCCCGGTGAGGGAGAGGAAGCCGACGTGGTGATCGTCGGCTCCGGCGCGGGTGGCGCGGTCGCGGCGGCGACGCTGGCCGAGGCGGGCCTCGACGCGATCGTCCTCGAGGCAGGCGCGCACTACGAACGTGGCACCTACCCGGCCGACCGCCTCGACGCCATCAAGGGCCTCTATCGCGGCGCCGGGCTCACCGTCGCCGCCGGGCGCCCGCCGATCGTCGTCCCCGTGGGACGAGTGGTCGGCGGCACCACCGTCGTCAACTCCGGCACCTGCTTCCGCGCGCCCGAGGCGGTCCTGGCCGACTGGCAGCGGCGCTTCGGCATCGGCTGGGCGGGGGAGCTCGACGCCGCCTTCGCCGAGGCCGAGGAGACCCTTCGCGTCACGCCCCTCGACCCGGCGACGATGGGACGAAACGGACAGCTCGCGATGGAGGGCGCGGCGGCGCTCGGCGCCGGGGGAGGGCCGATCGCCCGCAACGCGGGGAGCTGCGACCAGTGCAGCTCCTGCCCCTTCGGGTGCCCGATCGACGCGAAGCGTGGGATGCACGTCTCCTACCTCCCCCGAGCGGTCGCCGCCGGAGCGCGGGTCCGCGCCGGGGTCGAAGCGCGCCGGATCCTGGTCGAGGATGGCCGCGCGGTCGGCGTCGCCTGCGAGGTGGGCGGCGACGACGGGCCGCCGCGCCCGTTCACAGCCCGCGCCCGGCGCGCCGTGATCGCCGCAGGCGGCGCGCTCGGCACCCCGGAGCTGCTGCTGCGCTCGGGCCTCGGCAACGCCGCGGTCGGCCGCAATCTCCACGTCCACCCCGCCTGCTGGGTCGGCGCCCGCTACGAGGAGGAGGTCCGCGGCTGGGACGGGGTGATGCAGAGCTACTACCTCGACGAGTGGGAGTCGCGCGGCGTCCTCCTCGAGGCGACCTTCACCCCGCCCGCCTTCGGCGGCGCCTGGCTGGCGGGCTCCGGCGCCGAGCATCAGCGCGCCCTACTCGGCCTCCGCAACATCGCCTCGATCGGGGTCCAGCTGACCGACCGCTCCGAGGGCCGCGTCCGCCTCGGCTCGGGGGGCGTCCGCATGTCCTACGAACTCACCCGCGAGGACGCCGCCCGTGCCGCCTACGGCATCGCCCGCGCCGCCGAAGTCCACCTCGCCGCCGGCGCCGTCGAGGTCTACCCGAACCTCGCCCGCGTCCCGGTCCTCCGCCCCGGCGACCTGCCTGCCTTCGAGGCGACGACCTTCAAGCCCTCCGAGCTCCGCCTCGAGGGCTTCCACCCGATGGGCACGGCCCGCATCGCCACCGACCCCCGCGAAGGCGCCTGCGCGCCCGACGGCTCACTCCACGGCACCGCAGGCCTCTACGTCGCCGACGCCTCGCTCTTCCCGACCGCCCTCGGCGTCAACCCGATGATGACCATCATCGCCTTCGCCAGGCAAATCGCCCGCGAGGTCGCGGGCGCCGAGATGCAGCCCGCGATCGCCGGCCTCAGGCGGTGAGGAGAAGCGGCGCGTCCTCGGTGACGACGAGCGTGTGCTCGAAGTGCGCCGAGCAGGACCCGTCGACCGTCTTGTAAGTCCAGCCGTCGTCGGCCTCGCCGACCTCGCCGAGGCCGGCGGCGATGATCGGCTCGATCGCGCGGCCGATCGCGTTGATCGGCGTCCCGGCGCGGGCGGTCGCCAACGCCTGGCGGAGCGCGTCCTCGCCCGTGGCGAGCAGGTCGAGGCGGGTCGGGTCGACCTCCCCGACCGGAACCGACACGCAGGCGTCGGTCTCTATCGACTTGCGACCCAGGCTACGCCCTGTCGGCGGCGGCGCTAGGTTCGTGGCGTGGCCGAGCTCCCCGAGCACGTCGCGACCAACCGCGCCTTCTGGGACGTGCTGGCGGACAAGTTCGTCGAGTCGGGGCGTCGCAACTGGGAGAGCGAGGAACCGCTCTGGGGGATCTTCTCCGTCCCCGAGTCGGAAGTCGGCCTCTTCCCCGCGGCCCTCGCGGGCCGCGACGCGATCGAGCTCGGCTGCGGCACCGCCTACGTCTCCGCCTGGCTCGCCCGGCGCGGTGCCCGCCCCGTCGGCATCGACAATTCCGCCAAGCAGCTGGAGACGGCGCAAGCCTTCCAGGCGGAGTTCGGGCTCGAGTTCCCGGTCCTCCACGGCAACGCCGAGGAGGTGCCCTACCCCGACGGCTCCTTCGACCTCGCGATCTCCGAGTACGGCGCGAGCATCTGGTGCGACCCCTACCGCTGGATCCCCGAGGCGGCCCGCCTCCTGCGCCCTGGCGGCGAACTGGTCTTCCTCTGCAGCTCGATCTTCACCATCCTCTGCGGCCCCGACGACGAGACCGTCCCCGCCGGAGACCATCTCCTGCGCCCGCTCTTCGGCATGCACAGGGTCGAGTGGCCCGGCGAGGACTCGGTCGAATTCCACCTCCCGCCGGGGAAGATGATCGCCCTGCTGCGCGACTGCGGCTTCGAGGTGGAGGAGATGATCGAAGTCCGCCCGCCGGCCGACGCGACGACCCACTCCCCGAGCATCACCCTCGAGTGGGCGCGGCGCTTCCCCTGCGAGGAAGTCTGGCGCGCCCGCAAGCGCGGCTGAGCAGCAAGGCCGGGCGCCATCCCCATGGGATGAGGGCGAGGATGTCGGTCAGGTCCGTGGTATCGATCGCGACCCATGCCACCTCGCGCGTCGCAGTAAGACGCCACAAACGTCAGCTTGTCCCACTCGTCGAAGTGGCGCTTCACCGCTCCCGTCGGGACCCCGGCGGCATCGAGGTCGATCTCGGTCCCGGAGACGGCGACGAACCCGTGCCGGCGGCGGAACTCCTCGGCAGCGAAGGTCCACGTCACGGAGCCTGCTCCCGGGCGACGACCGCGTTGGAGATCTCCCCGGTCGCGTAACGGCGCTCGAGCTCCGTCCGAGTGAGGTCCGCTATGTCGGCGCACGGTGTCGCCGACGCGCACGACCCGCCCCCCGTTGCCCAATCCGCCGGGCAGCCTTTGAGGAACGTCGGTCATCGCGGCGACCGCACCGTCGACCCTGAGCGCGGGTGGGTCCGATCGGGCCGCCGCCTGAGGCTGAGCCGATCCACCTCCGTCCGCGGCCATCCACCCGAGGGCGCGAAGATGACCACCACGCGGACCTCCGTCCGGCCGGACATCTCGAGCTCCTTCAGCTTCGATCCCGCTGCACCGAGGCGTAGGGACAGCGTTCCCGCCCGCCGCACGATGATCGCGTGATGGTTGATCCCGGGAGATACGAGGGCCACCCCATGCCCGCTCAGCCGGACCGTTCCCGGGTTCGGTAGACGCAGAGGCAGAAGGGCGGTGCCGTCCTTGCGGTCGAGCCTCACCTTGCCGATCGCGAATTTGTTCGACGGCGGGCGCCTCCTAGTGGGGTCTCCTGGGCCGGCGGCCGGCGTCGGTCCTGCGACCGGCAACGGTCCTTCGCCCGCCGAGCCATGCACCGGGGGTGACACTTCGGGTCCCGGTTCCGTGAATCCCGCCGCCTGGACCCGGTCGAAGGAGCCGTCGAAACGCCGCCAGGCGATGAGCCCATATCCGCCGGGACCGACGGCGACCATGGGGTCCCCGGCGGGCTCGCCAGGAGCCGAAAGCCGCGACGTCGGGCCGCTGAGACGGCCCGAGGATTCGAGACGCAGCGCTTCGACGACCTCGTCCGCACCGTCCGAACTGCTCCAGGCGAGCGTCCCGAGCCCGTCGGCCGCGACCGCGATCTCGGGTTCGCGCGCGTCCTCTCCCGGTTCGGAGGCGGTGTAGACCGGCGCGTCGGGACTCCCTTCGGAGCCTAGGTGTCGGCCTTGGACGAGGAAGGTCGATCCGTCGGACCGCTCCCACGCCACGCTCGCAGCGCCGGACGGAAACACCGCCACCGCGGGCTCCACGGCGTCCTCCCCCGCCGCCGAGAGGGTCTCCACGACCCCTGCGGGCGCCCCGCTCGGCAGGAGCTTCGCCGACTGGACGAGCTCGTCCGTGCCGTCCGATCGAACCCAGGCCACCGTGGCCGAGCCGTCGGGTCCTATCGCGAGCGCCGGTTCGATCGCGTCCTCGCCGGATTCGGAGAGGTCGAACGTGGTCGGGTCGGGCGTACCGGTCGCCTTCACCCGCCGCCCCTGGACGACCTGATCGGCACCGTCGTAGCGGGTCCAGACGACGATCGCACTGCCGTCCGGCTCGACCGCGACCTGCGGCTCGACCGCGTTCTGGGATCCATCCGACAGGTCCGCAGAGACGGCCGCGGGCACCCCCGCGGCGGAGATCTCGCTCGACTGGACTTCGGTCCGGTTACCGTTGTAGCGCTCCCAGACGACAACCGCGCCGCCATCCGGACGGCTCCCCACCTGGACCTGGTCGGCCGACTGCGCGGTCGCCGAGAGGCGGTGGCCTTCGGGCTCCGGGGTCCCTCCCGGTTCGATCCGTCGCTCGTAGATCGCCGATGTCGCGCCTTCGTACTGCACCCAGGCCACCGTCGCGGTCCCGTCGGCCCCGACCGAGACCTGCGGGCGGAACGCGTCGTGGCCCGGCGGCGAGAGCGTCGTCACGGGCCCGAGCGAGGACCCGCCCGGGCCGACCCGGCGAGACCGGACGACATACCCGCTGCCGTCGAACTGATCCCAGACCAAGGTGCCGAGCCCGTCCGGCCCGATCGATGCATCCGGTTCCCGGGCGTCCCCGCCGGCCTCCGACGTCTCCAAGGTCCCGGACCAACCTCCGTTCCCCGGCAAGGTGGACGGCGGCGCGGGGCCGAGCGGTTCGGGTGGCCCTGATAGAGGCGGGATCGGCACCTTCTCGAGCTTCGTCAGTTGCGGCAGGCGGGACAGGTAGGTGCTGCTCTGGATCGCGTCGCGGAAGGCCTGTTCAGAGGAGGTGGATGACTCGATCGGCCAGTCCCATCGGCCGGACCCCTGCGCGATGTCCCAGTTGAACCACAGATAGGCCTTGATGCTCGGATGGTCGGGCAGGTAGGTGGAGAGCATTTCCGTGATCCAGCTGGGCTTGTCGCCCCCGATCTCGGTCGAGGCCTGCTCGCAGATGCACACCGGCTTGCCGGGCGCGATCCCTTCGAGCATTTTCAGGGTCGGGTCGACGACCTGCTCGGGCGTCGCCCAGCGATCGGGCTGCAGGGGGTTCCTCCCCCAGTTGTAGGCGTCCATACCCACCCAGTCCACGTATTGGTCACCCGGGTAATAGGGGGTCGGGTCGGAGGCCGGGTCCGACCAGACGGCGTCGACTACCCAGGCCCAGGTGACATTGGTCGCCCCTTCGCGGACGACGATGTCGTGGAACTGTCGCCAGGCTGCGACGTAGTCGGGACTGCGGCCCCACCGGTACCAGTCGCCGTTGACCTCCCACCAGGGCCGGAAGAGGAACGGATAGCCCCATTCCCTCGCCGCCCGCGCCCAGGCCGCGATCTGGGCATCCTGCTTTCCTTCCGCGACTTCGGCCAACGTGATGCCCGGTGGCAAGCCCATCGTCACCAGCGGGAGGGCGCCCGCTTCGATCACCTCCTGCATCGTCCCGCGGTCGAACGAGGCCCATTCCTGGCCGGTGTTGATGAAGGTCACCTTCTTCCCGGCATGGTGCTCGAAGGCTTCGAGGACCGAGGGATCGCCGGGTGCATCGCCCGGCTCGCCATAGGTCGCCCCCTTGATCGTTCCACCCCAATACATGGCGGCATCGGCGGTAGCCGACCCTCCTGCGATCGCCAGGAGGAGAGTCAGCGCGAGCACCAGGCCAAGAACCGAGCGTCGCGGCCGTCGCGCTGACGCCCGTCCGATCCTCGGCGAAAGGCGGGCAACCACCCACCGCGATTCCGCGCTGCCACCACGGGCCCATGCGCTCACTCGAACTACCCCCGTCTATCGAAACTCCTGAAACGCGCCGACCGGAAGCAATACTAGAATCGCATCAAATGTTCAATCGTCCCTGCCACATAACACCGTAGAGATCTGCGGGCCGTCCACGTAATCGGTGGATCCAGCCATTAGGCCACGACGCCGGCGGCGCGGCTCGCCATGCTCGCCCTCATCCCGATCGAAGTCGCGTGTGGCAACTCCGGCGAGCCCTACGGCCGGCTGGGCGCGCTCAATGGTGCGACCTTCCTCGTCTCCCTCCTTCGAGGACAAGCCGCGGCTGACCTCCGCGGAGCGGGATGATCAGCCACTCGGCGATCCACCCGTCCTTTCTCAACCTACGATTCGACCACGCCACATTCGACGCCCCCGGCAGGATTCGAACCTGCGACCGTCGGATTAGAAGTCCGGTGCTCTATCCAGCTGAGCTACGGGGGCGGGGCGCCATTGTCGCGCCTAAGCGGGCTTCAGTGGCAGTCCCAGTTGGAAGTGCCGGTGACGAGGATCTTGTAGGTGATCGGATCTAGGACCACTCGGACGTATTTTCGGCAGGCGTAGCGGCCCTGGCCTGGGGTGGCGCGTTCCACGTACATGCGACAGAAGACGACGTGCAGGCTGCCGCGGCGGCAGTTGGTGGTGCCGTATTTGATGCAGTGGACGTCGTGGGCGCAGGTGTGCTTCGCGTAGATAAATGCCTTTTCGGCCGCGGTGCTCACGGGCAGCTTGACCGCCGCGGCGACCGGCATCGCGACGGTGGCGAGCAGGACGAATGCGGCGAGAAGCGCGCAGAACATGCGTTTCAATCTCACGGGGGACTCCTTTTCTGGACTGTGCCACCGGACGGCAAGCTCCGAGGCGGGTCTGGACACTTGCGCCCAGCCTACCTCCGAGATTTACCGGAAATTTATGGATGGGTCGAAAACCCGCCCGTGGCGGGGGCCGTTCGTGTCGACGTGACTGGCCGGACAGCCGGCTTTCCGGATACGATGCCGCCGTGTCGAGGACGGGGGACGCGGGGGTCGAGATCTTCTGGGAGCGCTCCGGCGCCGGCGAGCCGCTGCTCCTGATCCAAGGGATGAGCGGCACCCACGTCAGCTGGGGCGAGCCGTTCCTCTCCCATCTGCGCCCGGATTTCGACTGCGTCGTCTTCGACAACCGCGGCATCGGGAACTCGGCTGAAGTCGAAGGGCATTTCACGATCGGCGAGCTGGCCGCCGACGCACTCGCGGTGATGGACGCGGCGGAATTCGCGACCGCCCACATGCTCGGCATCTCGATGGGCGGCATGGTCGCCCAGGAGCTCGCGCTCGCCCACCCCGACCGGATCCGCACGCTCACGCTCGGCTGCACCTACTCCGGCGGCCCAGGCTCCTCGCTGATCGCGCCCGAGGACGCCGGGCCGCTGCTAGAGGCAATGAGCTCCGGCAACCTCGACCTGATGCTGAACGCGATGTACGCGGTCAACCTCTCACCCACCTTCCGCGCCGACGAAGCCCATTTCGCCGACTTCACCGCCATGGCCAAGGCGCTCCCCGCCCGCCAGCAGACGGTCCAGCTCCAACTCGGCGCGATCGGCGGCCACGACACTCAGTCGCGCCTCGCCGAGATCACCTCTCCCACCCTCGTCATCCACGGCACCGAGGACAAGATGATCCCGGTCGCCAACGGCGAGCTGATCGCCTCTTTGATCCCCGGCGCCCGCCTGGAGATCCTCGAGGGTGTCGGCCACATGTTCTGGTGGGAGCAACCCGAGCGATCCGCGGGGCTGATTCGGGAACACGCGCTCGGGGCGTAGTCGCGGCGCCCGGATCACAGGACGCAAGGCGTTGCGGCGAGCACGGCCGTCTCGGCCACGGCCCGGGCAGCCTGTGGCCGGTGGCCGAGACGGCCGGGGGATGGAAAGCGTCGAGGAAGTGCGACGCCGTCCCGGGAGACGTGCGGGAGATGTCGGGAAGTCCACACTTACATGCGTGAGAGCGTGAGAACTCCACGCCTCCGTGCGTGTTGCACAACACCACGACGACGCTCGCTGAGTTGAGCCGCCTATGGCGCGCCTAACTCAGCGAACGCCGCCGGGGGCCTGACGGAATCGTCGCGGAAGGCCACGGATTCAGACCGAAGACGCAAGGAAGCGTGGAGTTCCCGACGTCTTCGTCACGGGATCGGCCGAGGTGTGGCCTCTCACGCACGAACCCCCGGAGGAACACCGCACTCCTCCCGTCCTGGGCGTCTCATGGAGACCACAGCCTGCCAGGACCTCCATGAGACGCCCAGGGCACCGCAGCTCGGACGGCCCGGCCGGCACCACCGCGCGCCGCCCCTATTCGACGGTTTCTTCCCCTTGTTCTTCTTCTTCGGCCTTTTCTGCCCGTTCTTGTTCCTTACCTTCTTCTTCTTCCTGCTCCTCGACCGCTTCCGCTTCTTCGACTTCTTCGTAGTACTTCTTCAGTTCCGTAGGCGACGGGCAGTAATCCGGCGAAACTTTGCCGTTCACCTTGAAGACGTAGTCGGGCTGGGGCTGGATCGTCGGCTCGGCGACCACCGTTTCCAGCGCCGGATCGTTGCGCACCCAGGCGTAGATCGGTTTCCAGAATTCTTCGCCCATTTCGCTTTCTTTCGAATCCTCGGTGAATTCGGACATGATCAGGTAGTCGTAGTTGCCGGCGTTGATCCGTTCCATGAACACCTTGCAGCTCATCGGCAGTCGATAGGCGCCGTGCGGACCGGGGACGCCGATGAATTCGACTTCGTTGGTCGGTGGGTTCCCGAAGAAGCCGTACTGGCCGAAGATGATCTCGCTCGCGCCGATGATCCCGATCCGCTGGTGCTGCAGCTTCTGGGCATAGGCGTACGCTTCTTCGGGCCCGCCGTCCTGGAGGAAAAGTTCCGTGTCGGTGTAGTGCTGTTGTGAGAACTGGGTCTCCTGCGCCCGGCCGAGTACCACCGCGAAGACGAGCACGATCGCGGCCACGGCCGTCACGACGCGGCGCGACATCACTCCACGCGAGCGTCCCAGCCCAAGCGCCGCCGGCACCCAGACCAACGCCAGGACGATGAAGATCGTCCCGAAGATGTAGGTCGAGTACCACTTCGGCGTCGTCAGGACGGTGACCCAGTAGACGGCGGCGAGGAACCACATCGTGATCCACGCGCGGCGGTCCGGCGCCCGCAGCGGGCGCGCAAGAGGCAGCATCACCATGGCCAGGATCAGTCCCGGCATCAGGTACCGCGTGTTGGTGAAGAAGCCGGTCGGCGACCCCGGCTGGCCCGCCGCGGTCAGCGGCGTGAAGACGTAGACGACCGCGGTGAGAAGCGCCGCGGCGGCGACCACGCGCAGGATCTTGTTGCCGGATCGCCAGACGATGAACACCGCGGCGGCCGCGGCCACGATCAGGATCAGCGGCCAGAGCGGCCCGAGCGCGTTCTCGAGCTGCGGAAAGAACCAGTAGCGATAGACGGTCGGATCGGTGAGGTAATGGGCGACGGCGAAGCGCGGCCGCGGGTCCAGCGGCATCTGGTCAGGCACTGGCAGGTTCAGCGGCCCGAACTTGGTGATCGGGATCGGGTTGCCCCCGGTCTTGATCGCTGCCCGCACGTACCAGTAGCCACCGGTGACGAAGATCGTCAGCCCGAGGATCCAGGCGGTCGTCCAGCGGCGCCCCTTGCCGCTGAAGAGGAAGACGCCGATCGCGATCGCCGCCACCGGAACGAGGAAGGTCGTCTTCACCGAGATGGCGAGCCCGGCGGCGATCCCCGCCATCACCAGCGGGCCCTTGTCGAGGAGAGGCGCGTCGCGCTCAGGCGTGTCTTCGACCGCCGTCCCTTCCCGCGGCGCCCGGCGTTGGTGCCCGTTGATCAGGAAGGCGGCGAAGGCGATCAGGAAGGCGAGCCCCATGATGTCGTTGCGCGCCTCGCCGGGCTGCGTTTCGATCATCACCCCCGAGTCGAGGATGATCGCGCCCGCGATCAACGTCGCCGGGCCGACCTTGTAGGGGCGGCCGACGCACCAGCAGGCGAGCAACGCGATCGGCAGCCAGAAGAGGTTCAGCAGTGGCGAGAGCCAGTCCGTTTTGAAGAGGACGATCGCCGCGCCGTTGATCAGTTCGGAGCTCTGCGGGTAGAACCAGGCGGCGAGCCGCAGCGGGTCGGTGAAGTGCAGATGGACGGTCGAGTGCTCCTGCGCCATCGTCGCCGCGAACGGCATGTGGTACCAGGTGGTGTCGCCGCCGAACATCCCCTGGTCGAGCGCCAGCTGGGACGGGAACGTCCACTCGGCCATCGTGAAGGAGGCGACCGCGATCGCCATGATCAGCGCCCATTTGGCGACCGCGGGTGCCTTGATTTCCTCGCCCCGCTCCGGCGCCCTCCAGAAGCCGAGCCCGGCCGCGCCCAGCCCCACGGCGATCGTGAAGATGATGATCCAGCCGAACTCGAGGATGCTCAGCGTGCCGAGGATCTCCAGCGAGACCACCAGCAGTGCCGTCGCGAGGGTCGCGTCGGCAAGCCGCGCGAGCGCGCCGGAGAATTCCGGCACGATCCAACGCCGCAACCAGTAGCCGCCGAGCCCGAGCGCGGCGACGATCCCGATCACGGCGAGGCTGCCGGCTATGTAGGAACCGAAGGAGGGTGCCACGGGCGCGTGATGCTATTCAGCGCGCCCGTCGATGCGATTCCCGCCGACCCCCAAAGGGGTCCCGACCGCTCAAGCGGCGGCCGGGATGGTGCAGGCGACACCCGTTCCTTTGAGCCCGCAGTAGCCGTTCGGGACCTTGTGCAGGTACTGCTGGTGGTAGTCCTCGGCGTAGTAGAAGGGCCCTGCCGGGACGATTTCCGTCGTGATCGGGTCCTTGCCGGCGGAGCGCAGATCGGCGTCGTAGGCGTCCCGGACCCGTTCCGCGATCTCCTTCTGCGCGTCGTCGACGAAGAAGATGCCGGACCGGTACGTGGTCCCGACGTCGTTGCCCTGGCGCATGCCCTGGGTCGGGTCGTGCTCCTCGAAGAACACCTTCAGCAGGTCCTCGTAGGAGACCTTGTCGGGGTCGTAGGCGACCATCACCGTCTCGGCGTGGCCGGTCTTGCCGGTGACCGTCTCCTCGTAGGTCGGGTTCGGCGTGATCCCGTTCTGGTAGCCGACCGCGGTCGTGTAGACGCCGTCGAGTTCCCAGAACAGCCGCTCGGCGCCCCAGAAGCAGCCCAGCGCGAAGTAGGCGACCTCGATGCCCTCCGGGAACGGCGGCTTCAAGGGCGTCCCGAGCACCTCGTGGGTCTCCGGCACCGAAAACCGCGGCTCACTGCTTCCCGGCAGCGCGTCCTCGGCGCTCACCATCTGGGCCTTGTCGCTATTCAGCATCATCATCAGCTTTCCAATCGAGCTCATCCGTCTTCCTCTCTTTCGAAGGAGAAACGTTACGCCCCAGGTCTAACAAGACTGTGAACTGGCGGGGACGGATCAGACCGGGTAGGCGACCCGGATGTGGCGCTTGGCGAGCATCATGAAGTCGCGCTCCAGGGTGCGGCCGTCGGCCAGCGAGGTGACCTCGCAGTTGGTCAGCGGCAGGAACTCGAGGTCGGCCCGGTTCAGCGAATCCGAGAACCGGCTCTGGTAGCCCTCCGGCGGCAGCGTCACGTCCCCGACCACCAACAGACGGTCGGTTTCGAAAGCGGCCCGCTCGACCCGCTTGGCGCTGTAGTCCTGCTGCTCGTACATCGACCTCCATATCGGCATCCGGCCCGAGACCCTGAAGCGGTAGGCTCCCGTCCCAGGGCTAGGGAGGCCCGGAACGGAGATAGCGATTTACGTTTGCGAACGTTGTGGAAGCCGGTTCAACTCCGCCCGCTTTGCACACATCGAGCTATGCCCGCGGTGTCTTCTGCGCGATGACGTCGCCTCCCACCTCGTCTACATGCCCGGCGGCAAACGGCCACCGGAGCCGACCAAAGACGCCCCACCGGAACCCGACGCGGCCAGCGCCGAGCTGGGCTGAGCGCCCTGTTCAGAGGCCGAGCACCAACTCGAGAGCGTCGTCGACGGCGCGTAGCTCGGCCGCGTCGAGACGGCCGGCGGAACGGCCCAGGCGCCGAGGGTCGACGACCGTCGTCTGCTCGACGAGAACGCGCGTCTCGGCGCCGTCGATGTCGATCGTCGGGCGAAAGGTCGCGGGCCGGGCGCCGGTCGACGTCGGCGCCACGAGCGTGGTGCTGAGAGCCATCAGCTCGTCGGCCTGGACCACGACGGCGTAGCGGGCCCCTCGCTGCTCACGACCGCGCGCGTGCTTGGGCGCCGGCAGCCGGAAGACCTCACCGCGGACCATCAGTCGACGGAGTCAGGCGCCAGCTCGGCGAGCTGTTCACGAACGATCAGCATCTCCTCGCGGTCGCTGCCGTCGGAGGCCAGACGCTCGACCTCGGCGACCAAGGACGAGCGCGCCCGCCGCCGAGCCGCCGCCTCCCGAAGCGCGACTCGGACCGCCTCCGAGTCGGATCCCGACTCCTCACGGACGATCCTCAGCGCGGCTGCCGAGGAGTCATCGAGCCGGACATGAATTGAGCGAGCCATCGCCACCGAATGTAGCACGATTCGTGCTACAGAATTGGGATGGCCAACATGGCCATCAGGCGCGGCGCACACTTATTGGCCGGCGGCCACCTACGGAACCGCGACGATCATGTCTTCCTCGAAGTACTCGATGTCGTCGAGGATCTCATCCGCCTCGGCCCGCACCCGCAGTGGAATGAGCCCAGCGGTGGCTGCACGCTCGGAGGCGACGGCCGAGCGTCTCGACGGCACGGCGGCGTAGATGGCGGCCAGGGCCAGCATCGCTCCACAGGCGTGGAACGGCCTTCCTGTAGTCGGGGCGCCCGGATTCGAACCGGGGACCTCCGCCACCCAAAGGCGGCGCGCTACCAGGCTGCGCCACGCCCCGACCGAGGGGAGTGTAGGGCGGCGAGAGGAGTCGCGACGGGATAACGGGGTAGCGTCTGGCCCATGGCCGACGTCCAGCCGCTGAAGGCACTGCACTACGACCTCGCCAAGGTCGGGGGGCTGGCCGCGGTCGCGTCGCCTCCGTACGACGTGATCGACGCCGCCGAGCGGGCGCGGTTGCTCGCGCGTTCGCCCTACAACGCGGTGGCGATCGACCTGCCGGTGCCGTTCGACCCGGCGGACCCGGCGAGCCGGCCGGTCGGCGATCCCTACGAGGACACGGCGCGGCGGATCGACGAGTGGCGCGCGGAGGGGGTACTCGTCGCCGATGCCGAGGACGCGGTCTGGGCGCTGTCCCAGGACTACATCGCTCCCGACGGCGCCAAGCACACCCGCCACGGCGTGCTGGTCCGGGTGCGGGTCGAGGACTACGACACCGGGACCGTGCGCCCCCACGAGCGCACCCACCCCGGCCCGCTGCAGGACCGCCTCGAACTGACCCGGGCGACGCGGCTGAACCTCTCGCCGATCTTCTCGCTGTCGACCGAAGACCCCTGGCCGTTGGTCGAGCCCGCCCTCTCCACCGAGCCCTGGGGCGAGGTCACGGATGAGGACGGCACCGTCAACAAGGTGTGGCGGGTGGCCGATCCGGCCGTCGTCGGGGCGGTGGTCGAGCGCCTCGCGGGCGCCCAGCTCCTGATCGCCGACGGCCACCATCGCTATGAGACCGCCCGCGCCTACCGCGACGAGATCGGCGGCGAGGGCCCGCAGAACTACACGCTGATGGCGCTCACCGGCCTCGACGACCCCGGCCTCACCGTCTTCCCCACCCACCGCCTGCTCTCCGGCTTCTCACACGACCCGGAGCGCCGCCGGCGCCTGCTCGCGGGGCTCGAGGAGCTCTTCGAGATGATCGAGATCGACCGTGCCGAGCTCGACCCGGCGGGCGCCGAGGGCGTCGGCGTCTTCGGCCTATTCGACGGTGCGGAAGGCACCGCCTACGCCCTGCGTCTCCGCGACACCGAGGAGCTCGACCGGCGCCTCGTGGGCATGCCCGAGGCCTACCGCCGACTCGACTCGGCGATCCTCGAGACGCTGGTGCTGAACGGCCTCGCCGGGATGAGCGAGGAGGACATCACCGAGCGCCGCGGCCTCGAATACGCCAAGAGCGTCCCGGCCGCCGTCGACATGGTCGAGAACGGCATCTACGACCTTGCCTTCATCCAGCGCCCGGTGCCGATCGAGCAGGTGAAGGCGGTCGCCGAGACCGACGAGAACATGCCACCGAAGTCCACCTACTTCTTCCCCAAGGTGATGACCGGCTTCGTCTTCAGCCCGGTCGGCTGAGGCGGGCCGCCCGCGCGCGGGCGTAGGATCGTCGGATGGTCAAGATCTACACGAAGAAGGGGGACGACGGAACGACCTCGCTCTGGTACGGCGGCCGCGTCCCCAAGGACAGCGCGCGGACCGAGGCCTACGGCTCCCTCGACGAGGCCTGCTCGGCCCTCGGGGTGGCGCGGGCGCTCTGCGCCTCCGGCGACGGCTCGGACGAGCTCGCAGCCGACATCCTGCGCCTCCAGGACGATCTCTTCGTCGCCGGGGCCGAGCTGGCGACCGCGCCGGAGGCGGCGAACCGGCTCGAAGACGGGATCAGCCGGGTCACCGACGAGATGGTCGAGGAGGCCGAGCGCCTGATCGACCGCTACATGTCCGAGGTCGAACTGCCGCCGAAGTTCGTCATCCCCGGCGGCAACCTTCTCTCCGCCAACCTCGACGTCGCCCGCACCGCGATCCGTCGCGCCGAGCGCCGTATCTCGACCCTCGCCGAGACGGGCGCGCTGGCGAGCCCGACCGTGATCCACTTCGTCAACCGCGCCTCCGACCTCGCCTACGCGATGGCCCGCTGGGCGGACGTCGACGACCCGGCGCTCTTCGAGGGACGGGGACGCTGATGCACGCCCACGTGACCGCCCGCCGGATCGCCGGCCTCTCCCACGAGGTCGATCTCGGAGACGAGCGCTCGATCGTCATCGACGAGCCCGCCGCCGACGGCGGCACCGACACCGGCCCGCGCCCGAGCCAGCTGCTGGCCTCGAGCCTCGCCGGCTGCACCGCGATCACGATGGAGCTCTATGCCGAGCGCAAAGGCTGGGAGCTGGACGGGCTCGAGATCACCGTCGACATGAGCACCGAGGGCGACGCCCCGCACCCCCACGCCTCCCCCACCCACTTCGTCGTCGAAGTCGCCCTCCCCGACGGACTGGACGACGAGCAGCGCCGCAAGCTGATGGTGATCGCGGAGAAATGCCCGGTGCACAAGCTGCTCGAGAAAGGCGCCGAGATCACGGTCGCCGAACGCACTCCGGCGGGGTGATCGGTTGAGCGGCGCGGTCGCGCTGCTCCGTCGCCGACCCCAGTTCCGCGCCCTCTGGGCGGCCATCGGTCTCTCCTATGCGGGCTCCGGGGCGGCGACGACGGCGCTCACCCTCTACGTCCAGCAGACGCACGGCACCGGTACCGCGGTCGCCGCCTTCCTGATCGCGTCCCAGTTGCCACGGCTGCTCGGCCCGCTGACCGGCGGGATCGCCGACCGCACCGATCTACGCACCCTGCTGATCGGCTGCGATCTGGGCCAGGCGGTGGTCTTCGCCGCGATCGCCACGCTGCCGTCGTTCGGCGTGATCATCGGCCTGACCGCGCTCGCCACGGTGCTACAGACCTCCTACGCCCCGGCGCGCACGGCGATGGTCCCGAACCTGGTCGAGCCCGAGGAGCTGATCGAGGCCAACGCGCTGCTCGGCACCGCGACCAACCTCTACGTCGCGATCGGCCCACTGGTCGGCGGCCTGCTGTTCGCCGCGATCGGACCCGCGGCGGGGATCCTCGTCAACGCGGTCACCTTCCTCGGCTCGGCGGCGCTGACCACGCGGGTCCCGCCGACCCGGCCGTCGGAGGAGACCGAGCACGAGCCGCTCTTCGTCGCTGCCCGCACCGGCGCCCGCTTCGTCTGGCACAACCGTCTGCTGCGCACCGTCACCCTCTCACTTCTCCTGCTGGTCGCCTTCCTCGCCGTCGACAACGTCGCGCTCGTCTTCCTCGTCCGGGAAACGCTCGGCGGCTCGGCCTTCACCTACGGTCTGATGGAGGCCGTCTTCGGGGTCGGCATGCTCGCCGGCTCCCTCTGGATCCTGCGCGGTCGCGCCGGCACCTGGGGGGCGCCCCGGCTCTACCTGCTGAGCTGCTCCTTGAGCTCGGCGGGTGCGATGGGCGCCGGCCTGGCACCGAGTGTCGCCGTCCTCGCCCCGGTCGAGGCGGTCGCCGGGGCGGGCAACGGCATCGAGATCGTCGCCGGCGAAACGATCATCCAGCAGGAGGTGCCCCGCGGCATGATCGGCCGCGTCTACGGCTTCACTTCATCGGCGACCTCACTCGGCGTCGGCGTCGCCCAGGCCGCGGGTGGGCTCCTCGTCGACGCCACCTCGCCCCGCGCCGCCTTCCTGATCGCCGCCGCCGGAGGCGTCCTCATCACGATGGCCATCGCCCCGACGATGCTCCGCGTCCCGACCCCGGCTTCGACCGCCGGAGCCGCAGGGGGATGATGGTGCACTTGAGCTCGAACGGGAACATCGGGGCGCTGCTGCTGAGCGCCGAGGAGGCGGCGGCGATGGAGGTCCGCGGCGGGACCGAGTCGGCGGTACTCCTGCCGCTCTATGGCTGGCCCGAGGAGCCGGGCCTGATCTTCACCGAGCGGCGCGCCAACCTGCGCCGGCACGCGGGCGAGGTCTCCTTCCCCGGTGGCCGCCAGGATCCCGGCGACCCCGACCTCGAGGCGACGGCCCTGCGCGAGGCGCGCGAGGAGATCGCCCTCGACCCGGCCGGCGTCGAGATCGTCGGCGCGCTGCCCCCGGTCAACACCTTCGTCACCGGCTACCGGATCCAGCCCTACGTCGGTCTTGTCGACGAGCCCCGCGCCCTCGCCCTCGATCCCAACCCGACCGAGGTCGAGACCGTCCTCACCTTCTCCCTCGACCGTCTACGCGAGGCCTACGAGGTGCGCCGCCTGATCCGCCGCGGCGTCCCGATCCACACCCCGACCTACGAGATCGAAGGCCAGTTGATCTGGGGCGCGACCGCGAGGATCCTCGGGGACTTCCTCAAGCGCTTGGGGTAGGCGGGCGGGTTCGGCGGGACGGGAAACGGACGCAAGGCGGGGTCGGTGAGCACGGCCGTCTCGGCCACGGCCCTGGCTGCCTGTAGCCGTGGCCGAGACGGCCGGGGGATGCGGGGGAAGCGGCTGGGCCCGGGTCGTACGCCGGGCCCCGAACGGTCAGGAATCTGCGGTGTTCCTTACTTGCCTATACGCCAAGTTTCGAACACCGCAGGAGACCTTGCCTTCCGTGGTTCGAAATCCACGCACGGGGTGGATCTCGAACCGCGCAGTGGTCCTGACCGTTCGAATCACCCGCACTTCCACCCGAAACCGTCACGTCCTGGGCGTCTCATCGCGGTCACAGCCGGCCAGGACCGCGATGAGACGCCCGGGCCGTCATAGGACTACTGCCCCTACCGCCGGGCGATCAGCTCGACGACCGCGGTCTCGAGCTCCTCGACCCACGCGGGGCCGTGCTCGCGTGGCGTCTCCGTCACCGTGACCGGGATCCGCCAGGTCGCTTCCGCGTTCCGCACCAACTCGGCGCCGTCGGCCAGAAGCTTCGGGTCCACCCTCCCGGCGCCCTCGTAGATGAATCCCCGCACCGGGGTTTCGACCAGGCGTTCGAGCAGCGCTTCGAGGCGAGGGCCGTGGATGTCGGGGACGGTCGGGCCGGTCGCCGAGCCGAGGAGCCAGATCAGGATCGCGACGTCGTCGACGAGCTCGAGGATCGTCCCCGGCTGCTCGGGATCGGCGCGGGCCGGCTCGATCCCGGCCGCCTCGATCGCGTCGAGGCCCGCGGCGTCGCGGCTCGTGCCGCGCACGGCCCAGCCCTCCTCGAGCAGCTCGGAGCCGAGCGCGCGGCCGGAGCAGCCACAACCGACGATCAGTGCGCGAGCCACTCGGGGGCGCGGCGGCCGTTGGCGCGGCGCTGTTCGTCGTTGGCGCCCGGGCCGGGCCGGGTGTGGACGTTGTGAGAGTCGACCGGCTCGCCGCAGACCGAGCAGGTCTGCACCGCGCGGAAGGCATGGTCGCCATGGACGACCTCCAGCGGCGGCCCGTTCTCGGCCGTGTACTTGTCGCCCCAGGCAAGCAGGGCGAGCAGCACCGGCTGCAGGTCCCGTCCCTTCTCGGTGAGGACGTACTCGAAGCGCTCGGGGTGCTCGTTGTAGCGGCGGCGCTCGACGATCCCTTCCTCGGTCAGCGTCGTCAGCCGCTGGCTGAGCACGTTGGTCGCGACCCCGAGCGAGGCCTGGAACTCGTCGAAGCGGCGCCGTCCGAGGAACAGGTCCCGCAGGATCAGCACCGTCCAGCGCTCCCCCAGGAAGGCGAGCGGCTTCGCGATGGAGCAGTTCTTCTCGGCGTAGGACTCGATGGCCATGGCTGGATTCTAACAGTTACTTTCTTTTCGCAAGTTACTTTTGCTACCGTGGCTTGTGAAATGCAAGCGACCCCAGGAGCGACGAAAATGGCACACCGCTGGAAGGTGCTCGCGGTCACCTCGATCGGCCTCTTCATGGCCAGCCTCGATCTGTTCATCGTCAACATCGCCTTCCCGGACCTCTCGCGCTCCTTCGACAACGCCTCGCTCTCGAGCCTCTCCTGGGTCCTGAACGGCTACGCGATCGTCTTCGCTGCCCTCCTCGTCCCGGCGGGCCGGATCGCCGACCGGGTCGGCCGTAAGCGCGTCTTCGTCAGCGGCCTGCTCCTCTTCGTCGCCGCCTCGGCGCTCTGCGCGATCTCCCCCTCGATCCCCTTCCTGGTAGGCGCCCGCGTCCTCCAGGCGGTCGGCGCGGCGATGATGATCCCGACCACGCTCGGTCTCCTCCTCCCCGCCTTCCCGGTCGAGCAGCGCCCGGTCGCGATCGGCATCTGGTCCGCCGTCTCCGGCGTCGCCGCCGCCCTCGGCCCGCCGATCGGCGGCCTCCTCGTCCAGATCAGCTGGCACTGGATCTTCCTCGTCAACCTGCCGATCGGCCTGCTCACCGCCTTCGCCGCGGTCCGCATCCTCGACGAGGTCAAGGAACCGGAGGACGGCCGCCCCGACCTGCTCGGCGCGGCGATGCTCGCGCTCGGCATCGGCCTCCTCACCCTCGGCATCGTCCAGGGCCCGGAATGGGGCTGGACCGACGGCCGCGTGCTCGGCTCCTTCGTCGCCGCGGCACTCCTCGTCGCCGCCTTCCTCTTCCGCTCCGCCTACCACCACGCGCCGGTGATCGAGCTGCCCCTCCTACGGGTCCGCTCGTTCGCCCTCGCCAACCTGGCGACGCTGGTCTTCTTCATGGGCTTCGGCGCGATGCTCCTCTCCGGCGTCCTCCTGCTGACCGAGGTCTGGGGATGGTCGGAGCTCCGCGCCGGCTTCGCCCTCTCGCCCGGACCGCTGATGGCGGCGATCTTCGCGGCACCATCGGGCAAACTCGGCGCGCGGATCGGCCAACGTCCGATCGCGACCCTCGGCGGCCTCCTATTCGCGGGCAGCTTCGCCTTCATGCTCGCCTCGGTCGGCCCGAAGCCCGAATACGCGACCACCTTCCTTCCCGCCTTCATGCTCGGCGGCATCGGCGTCGGCCTGACCCTGGGGACCCTCCCCGCCGCGGCGACCGCCTCCCTGCCCCCGGGACGCTTCGCCACCGGCTCGGCCGTCTTCGGCATGGCCCGCCAACTCGGCTCGGCGATCGGCGTAGCCGTCCTCGTCGCCCTGATCGACTCGGCCGGCACCGACCTCCTCGGCGGCCTGCAGAGCGGTTGGTGGTTCGCCCTCGTCTCCGGCCTCGGCGCTGCCGCCCTGGCCTCCTCCCTGCCGGCGCGGGCGAAGTCGAAAGCTTCCGACAGCGAGCCCGCCCCGGCAACGGCCTAGCCGGGGCGGCGCATACGGGCCTTCCAGGTCTCGTCCTCGCGGACCCGCGCCTCGATGTCGGCCTCGGTCAGCTCGCTCGCCCCGCGGCGGCGGCGCATCTCGTTCTGGGCCTCGAGCATCTGGCGCACGTCGTCGAGCTCGTTCTGGACCTCGACCGCGGGTGAGCGGGTCGGAGACCAGTCGAGCAGCTCGGCGTCGGTGCCCGGATAGGCATGGCCGACGACGACGATCACGCCGACGATGAAGACCAGAACCGCGACCGTCCCCAGTAGAAGCAGCACCGATCCAGCATACGCCCGCCACCGTCTCAGGTAGCCTCGCCGCCATGGAGAATGGCTTCACCGAGCTGGCCAGCGTCGACGGGAAGATCGGGCCGACCGCCGACGCGACGATCGGCCTCAAAGACGACGGCCTCTACCGCGGCGACGGCGCCTTCGAGGTCATCCGCCTCTACGCCGGCCGCCCCTACGCGCTCGACGACCACGTCGCCCGCCTCGGCCGCAGCGCCGCGGCTCTGCGCCTCGAGTTCGACCTGATGGCGCTCCGCGCCGAGATCGACGCCCTCCTCGACGCCGCCGGGCCGATCGAAGGTCAGCTGCGCCTGATCGTCACCCGCGGCGGGCGCCGCATCGCCGCCACCGAGGATGTCCCGGTCCACGCCGACACGGTCAAGGTCGGGCCGGTCACGTACCAGACGACGATCGTCCTGAACGGCGTCAAGTCGCTCTCCTACGGGGCGAACATGCTGGCGACCCGACTGGCGCGGGAAGCGGGCGCCGACGAGGCCCTCTTCGTCCGTCCCGACGGCATCGTGCTGGAGCCGCCCACCTCGACCATGTTCTGGGTACTCGACGGCGTCCTTTGCACCACGGCACTGTCGGAGGGCGTGCTCGACTCGATCACCCGCGACCGCCTCCTGAAGGCCGTGCCCGGCATCGAGGAAGGCGCCTGGACGCTGGACGAGGTGAAGGGCGCTTCGGAGGCCTTTCTCGCCTCGACCACGCGTGAGATCCAGGCGGTGTCCCAGATCGACGACGTCGTGCTGCCGGAAGCCCCCGGGCCGCGCACCCTCGAGGCGCAGCAGGCGTTCGCCGCCGCCCGGGACGCCGAGCTCGAGCGCTGATGGACTTCAACCTCTCGGACGAGCACAAGCTGATCGCCGAAACCGCGCGCGAGTTCGCCGACCGCGAGATCCTGCCGAACGTCCGCGAGAACGACCGCGCCGAACGCTTCGACCGCGAGTTGGCACGCAAGCTCGGCGAGGTCGGCTTCCTCGGCCCGATCCTCGACGAAAAATACGGCGGCCGGAACCTCGACTACATCGGCTACGGCCTGATCGCCGGCGAGATCGGTCGCGCCGACTCCTCCGCCCGCACCGTCGTCTCCGTGCAGACCTCGCTGGTCGGCTCAGCGATCGAAAAGTGGGCGACCTCCGAGCAGAAGGAACACTGGCTGCCCGGCCTCTGCAGCGGCGAGGCGCTCGGCTGCTTCGGGCTGACCGAGCCCGACACCGGCTCCGATGCGGCCAACCTGCGTACCCGGGCGACGAAGACCGACTCGGGCTGGTCGATCAGCGGCCAGAAGATGTGGATCAGCCTCGGCAACGCCGCCGAGTTCGCCCTGATCTTCGCCCAGACCGACCCGGTGTCGAAGCACAAGGGCCTCGCCGCGTTCATCGTCCCGACGGCGTCCGAGGGCTTCACCAGCCAGGAGATCCACGGCAAGCTCGGCCTGCGCTCCTCCGATACCGCCGAGCTCTCGCTCGACTCGGTCGAGGTCGGCGACGACGCCCTGCTCGGGCAGGTCGGCGACGGCTTCAAGGTGGCGATGAGCGCGCTCGAATCGGGCCGCTACAGCGTCGCCGCGGGCTGTGTCGGGATCATGGACGGCTGCGTCGACGCCTCGGTCACCTACGCCAAGGAGCGCCAGCAGTTCGGCGTCCCGCTGGCCCGCTTCCAGCTGGTCCAGGAGATGATCGCGGACATGATCCTGAAGCGCGACGCGAGCCGGATGCTGGTCTACCGCGCCGGGATCCTGAAGGACGAAGGCAAGCCGAACGCGACCGAGACGTCGGTGGCCAAGGTCTTCGCCACCGAGTCGGCGGTCGAATGCGCGAACCTCGCGATCCAGGTACACGGCGGCTCCGGCTACGTCGACGACTATCCGGTCGAGCGCTACCTTCGCGACGCCCGGGTCACCACCCTCTACGAGGGCACCTCGCAGATCCAGAAGCTGATCATCGGCCGCGCGGCGACCGGGGTCAACGCGATGACGCCGATGGTCGAGGCCTAGGCGGAGCGCCCGGTGGCGGCGACGATCTCCGACCAGCTGCGGGAGAAGCGGCGGGAGGCCGGCGACGTCCTCGCCCACCTCCCGGTCGGCGGCGACGTCATCGTCGGCGCCTACAACGGCGAACCGAGGACCGTCGTCGACGCGATCGAGGAGGTCGGCGAATTCGCCGACCCGGTGCGCCTCCACCAGATGCTGCCGGTCCGCGGGCGCGATCACTTCGCGGGCAAGGTCCCCGGGCTGCGCCACGTCTCCTGGTTCCTCTCGCCGCACGACAAAGACCCCTTCCACCGCGGCCAGTGCGACCTGGTGCCGAACAACTTCTCCGAGGTGCCGGCGCTGATGCGCCGCACGCTGCGCGACCCGCTGGTGATCGTCGCCGCCTCGCCCCCCGACGCGCATGGCTGGTTCAGCCTCGGGCTGAACTCCGAGTACTCGGCGGCGATGATCGGGGAGCTCCCCTTCTTCGTCGAGGTGAACGCGCAGATGCCGCGCACCTACGGCGAGAACCAGGTCCACGTCAGCCAGATCCTCGGCTGGTGCGAGGCCGACTATCCGGTGGTCGAGATGCCGCCGCGCGAGGGCCGTCCCGAGGACGCGAAGATCGCCGAGCTGGTCGCCGAGCGGATCCCGGACGGGGCGACGATCCAGGCCGGGATCGGCGCGATCCCCGACCATGTGCTCGGGCTGCTCGTCGACCACCGGGAGCTCGGCATCCACACCGAGCTCTTCGGCCCCGGCTTCGTCGACCTGATCGAAACCGGCGTGGTGACCGGCTCGCGCAAGCGCACCCACCGCAACAAGGCGATCACCACCTCCTGCAGCGGCACCGCCCGCCTCTACGAGTTCGTCGCCGAGAACCCCGGAGTCGAGTTCTGGCCCGTCGACCAGACCAACGACCCGAAGCTGGTCTCCCAGGAGCCGAACTTCAACGCGATCAACGCGACGATCGAGGTCGATTTCCTCGGCCAGTGCGCCTCGGAGAGCCTTGGCTCCGACTACTGGTCCTCCTCCGGCGGCCAACCCGACTTCGCCCGCGGCGCCGTCCTCTCGGAGGGCGGTCAGGCCTTCATCGTCCTGCACTCGACCACCGGCGACGGAGCGGCCTCGCGGATCGTCCCGCGCCTCCACCCCGGGGCGGCGGTCACCACCTTCAAGAACATCGTCGACAACGTGGTAACCGAGTACGGCGTCGCCGAGCTACGCGGCTCCTCGATCGCCGAGCGCACCCGGCGACTGATCGACATCGCCCATCCGGACTTCCGCGACGACCTCCACCGCGAGGCGCACGACTGCGGCTACCTGGTCTGAGCGGCGCTCAGTCCGCCTCGAGCCGCAGCATCAGCTCGTCGACGTAGCACCAGCTCCAGTCCTCGCCCGGCTGGGCGGAGCGGATGATCGGATGCCCGGTGCCTTTGAAGTGCGCGGTCGCGTGCCTGCCCTGCGAGTTGTCACAGCAGCCGATATGACCACAGGTCTGGCACATCCGCAGGTGGACCCAGCGCATGCCGAGCGCCAGGCACTCCTCACAACCCTCCACGTCTCCCGGAACCTCGAGGAACTGGACGGAATCGAGATGCGAGCACTCGGCGGGCACGGCGACGGAACATAGCGATCCGCCGCGCTGGACGAATGTTCGATACCCGCTAAGCGGTGGGTGCGATCTCGGCGGGCTCGCCGCCGGGGAACCAGTGGGCCTCGACCGCAGGCGGCGCATCGCGCAGGTAGCGCTCGGCGTCGAGCGCGCCCATGCAGCCCGTGCCGGCGGCGGTGACCGCCTGGCGGTAGGTGTGGTCGACGACGTCGCCGACGGCGAAGACGCCGGGGAGGTTGGTGCGGGTCGAGCCCGGCTCCACCTTGATGTAGCCGTCCTCGTCGACGTCGACCTGGTCCTTGACGACCTCCGAGCGCGGCACGTGGCCGATCGCGACGAAGGCGCCGGTCGCCTCGACGTCGATCTCCTCGCCGGTCTCGGCGTGGCGCATGTGGACCTTGGCCAGTTTCCCGTCCTCGCCGGCGACGAACTCGGTCGGCACGTACGGGGTCAGCGTGTCGATGTTCTCGACCGCGAGCGCCCGGTCGTACATGATCTTGGAGGCGCGGAACTCGTCGCGGCGGTTGACGATCGTCAGCTCGTCGGCGAACTTCGAGATGAAGACGGAGTCCTCCATCGCCGAGTCGCCACCGCCGATCACCAGCACGCGGTGGCCCTTGAAGAAGGCGCCGTCGCAGACGCCGCAGGTGGAGACGCCACGGCCCGCGAGCTCCATCTCACCGGGGACGCCGAGCCGTTTGGGCTCCGCCCCCATCGCCAGGACCACGGCCTTGGCGCGGTGCTCCTCGTCGCCGAGGAAGACCTTGTGGACGCCGCCGTCGGTTGAAAGCTCGACGCGGTCGACGTCGTCGGTGACGAAGCGGGTCCCGAATTTCTCGGCCTGGACGCGGAACTGACTCATCATCTCGGGGCCCATGATCCCGTCGGGGTAGCCGGGGAAGTTCTCGACGTCGGTCGTATTCTGCAGCTGGCCGCCCCACTGGAAGCCCTCGAAGACGAGCGGCTCGAGGTTCGCGCGGGCGGTGTAGAGCGCCGCCGTGTAGCCGGCCGGACCGCCGCCGACGATGATCACGTTCTCGACCTTCTTCTTGGTGTCCTCGCTCATTGCTCGCCCTTCTTCTAGGCTTCTCTAGGCCATTACTTTACTTTTTATAGTACCACCGTCGCGGTCGATCGGCAGCCCCTCCGCTTCCCATCGACGGACAGTGTTGCGCAGTTGGAAGAAGGCGACGACGCCGGGCGGGATCGGCATCCAGAAGGAGACCAGGCGGAAGATCAGGATCGCCGGAAAGACCGTCTCCTCGGGCAGGCCGAAGAGGACGAAGGCGCCGATCATCCCGGCGTCCACCGCCCCCACGCCCGCCGGCGCCAGCGGGAAGAGGTTGGCGACCATCCCGAGGAAGAAGCCCTGGACGACGACCGCCAGCGGCACGTGGATGCCGAGCGAGTGGAACGAGGCCCAGAGCACGCCGATGCTGAACGCCCAGAAGCCCGCCGCGCCGAGCACCGCGAGCCCGCCCTTGCGGGGGTGGGCGAAGAGGCCGAGGGCGAAGCGGAAGCCGTCCCCGAGCGTCTCCGGCACCCGTGAGGCCCATTCGACGAAGCTCCGCGTGTGGGCGCCGTGGGCGTGCGGCATCAGCTTCCCCTCGACGTCGGCCGGGATCAGCGTGATCAGCACGCCGAGCACCAGCGTGATCCCCGCCACCGCCGCCGGGATGATCGTCAGCTCGACCGAGTTCTCGCCGTTCAGCACGCCGGTCCGTAGCAACAGGCCGAAGACGATCAGCGCCAGCGGGTAGAAGGCGTAGTGCAGGGCGACGAAGGCGATCATCCGGCGGGCTACCTCGCGGCGCCTCATCCCGGCTTTCCGCAACGCCCAGTAGGTCAGCGCCACCCCGCCCGCGCCGCCCGCCGAGAAAAGCAACGTCGCCGCCACCCCCGCCATGTTGATCTGGTAGGTCTCGCCCCAGGTGAGCCGCAGGGCCTCGCCGCCGACGACCGCTTTGAAGAGCGCGATGTAGGTCCCATAGGAGGCGACCGAGAAGACGACCGCGATGCCGATCCAGAGCGGGTCGGCTTCGCCCAGCTTGTCCAGCGCGTCCCCCAACCCGACCAGCTTGGGGAACAGGAAGTAGATCCCGACCAGCAGCACGATCACCACAACGCCGGTCTGCAACAGCCGCTTGGTGGTGAAGACCGGAAGTTCGGCGATTCCACCGCCGCCCTTCCCCTCATCTGGCCTCTCGTCGTCGGGCACCTGTCCGGGGACGCTACCGAGAGGTGCCGCTGCTAGCCCTCCGCGAGTCGCTCGAGCCGTTGGATCACCGCGCTGACCTGGCCGACCGCCGGGGCGAAGATCGGGTCGGAGACGCGGACGGCGCCGACCAGACCGGCGCCGGCGAGCAGGTCGGTCACGTAGTGCTCGCCGAGGTAGACCAGTCCGTAGCCGAGCACCAGCGCGTAGGCCCAGCCGACCGCGCCCTCGCGCCTGCTCCCTTCCGCGAGCGAGATCGCGCCCTGCAGCGAGGTGGCGAAGTGCAGCGAGGGCATCGCTGCCCACGGATTTCCGCCGAGCGCCTTGTAGAGCGGGCCCCAGTAACGCCCCCAGAGCGGTTCGCCGACCTCGACCATGATCCGGCGCATCGGCTCCTTGGTGAGGCCCTGCTCCGAGGACCACCAGGGCGGCGCCGTCGGCAGCGCCCAGTAACCGAAGGCGCCGGCGTCGAAGACGGCGGCCATCTGGCGGGCGGCGCGCGGACAATGCTCCGGGTGGCGGACGAGGATCCAGAAGAGCACGGCGTAGGGCTCGAAGAACCAGAGCCAGTGGGTGACCGTGAGGAAGCGGTCGAGCGCCGCGGCGGGCCGGCGCCCGGCGAGGATGGTCTGCAGCCGCGCCCCGGGGAGGCGGCCGACGCCGAGCGCCGAATCCACCTTGATCGGGTAGTGGGTGTAGAGGCGGCGGCGCAGGGCCTCGGGGTCGTCGTAGGGCATCTCGTGGACGACCGTGAACGCCCACATCTGCATCGCGAACAGGGCGACGTCGCGCTTGCGCGAACGGGGAGCGAGGACGGCGACGGCGAGTGGTCCCGAGGCGGCCACGGCGAGGGTCACCGGGCCCGGGATCTTCAGTCGCTTGCGCACCAACGGCAGGGCGATCGCGCTGCCGACGATGGCGGTCGCGCCCGCCCTGACGGCCAGCCGTACCGCTTTCGGTGGCCGTGAGCGCCTCCTCATGCGTCGGCGAGTATAGGTCGAGCCCACACGGTGCCCACCGACCGCAGCGCATCAGCGCCGCTCGCCGTGATTAGAATGGCCGCGCCTTGACGCCGCACTCGCCTGGCACCGGCCAGATAAACACGCTCATTTGGATCGGCTTCTTCGCCGCGCTGATCGTCGTTCTCGCGATCAACCTCGGCCTCTTCGGAGTCCTCCGCCGCAGCCGCGGTGGCCGCGGCCGTGTCGCCACCCAGCCGCGTGGTGCCGTCGGCCTGCAGTGGCGCGTCGCCGGCGTGCTTTCAGGGTTCGCCGCCCTTCTCTTCGTGCTCGGCATCATCTTCACCTCCAACGCGACCTCGGAGCCGAAGACCACCTCGGCCGGGCTGACCTCCTACCACGGCGAAAAGCTCGAAGGCCCGCTGGTCATCAAGACCACCGGTCAGCAGTGGATCTGGCGCTACGACTACCCGAACGGCGCCTTCAGCTACTACAAGCTGGTGATCCCGGTCCACACCGAGATCAAGCTGAAACTGACCTCGACCGACGTGATCCACACCTGGAACGTCCCCGACCTGACGCCGAAGGTCGAAGCGGTCCCGGGGAAGATGACCGCGGTCTACTTTCGCGCCGACGCCGAAGGCGAATTCTGGGGCCAGTCCTCCACCCTCTCCGGTCAGGCCTATGCGCCGATGCGGATCGCGGTGGAAGTCGTCTCTCCGGAACGCTTCGAAGAATTCATCACCGAACAGCAGAAGGACATCCGCAAAGGCAACGAAGCGGCCGAGGAAATCGAGTCTGAAAAGGTCGCCGAAGAGAAGAAGTTCGAAGAAGAAGAAGCCCCCGAAAAGGGCTCTGAAGAAGAAGAAACTTCGATCGGCGAAGGTGAAGGCGAAAGCGAAGAAGAAGGCGGCACCGAAGAATCCGGTGAAGGCGAAGAAGCCACCGAAGGCGGCGAATCCGCCGAAGCGGGCGGCGCCAACGCCGAAGCCGGCAAAGAAGTCTTCGCCGAAAACTGCTCGGTCTGCCACGGCTCCGACGGCCACGGCGGCAATGGCGGCCCTGACCTGACGACGATGCCGAAAGCCCAGGAACAGGCGAGCGCCGAAGAACAGGTCACCAACGGCGGCGGCGGCATGCCACCCTTCGCCGGGACCCTGAGCGAAGAAGAAATCAAGAACGTCGCGGCCTACGTGGTCGAAGACATCGTCGGCGGTAAGTAAGGCGGTTACTGGAATGAGCACTGCACAAGAGCCCCGTCCCGAGATCGCCGTCGACGGCTTCCCCAAGCGCAATCGTTGGGCCTGGATGGACTTCGTCTCCAGCGCCGACCACAAGACGGTCGCCAAAGTCCTGATGGTCGGGTCCGGCGGGTTCCTATTCCTCGCCGCGCTCGAGCTCCTGTTGATGCGCCTGCAGCTGGCGATTCCGGAGAACACCTTCATGGAGCCATACACCTTCAACCGGGTGCTCTCGCTCTACGGCGCCACCTCGATCTTCTTCTTCGTCCTGCCGCTGATCATGGGGCTCTTCCTCTACATCGCGCCGCTGCAGGTGGGCGCGCGGGGCACCGCGCTGCCGCGGCTCAGCCAGATGGGGACGATGCTCTGGGCCGCCGGCGCGGTCGTCCTCTACTCGGGCTTCCTCTGGACCCCGTCGGAGGCAGGCGTCAATCCCCTGCCCCCCCTCTCCGAGCTCGCCTTCCTCAGCAACAACGGGGTCGATGCCTGGATCACCGCCTGTGGATTCGCCACCTTCGGCTTCGTCCTCATCTCCATCGACCTCGCCACCACGCTGCAGGTCGACCGCGCGCCCGGGATGGCCTGGCGCCGCGCCCCACTCTTCGCCTGGGCCGCCAGCGTCGGCTCCTGGTTGATGCTCTTCATCGGGCCGGTCCTGCTCGCCGCCTTCACGATGCTGATGATCGACCGCAACTACGACGGCACCTTCTTCGTCGACGGCGCCGGCGGCGCCCCGCTCCTCTGGCAGCACCTCACCTGGATCTTCTACTCGGGCGCCTACATGCTGGTGCTGATCTTCGCCTTCGCCGCGATCGCCGAAATCTTCTCGGTCTTCTCAGGCAACGAGATCTTCAACCGCGCGGCGGTGATGTCCTCGATCGTCGCGATCGCGGTGATCGGGACCCTCGCCTACATGCAGAACATGTACACCGCCCCGATCGGGATCGGTTGGAAGTACTTCGGCATGCTGATGTCGCTGGCCCTGATCGTGCCGGTCGGTCTCGCCTTCTACAACCTGATCGCCACCCTGCGCGGCGGCGCGCTGCGGATGCGGGCGCCGGTGCTCTGGTCGATCGGTGCCCTGGTGATGCTGTCCCTCGGCCTCGCGGCCGAGATGCAGCAGTCGCTCGTCGGCGCCGCCTTCTACCTCAAAAACACCACCGACTCGACCGCGGCGACCAGCTTCGCCCTGATCGGCGGCGCCGTCTTCGGCGGTTTCGCGGCCCTCCACTACTGGTACCCGAAGATCACCGGCCGCGCGATGGGCGAGCAGCTCGGGCGCATCTCCTTCGTCGTCACCGCCGCGGGCACCCTGCTGGCCTTCGTGCCGCTGGCGCTGGCGGGCTGGGAAGAGGATCAGGTGGTCGATGCCTACAAGTTCTTCAACCACACCGGCGTCAACTTCTACAACCTGCTCTCCTCGATCGGTGTCCTGATCCTCTTCGTCGGCATCACCCTGATCCTGATCAATGCGGTTGCGAGCGTGAAAGGCGGCGCCCGCGCCGGCCACGACCCCTGGGGAGGGGACACGCTCGAGTGGTTCACCGTCTCGCCGCCTCCGGTTCACAACTTCGACGTCCAACCGGACGTCCGCAGTGCCCGGCCGCTTCGCGACATCCGCGCCGCGATCGCCGCCCGCACCCACGAGGCCGAGCAGCGCGCGGTCCGTGAGTCGCAGCCGGTAGCCTGACCGGCACGATGCCTTCCGGTGCCGGCGCGCAGACCGCGCCTTCCCAGGCGGCAGGCGCAGACTCCCGTGCGCTCACCGCCCTTCGCGACTACCTGACGCTGACCAAGCTGAAGGTCCAGTCGCTACTGCTCCTGACCACGGTGACGACGATGTACGTGGCGGGCAGCCCGTCGCTGCGCCTGATCCTGCTGACCTGCCTCGGCGGCAGCCTCTCCACCGGCGGCGCGGGCGCGATCAACCACGCCCTCGATCGGGACATCGACATCACGATGAAGCGCACCGCAGATCGCCCGGTGGCGGCCGGTCGCGTCTCCCCCGCCGCCGCGATCCTCTTCGGCTGCGCCCTCGGCGCCCTCTCCTTCCTCCTCCTGGCGACCCAGGTCAACCTCTTGGCCGCGTCCCTGTCCCTCTCCGGGCTGCTCGGCTACGTCTTCGTCTACACGCTCTGGCTGAAGCGCCGCACGCCGCAGAACATCGTCATCGGCGGCGCCGCCGGCGCCGTCCCCCCGCTGGTCGCCTGGGCGGCCACCACCGGCTCCCTCAGCGGCATGGCCTTCTACCTCTTTGCGATCGTTTTCTTCTGGACCCCGCCCCACTTCTGGGCCCTCTCGATCCTGATGAAGGACGACTACGAAGCGGCCCGCATCCCGATGCTCCCGGTGGTCGCGGGAGAGGACGAGACCCGACGCCAGATCCTCCTCTACACCGTCCTCCTCTACGCCGTCACCCAGCTCCCCTTCTGCGCCGGCGGCCTCGGCGTCGCGCGCCTTCTCGCCCTGGGCGAAGACCGCGACCGAGACGTCTTTGCCGAGGCCGTGCGGAAGGGCGAGCGTGCCGCGCAGCTGTTCGTCGGCGTGGCGGACGTTGACGCCGAGCAGGACGTGCA
>JAFDWG010000340.1 GCA_018268605.1 Actinomycetota bacterium | reverse complement strand
AGGACCTCCATGAGACGCCCAGGGGGCCGAATCTAGGACTGCCGCAACGGCCGGCACCACAGAACGCAACCGATCTTTCACCTCCCGTCCCGCTCCGCTCTCAGAGCCGGTTCCCCCGCCGACGCCTGCTCTTTGCGCCCTTCCTGAAGCCCGTTGGCGTCCGCCGTGCGCGCAACCATCGTTGGTCCGATGACCATCGTTCTTGCCATAGCCGTCCTGCTCCTCGTCGCCGCCGTCCTCTACCTGGCCCTGGGCCGCAAGGAGGAGCCGGCGGTGGAGCCCGATCTCGGGCCCGCCATCCAGGTGGCGACCCAGAACGTCGCCTCGCAGATGATGTCCAACCTGCTGCGGGCCAACGAGGAGGCGCGCAAGGTGGATGTCGCCAACGCTGAAGCGGCGCTCGACAAGCGGCAGGGTGAGATCGACAAGCGCCAGCTGGAAATGCGACAGCTCGCCGACCGGATCGCCAAAGGCCAGGAGAAGATCGAGCACGAAGTGCGACGGCGCGGCGAAGTGGACCTGCAGACCCGCACGCTGCTCGAGCAGGTCGGCCAGACTGTCGGCAACCTGAACTCGGAGACCGCGGGCCTGAAGAAGGCCCTGCGCCAGCCGCAGACGCGCGGCCAGTGGGGCGAGATGCAGCTGCGCCGCTGCATCGAGATCGCCGGGATGACCGAGCACGTCGACTTCGAGCTGCAGGAGACCCTGCGCACCGAGGAGGGGCAGCTGCGGCCGGACGCACGGTTCCTGCTGCCCGAGGGCCGTAGCTTCGTCGCCGACTCGAAAGTCTCATTCGACGCCTTCCTCGACGCCCAGGAGGCCGAGGACGAGAGCACCCGCCAGCTCCATATGGCCCGCCTCGCCCGACAGGCTCGCGAGCACGTCCGGAGCCTCTCGACCAAGGACTACCAGGGCCAGTTCAAGGCCGGGGAAACCCCCGACCTGGTCATCTGCTTCATGCCGAACGAGCCGGCGATGCACGCGGCGCTCGCCGCCGATCCGGAGCTCTTCGAGTACGCGCTCGAGCGCAACGTGCTGCTGGTCGGTCCGACCTCGCTGATCGGCCTGCTGCGGACGATGGAGTTGGGCTGGCGCCAGGAGCGGATGGTCGCCGAAGCGGCCGAGATCGCCGAGGCGGCGAAAACGCTGCACGGGCGCTTCTCCCGGTTTCTGGGCGAGTTCGAGCGGGTCGGCAAGGGCCTCACCACGGCCGCCGGCGCCTACGACAAAGCGGTCGGCTCGATGGAGGCGCGACTGCTGCCGTCGCTGCGCAAAGTGGAGGGCATGGGCGTCGCGCCGGGCAAGGAGATCGAACCGCCCGAACCGACCCAGATCACCGTGCGCCAGATCTCCGCGCCCGAGTTGCGCGAGGCGACCGCCGAGGCCGAGCCCGCCGGCGAGCGCGACGCGGCGTAGGGCCACGCGCATCTAGGATTGCGCCCGGCAGAAGTGAGACTCGAGCGGGAAATCAAACGGAGGCAAAGCTTTGGCTGTCGATACCAGCAACCTGACCAACCTTGACGTCGAGCCGGGGACGCTCCCGGAGACGATGGCTGCGTGGGTGATCCGCCAGGAGCGCGAGGGTGAACCGAAAGACGCCTTCCAGCTCGAGCAGATCGAGGTCCCGGAGCCGGGCGCCTTCGAGGTGATCGTCCGGGTGATGGCGGCCGGGGTCAACTTCAACAACGTCTGGGCGTCGCTGGGCAAGCCGATCTCGGTCTTCCCCTACGGCGACCACCCCGAGTACGGCCACCACATCGGCGGCTCCGACGCCTCCGGGATCGTCTGGAAGGTCGGCGAGGGCGTCACCCGCTGGAAAGTCGGCGACGAGGTCGTCATCCACTGCAACCAGGCCTCCTACGAGGACGTCGAGGTGCACGGGCTCGACCCGCTCGCCGCCCCGAGCCAGCGGATCTGGGGCTACGAGACCACCTGGGGCTCCTTCGCCGAGTTCACCAAGGTGCAGGCCCAGCAGCTCCTCCCCCGCCCTCAGAACATGAGCTGGGCCGAGGCCTGCTCCTACGGGCTCACCTACTTCACCGCCTACCGGATGCTGATGGACCAGTGCAAGCTGCAGCCGGGCCACAACGTCCTGATCTGGGGCGCGGCCGGCGGCCTCGGCGTCTTCGCCGTGCAGCTCTGCAAAGCCGCCGGCGCGAACGCGGTCGGCGTCGTCTCCTCGGACGAGAAGGGCGAGCTGGTCAAGCAGCTCGGTGCCGTGGACTACATCAACCGCGCCGAATTCGGCGAGATGATGCGGACCGACGCCAACCTCACCGACCCGGCGGCCGACAAGGAGCGCTTCCGCGCCTCTCGCGGCTTCGCCAACCGGGTCAAGGAGATCCTCGGCGACTCCCCCGACATCGTCTTCGAGCACGTCGGCCGGGCGACCTTCCCGACCTCGGTGTACGTGGTGAAACCGTTCGGCAAAGTCGTGATCTGCGGCGCCACCTCCGGCTTCCAGCTCGACTTCGACGTCCGTTACCTGTGGATGCGCCAGAAGCAGATCATCGGCTCCCACTTCGCCAACGCGTACGAGTGCATGCGGGCGAACCAGTTGATGGCCGAGGGCAAGGTCCGCCCCGTCCTCTGGCAGACGATGGGCTTCGACGGCGTCCCCACCGCTCACCAGCTGATGCACGAAAACAAGCACCTCGGCAAGATCGCCTGCCTGGTCGGCGCCGAGTCCGAGGACGCGGGCAAGACCGAGGATGGCCCCGGCGCGATCCGGGCCGAGGTCGGGGCGTAAACGCACCCACCGCGACGATGCGAAAGGATTGAGGCATGCTCTACGTCTGCAGACTCGACTGGCACATCTCCCCGCTCCGGGGCCGGCGCTGGCTGGAGGCGTGGGAGCCTGCCGCAGCCAAGTGCACCGCCTATGGCGCCAAGAGTTGGTCGCTGACCCGCGCCGACGAGGATCCGCTCGCCTTCCAGCAGACGATGGTCTGGGAGAGCAAGGCCGATTTCGAACGCTACTGGTACTCGCAGGAGATCAACGAGGCCCGCGAGTCGATCGTCAACTGGTACGTCATCCCGCTGCTGCCGACCTGGCACACCCTGCTGGCCGCCGAGTCGGTCGTCCCCACCGGGGTCTGACACCACCGAAAAAGCCGGGCGGCCGGGGCGTCGCCGCGGCGACCGGCAGGATGGGCCGCGGATGGATTCGCGAAGCCTGAGGCGCAACGTCGGGTGGCTCTGGATCGGCTACGGCGCCCGGTCCTTCGGCTACCTCCTGCTGATCGTCGTCCTCACCCGCGAGCTGGGGACCGCCGGGTTCGGCCTCCTCTCGCTCTTCTTCGCGGTCACGCTCGGCGTCTCCCTCGTCGCCGGGTCGTGGCCCTTCCTGGCCGTGCCCGTGCTGAGCGCCGAGAAGGGATCGATCGGAGCCGCGTTCCGCCCGTCGCTCTACGTCGCGGCGATGGCCACCGCGGTCAGCCTCGTCGTCGCGATCCCGATCGCCATCGCCGTCGGCATCGACACGCCCGCCGCGCTGGCCTGCGTCGTGCTCTCGTCCGTTGCCCTGGTCGGCCTGCAGGGGGTCTTCTCGGTCGAGCAGACGGAGCGGCGGATGGGCGAGATCGCCTTCCTCCAGGCATTCGAGCGAATCGTCGCCCTTATCCTCGCCCTCGCGGCGATCGCGACCATCGGCCTCGACGTCCTCGGCGCGCAGGTCCTCCTGACCTTTGCCGCAGTGGTCACCTTCGCGATCGCCATCGTCGTCGTCAGCCGACGTCAGGACCTCCTCCGCTCCCCGCCCGGCTCCCTCCCCGACCACCTCGTGCGCACGGTCATGCACGCGGTCGGCGCGATGGCCGTCGTCAGCCTGGCGTCCTACGGGGTCGCCTACGTCGACACCTTCACGCTCGCGATCTTCCGCTCCAACGAGGACGTCGGGATCTACTCGCTGGCGTACCAGATCTTCACCTTCGTCACGGCATTGAGCGCCTACTGGCTGACCGCCGCGCTGCCCGAGCACGCACGCTCGAGCGCCGACGGGATCGAGTTGAAGGAGCAGTTGCCGCTCGGGCGGCTCCTCAAGTACACCGGCCTCTGGGGTGCCCTGCTGGCGCTTGGCGGCGTCGTCTCGACCTTCGCCCTACCGCTGGTCTTCGGCACCGACTTCGAAGAAGCGACCGTCCCGCTGCTGATCCTGCTGGGAGGAGGCGGTGTGCTCGCCGCCGCCTACTACGCCTTTCTCGCGGCGCTGATCGGAGCCAAACGGTCCTCTCTCGTCGCCAAGGTCGGGATGGCGTCGGTCGCCGTGAACATCGCCTTGGACCTCATCCTCGTCCCGCCCTTCGGCATGGTCGGCCCGGCTTTCGCGACCTTCGGACAGGCCCTTGTCGGCACCTTCGCCCTTTCCCTGATCGTCCTCGGCCGCGGCCCGACCCTCCGCCTCCTCGCCGTGACCGCCCCGGTCGTCACCGCCACGATGGTCCTCGCGATCGACCCCGACAGCATCCCCCTCGTGGCGGTCACCACCACGGTGGCGATCCTGACCGCGGTGGTCTCGTTGCGGTTCTCGTTCGACGGGATGCGCGCGTAGATCAGTTCACGGCGAGCGCCCGATGGACGTCCCGAGAATTCGCCAGCGATAGATCGTGGCCGCGCTCCTGCTCCCGGACTTGCCGACGCTGTAGATGGCCAACGCATGCGTCCCCGGCCGGAGGCCGCGATAGATCCGCGGCGATCGACATGCGGCGTACTTGCCGCGGTCCAATCGGCAGCGGAAGCTCGTCGCGGCGCGGGCACCGAAGGTGAACTTCGCGACTCTGGACCGGCTGCGCTTCGAGGGGTGCGATCGCAGGCGCGGCGCGCCCGGGCGAGGCGGCTTCGCCGCGCTCGGACCCGGGGCGGGGACCTCCGGTCGCGGACCGACATCCGACCCGCCGCCTCCTCCCCCGCCACAGCTGCCCGCGGGAACCCCTGCGGAGGAGTAGATCGCGAGGTATCCACCGTCTACGTCGCTGGGGACCGCATGGACTCGCGCCCCTCCGTCGCACCAGCGTTCGAACGTGTATTCGACGGACCCGACTTTCACCGTCTCCGGCGCCGCGACTTCGGTGCGCGAACCTTCGATCGCGACGAATTCACCGGGCGTGACGACTTTCGATTCACCGACGGCGATGGGGACGCCCGGCGGCACCGAGGCGATGCGAAGGTGAACCGGACGGGCGGCCACGCGAACCGAGGATTCCGCGGTCAGCCCGCGCGAATCGGTGGCGGTGAGGATGAAGTTGACGTAGGAGGGAAACACGTGGTCAGGCGCTCCGACAGTGCCTTCGCTCACCCCGGGAAAGACCTGGATCGGATGTTCGTGACAGCTCGATGCTTCGAACGGGCAGTGGAGCAGGCGGGTCTTCCAGTAGAGATTGGCGGCGGGCAGCACGGCCCCGGTCCCTCCTTCGGCGCGTGCGGACCCGGCGAAGTGAAGCTGCTGACCGACGCTCCAGGTCTGGCTCGGCGCCGGTTCTGACACCGTCACCGCTGGAGGCGAGTCACCGGGGTAGACGGTCAACTTGGCGACCGAGGATTTACCCGTCTGAACGTCCTTGACCTTGACCGCCGCGACGACGTTGTGACTACCGTCGGTGTAGGTGAACTGCTGTTTGGCAGCGTTCGAACCGTCGTCGAATTCGCCGTCCCCGTCGAGGTCCCACGTGTATTCGAGCGTGTCACCCGCCGGACCGGTCGAGCCACTCGCGTCGAATTCCACCGCCAGGTTGACTTTCCCCCAGGGATGACCGACGGTCGTCAGATGGGCGGTCGGTGCCCCCGGGTCGTAGACGATCCGATTGATCGTCCCTTCGTAGAGGCTGGTGTACCAGATCGCCCCTTCGGGACCTTGCTCGACATCGACGCCGGGATAGTTGGTCGCGTCCGACAAGAACGGTTCGACCGCCGAAGGATCGAGCCTCGGCTGACCCCCGTCGTGGTCGGCAGGCATCACGTAGATGCACCCGCGCACGGAGTCGGCGAAGAACAGGGCGTCTTGGTACTGCGCGGGATAGGTCGAGCCTTCGTAGAAGGCGGATCCGGAGATCGCCGAGCCGGCATTGTGCGCACAGGTGTCACCGGGCGCGACCGGCGCCGAGTGCGAGTAGTAGAAGAACGGCGTGGCGGTCGAGTTGGGCACTCCGTAGAGTCGTTCGCACGCGTTCAGGCCGAGCACTTCGAATTCGAAGTTGCGCCCCAGGCCTTCGTAGCAGGGCCACCCTGAGTTGTAGAGGGAGCCGCCGATCGGTACCCGATCGATCTCCTCGTAGACATTCGCGCCGACGTTATTGACGAAGACATCGCCGAGCTGCGGACTGACGGTGAAGCGAAACGGATTGCGGAAGCCCATCGCGACGATTCGCCGTTTGTTCGCGTTGGCGTCGCCAAAGTAGGGGTTACCCGGCCAACCTTCCCCAGTGTCGGGGTCGATCCGGTCGAGGGTCCCGTTGAGCAGCACCTGGCCGCCGGGGCGGAAGATGCTCTGCGAGCGCAGCGCGCCTCCTTCGGCTTCCGGATTCAACGGCAGTGAGGTGCCGCGGGTGCCGTTCGGGTCGCCACAGAGGTTTTCGTACTGGCCGTAGTCGGGATTGGTGAAGATCCCGCCTTCCCCACCGCTGACGAACAGCGCCCCTTCGGGTCCGAAGCCGAGGTCGCCGATCGAGTGGCTGCTCGACTGCTGGCACCATCCTTCGAGGAGGACGGTTTGTTCGTCTTCGCCACCCGCCTGGCGGGCTTGGTTGCCTTCGGCGGTCAGACGCACGAGTCGACCGCTGACGACGCATCGGTTTTCTTCCGGGCAGGAGTCGCCTTGGTATTCGGCCACACCCGTTCCCACCGAGGGATACTTCGGCATGTTCACACCGGCAGGAAGCCCGAGTTCGTGATTGAAGGTGTAGAGGGCGTACAGGTAGGGCCGGCCTTCGTCGAACTTCGGGTCGAGCGCCAGGCCCAGCAGCCCGTGGTCGCCATTGTCGTAGACCTGCTTGGAGAGGTTGGCGAAGACGGTCGGCGTCGTCGAACTGTCGGCGCCTGCAGGAAAGACCGCGATCTTGCCACCCTTCAGCGCAACGAAGGTGCGGCCGTCCGGGGCGAATTTGAACGCGACGGGATGCTCGAGTCCGGGCTGGTTCGTTTCCAGGACGACTTCGTCCTGGAATCCGGGAGGGAGAGACTCTGCGGCCGCGCCACCGACTCCGAGCAGGCCGAAGCCCACCACGAATGCCGCGAAAGTGAGTCGCGCCCTCCTCAAGACCTCTTAACGATATTCCAGGTGAAGACGCGGTTGGAGCTCAGGCGGTTGCCGGCCGAATCCACCGCATAGACCCGGAAGGAGTGTTTGCCCACCTTGAGGTTCTTGTAGGTGCGCGGGGAGCGACAGGAGGAGAACCCCTTTCCGTCGAGCTTGCACCTGAACCTCGTCTCCCCCTGGCCGGAGAAGACGAACTTGGCGGAGCGCTTGGTCGTCGTCTTTCCCGGTCGCTTCTTGATCTGCGGCGGTGCGTAGGTGGGCGTCGGAGGCGGAGGCGGCGGAGTCGTTTGCTTTTCCTTCCGTTCCCGTTCTTCGCGCTCCTTGCGTTCCCGCGCTTCGCGTTCTTCGCGTTCCCGCTGCTCTTTCGCTTCGCGTTCGATTTCTTCGCCTTCGGAGGTGCCGTTGTAGACGATCCGGTGCACGCTGCCCGGTCCTCCGCCGCCTGCGAAGAGCTGGACGTAGAAGATGTTGCCTTCGGGCCCCTGCTCCATGTCGACGCCAGGGAACGAGAATTTTTCGGTGGTGGAGAGGAAGGTGGTCGCGGTTTCCGGATTCGGCTTGCCGGCGGGGCCGCTCTGCATCACGTAGAGGCAGCCGCGGATCGCGTCGGAGAAGAAGAAGGCGTCGTGATAGGCCCGCGAGTAGGCCGTCCCTTCGTTGAAGGCGTTGCCGGAGACGTCGGTCGCCAAGGGTTTGCCTTTGTAGCATTGGTCGCCGGGCACGGCCGGCCCGTTGTGGGGATAGGAGTAGAACGGGGTCTCGGTCTGCTGATGGCCTTCTTCTTCGGCTTTGAACTGGTCGATGCAGTACTGGATCGACGGTTCGGGGTGCCCCGGAGACGATTCACCGGCGTAGCCGTTGTTGCGCACCGGTTTGCCGGCTTCACCGCCTTCGTAGCAGGGCCAGCCACCGTTGTAGGGCGCCGAGGAGCCGAGCGTCAACCGTTCGATCTCCTCGTATGAGCCGTTTCCGACGTTGGATACGTAGAGTTCGCCGAGGCGCTGGTCGATGGTGAAGCGCCACGGCTGACGGAAGCCGAAGGCCACGATCCGTCTCGCGTTCGGTTCGCTGCTCGAGTAGAAGGGGTTGCCGGGGATGCCTTCGCCGGTATTCGGGTTGACGCGCAGCACGGCACCGGAGAGGAGCGTCGGGTAGTCGTAGGGCGCTTCGTGGTCCCGCATCACACTCTGTGAGCGCAGCGAGCCGCCGAGAGCGGTGAGTCGCTTGACGACGCCGGGAGATTCGTATTCGACCGGGTCTTCGCACGGATTGCCGAACTGGCCGTAGTCGGCTTCCGAGTACATCGCGCCTTCTCCGCCGCTGACATAGAGGGCCCCTTCGGGACCGAAGCCGAGATCGCCGACCGAGTGCGTGGTCGCCTGCTGGCACCAGCCTTCAAGCAGCACTTCTTCTTTCGGCGCTTCAGCGGTTGGTTCCGCGTGGCCACCGGCGGGATCCGCTTTCAGTTTGACCACGAGGCCGCTCACCTCGCACCCGAGTTCTTCTTTCGGGATTTTATGTTCTTTGACTTCTTCCCCTTCGGGACACTTGTCTTCTTCGAAGGAGCCGGCCGGCCCTTTGTAGTTCGGCCACGCGAGTTCTTCTTCGCGCGGGTCGCTCACCTGCGGGGTCTGGGTGGCCTTGTTCGCGAGTTTGTGGTTATACGTGTAGAGGACGTAGACGTAGCGTTGCCCAAGTTCCCAGAGGGGGTCGAGCGCCATCCCCAGGAGGCCGTGGTCTTCGTAGTCGTAGACCGGTTTGGCCAAATTGGCGAACAGTTCCGGCGTCTGGTCGTTGACGTTTTCGTAGACCCAGATCTGGCCGCCTTTCTCGCCGACGAAGACCTCGCCGTCGGGCGCGAACTTGACGATCATCGGCTTGTTCAGACCGCTCCAGACCGTCTGGTCTTCGAACTTTTCCGGCAACGTGACGGCGGCGCCCGCGCCGGGCGCCGCGAACAGCGCGACGGCGATCGCCGTCAGCGCCGCGAGGATCGCGGCCTTCGCGCCAGATCGTCGCATCATCCCCGCTCCAGAGGGGCCATGGTCAGGCCGGCGGAGTCCAGTTGCTCCCAGTAGTGCTCGGCCGGCTCGCGAGGGCCGGTCCAGACGATGGCCTGTCCTGAATTGTGGATCTGGTCAGCGATACGGTGTCCTTGGTCGAGACTGACGCCGGGCAGGACGCGGGCAAGAGTCTGCGCGACATGGTCGAAAGTGTTGTGGTTGTCGTTGCGTACGATCACGCGCCAATTACCCCCCAACCCCGAACCGGGGCCGGAGATGCGGGGTTTCTCGATCGTGATCGACAGCGAAGGCGCCGATATCGACATCGGGTCCAGATTATGCAGCAGTAGATGAGTAGACCGAAGGACAGCCACTTCCCCTATATGCCGGGGATCGACGCGATGCGAGCGCTGGCGGTGCTCGCCGTCTTCGGCTACCACGCGGGGCTCGACTGGGTGCCGGGCGGCTTCCTCGGCGTCGACGTCTTCTTCGTCATCAGCGGCTACCTGATCACCTCGCTGCTGCTGCGGGAGTTCCGCTCCACCGACCACATCGCGCTCGGCCGGTTCTGGCTGCGACGGGCGCGGCGCCTCCTCCCGGCGGTCGGCGTGCTGATCGCGGTGGCGATGATCGTCTCGGCGATCGCCGAGCCGGACAAGATCGACACGATCCGCGGCGACGCGCTCTCCTCGCTCTTCTACTTCGCCAACTGGCACTTCATCTACGAGCACACGTCCTATTTCGAACAGTTCGGGCGCCCGTCGCTCTTCACCCACCTCTGGTCGCTCTCGGTGGAGGAGCAGTTCTACCTCTTCTGGCCGCTCGTCTTCGCCGCCGGGATGAAGATCTTCGGCCGCGGCCGGCTGCTGCTCGGCGTGCTCGCCGGGGCCGTCGCGTCGGTCGCTCTCGCCTGGATCCTCTTCGACCCCGGCCACGACGCCTCGCGCATCTACTACGGCACCGACACCCACGCGGTCGGCCTGCTCGCGGGAGTCGCGCTGGCGATGGTCTGGAGCCCGGTCCAGCTGCGCACCCACAAATCGTTCGGCCCGCTCGTCGGCCCGATCCTCGACGCGGTCGGCGTCATCGCGCTCGGCTACCTGATCCTCAGCTTCCTCCACGTCCACGATTACGACCTCGCCCTCTGGCATGGCGGCTACGCCTGGATCGCGATCGCCACGGTGCTGCTGCTCGCCGCCGTGGCCCACCCGGCGGCACGGCTCGGCGGCATCCTGGGACAACCGGCCCTCCTCTGGCTCGGCCTGCGCAGCTACAGCTTCTACCTCTGGCACTGGCCGGTGCTGGTGATGACCCGCCCGGGAGTCGACATCAACCTTCCCCGCGGCATCCTGATCCCGCTGCAACTGCTGGCCTGCCTGGCGCTGGCGGACCTCTCCTACCGCTTCGTCGAGCTGCCTTTCAACGGCAAGGCGAAGCTGCCCCGCGTGCCGGAGGGATGGCTGAAGGTGGCCCGCCCGGCGCTGGTCTTCTCCGTCCTCGCGGTGATCGTGGTGGTCGGCTGGAGCGGGATCGTGAAGGCCGGAAGCGATAACCCCGCGGCCGCGAAGGCGGCCTCCGAAGCCACCTCGGTCCACGTCATCGCGAAGACGAAGACGGACCCGAAGCCCCGCCGCCCCACCGGAAAAGGCAAAGAAAAGGAACAGCGTCGGGCCAAGGAACAGGGTCAGGGCAAAGAACAGAAGCAGCCGAAGGAACCGCAGAAATCGCTTCCGCCCGCCAAGCACTGGCCGCGAATCGTGATGCTCGGGGACTCGGTGATGATCGGCGCCGAGGAAAAGCTCGCCAAGGGCCTTGGCCCGGGCTTCTCGATGGACGCCAAGGTCGGACGCCAAGCCGACGAATTCCTCGAAATCATCGAGAAGATCAAGCGCGAAGGCCACCACCCGGCGGCGATGGTGATCCAGTGGGGCAACAACGGCCCCCTCTACGGCGAAGACATGGAAAAGCTGCGCACCGCGACCACCAACGTCGGCCAGCTCTTCCTGATCTCAGACCACGCCCCGGTCTCCTGGCAGGACGAGTCCAACGAAGCGATCGCCGAAGCCTCGAAGGACTGGCACGACACCACCGAAATCCCCTGGGCCCAGGCGGCCGAAGAAGGCGGCGAAAGCCTCTTCTGGGACGGCATCCACCTGACCCCGAAGGGCGCCGGCGTCTACGCCCGCCTGGTCAGCGAAGTCGTCCACGAAAAGGTCGCGTTCCCCCACGGGGGATGAACGGCTGCTGCGACTATCCGGAGCATGCGTACGTCCGCTCACCCTCCCGCCGAGTGCGACCTGGTGGTCGTCGGCGGCGGGATCCTGGGGCAGGCGGTTGCCCGCGAGCTGCTGTCGCGCCGCCAGGGGGCGCGCCTCGCCGTGCTCGAGGCGGAGCCGCGGATCGGCGCCCATCAGACCGGTCGCTCGAGCGGCGTGATCCACTCCGGCATCTACTACGAGCCGGGCTCGCTGAAGGCGCGCCTCTGTGTCGAAGGCTCCCGCGCCCTCTACGACTACTGTGACGCGAAAGCCATCCCCTACGACCGCTCGGGGAAGCTGATCGTCGCCGTCGAGGAGGGGGAGCTCGGGCGGCTCGACGAGCTCGAACGGCGCGGGATCGCGAACTCCGTGGTCGGCCTGCGGCGGCTCGGCGGGGACGAGATCGGAGCGATCGAGCCCTACGCGCGCGGAGTGGCCGCCCTCCACTCGCCGGGCACCGGAGTCGTGGACTTCGTCGCGGTAGCGAGCGCCTACTCCGAGGACGTCGCCGCGGCCGGCGGCACCCTCCACCTCGGCACCGCCGTCCACCGCGCCCGCCCGCTAGCCGACCGCCTGCTGGTCGAGCACTCCCGCGGCACCACGATCGCGCGCCAGGCGGTCTTCTGCGCCGGCCTCTGGTCAGATCGCCTCGCGGTCGCCTGCGGCGCGCCCGCCGATCCCCGCATCGTCCCCTTCCGCGGTGGCTACCTGAAGCTGGGGCCGGCCGAGGCGGAGCTGATCCGCGCCAACGTCTACCCGGTCCCCGACCCCGACCTGCCGTTCCTCGGCGCCCACCTGACCCGCAACTTCGCGGGCGAGGTCCTGATCGGCCCGAGCGCCCTGATGGCGCCCGCCCGCGACGCCTACGATCTGCGCCGCGCGCGCCGTCGTGACGTCGGCGAGACCCTTCGCTGGCCGGGCACCTGGAGGATGATGGCCCACCATTGGCGCGCCGGCCTGATCGAGATCCGGAACGCCGTCAGCCCCGCCTCCTTCGTCGCCGAGGCCGCGCGCATGGTGCCGGCGCTGAAGGGAGCCAAGGCCCTCCCGGGCCCTGCGGGGATCCGCGCCCAGGCCCTGGGCCGCGACGGCAAGCTGGTCGACGACTTCGTCGTCCACCGCACCGAGCACGCCGTCCACGTCCGTAACGCCCCCTCCCCCGCGGCGACGTCCTCGCTGGAGCTGGCGAAGCTGATCGCCGACGAACTGGACGCGGCCTAGGGACGGAGAAAGGGACGCGGGGCGGGGTCGGCGAGCGCGGCCGTCTCCGCCACGGCCCTGGCAGGCTGTGGCCGTGGCCGAGACGGCCGGGGAATGCGAGGGAGGCCGGTGGGCCGGGTCGTACGCCGCGCCCCGAACGATCAGGAACCAGCGCTGTTCCTAAGCTCGCCATGGCCGAGCTTTCGAACACCGCAAGCTCTCCGTGGTCCCTTGCGGTGTTCGAAACTTGCGTATAGCGCAAGTAAGGAACACGGCAGATTCCTGATCGTTCGAATCTCACGCTTTGTCACCCGGAACCCTCACGTCGTGGGCATCTCATCGCGGTCACAGCCAGCCAGGACCGCGATGAGACGCCCAGGCCGTAGCTAGGACTGCCGCAACCGCCGGAACGCCGAGAGTTCTCGCTTTAGAACCGGACCGGGGTCCGCACCACGATCGCCTGGAAGGTCGCGATCAGGCCGCTGCCGTTGTTCGGGGCGCCCGCGGAGAGGGCGGTCATTTCGCCGTCCATTTCGGCGCATGTTTCGTCGGCGGCTTCGATCACCTGTTCGCCGCCGAGGAAGCCGCCGATCTTGCAGGTCCCGGCTTCTTCTTTGGCGCCGCTGATGACGCGCAGCCGCAGCACGTTGGGTTTTTCGGCCGGCTGCACCGCCTTGACGTTCTTTTTGATCGCCAGGTAGTGGATACCTTCTTCGGTCACTTTCACCAGCTGGACCTTTTTCTGGGACGGGAAGACCCGCAGCTCCAGCTTGTTGCCCCCGCCGACCCGCAGCTGCATGCCGAGGAAGGATTTCTTGACGACCGCGGGCGGGGTGCCGGCGGCGATCCGGCCGGTCGCGGCTATTTCGAGGTCGGAGCCGATCACCGGGGTGCGGTAGGTGCACTCTTCGGTCAGTTTGCCGACGGTGATCTGCAGCGAGGTCTGCGCCCCGCCCCGCGTGCATTCCTTACCCGCCACCTTGAGGATTTCGCTCCGCTGTGCCGTCGTTTCGAGCGCGTTGCGATAGATCGCGACAAAGGCTCCCGAGGCCGAGGCGACGGCGACGAGCGCGAGTGCGGAAGCGAGAACGGTGGCGAGGACGAGCTTGGCTTTCATAGGCGATCGCAAACCTAAACACAGCCGAGGCCGAGTGTTGCGCCCCGAGTGGCTCTGGGCGCCGGATTTCGGAAAGCGTCAACTTCCTCCTATCCCAAATATCATCTGCGACATGAGCAGCCACCGACTCCCCGAGCCCGACCGCCCCTGGGTCATGCGCACTTACGCAGGCCACTCAGACGCGAAGCGCTCAAACGAGCTCTACCGCGGCAACCTGGCGAAGGGCCAGACCGGCCTCTCGATCGCCTTCGACCTGCCCACCCAGACCGGCTATGACCCCGACAACGTGCTCTCGCGCGGCGAGGTCGGCAAGGTCGGCGTCTCCGTCGCCCACAAAGGCGACATGCACCAGCTGCTCGAGGGAATCCCGCTGGATGAGATGAACACCTCGATGACGATCAACGCGACGGCCGCCTGGTTGCTCGGCCTCTACGTCACGGTCGCCGAAGAGAACGGGGTCGAGCGCGCCGCCCTCTCCGGCACGACGCAGAACGACATCATCAAGGAGTACCTCTCGCGCGGTACCTACGCCTTCCCGCCGGAGCCCTCCCTGCGCCTGATCGCCGACATGGTCGCCTTCAGCGTCAACGAGGTCCCGCGCTGGAACCCGACCAACATCTGCAGCTACCACCTGCAGGAGGCCGGCGCGACGCCGGTCC
>JAFDWG010000033.1 GCA_018268605.1 Actinomycetota bacterium | reverse complement strand
GTCTCATGGAGGTCACAGCCTGCCAGGACCTCCATGAGACGCCCAGGGCGCCGCCACTCGGACGGCCGCCCCCGCCGGAACCCCGCCCGAACACCGCCTCGCCCCGGCTACTCCTGCTCCGCCGACTTTTCCCGCAACCTTTTCGCCACCGCTCCCGTCGCGGTGGCGACCATGTCGAGGTCGGCGGCGTCTTCGCGGTGCTTGGGGACGTAGGCGACGAGGGTGCCGTTGACCAGCTCGAAGGCGAACTTGTCCGGGGCCGCTTCGGTCAGCCAGACGATGAAGCCGGGGGAGAAGAGGCGGCGCAGCCAGACTTCGTCCTGGTCTTTGCCGACGAAGACCTCGTAGCGGTCGCCCATCTTCTCGCTCTCCAGGGTGACCCGGCGTTTGGAGCGGCGAAAGACGTCCTCGAACCCCTCCAGTGCGCGCAGGCCGGAGCGCTTCTGACAGTAGAGCTCGGGGACGTGCTGAACGCACTCGGGCACCTGGGACATCCCAAGGGTGAAGCGGTGGTAGTTGGTCTGGCGGTTGCCGTTTGAGTCGGTGGTCTGTTCCTCGTAGGTGAAGAGGGCAAGCATGCCCTCGCAGCCCGGCGCGATCTCGCCCGAGAGCGTGCGGGTCGCGTAGCGGTCGTCGCCCTTGCGCAGTAGCGGGGTCGCCGAGGAGAGCGTGGTCTTGCCGCCCAGCTCGAGCTTGTGGTTCTCGGCATAGACGTCGAAGAAGTCGTCAGCGGCCTTCGAGTCGGCCATCGCGAAGACGACGCCGATCCCGATCGCGACGACGGCCAGCAGGGCGACCACTCCGATCACTACGCCGGCGGCCGCTGCCCCGGCAACTGCCGCGACGATCGCCGGCACCCCGATCAGCCACCAGGTCAGCTGCTTGTGCAGCAGGCGCTTGAAGTGGAACCCGCGCAGCGCGTTGGCGTCGGTCGGCGCGTCGCTGACGACCTCGGGTGCGACGAACTCCGGCTCGCCCTGCGGCGGCCCCTGCGTCTCTGGGTTCTCCGGCGTGCTCACGCGGGCAACCTACCGCTCCCCGGATGACGTTTGCGCCGACTCGGCGAGTAGGCGCTGCGCGATCGTGCCGGCCGCGGCGGAGGGCATCGCCGAAGGTCGCCAACGGGCGCGGCCCCCGGCGCGCCTCGACGTAGAGCTCCGGGATATGTGGAGCGCACTCCGGCGCCTCGGCGATGGCCAGGGTGAAGTCGTTGTTCGTAGCCGCGAGCCCGGGAGTAGACGTCCCAGAACTCCCGTGCCGCGTTGCGGTCGGCGATCCAGAAGACGATCCCTAGCCCGATGAGGAGCGCGAGCGCGGGGAGGATCCAGGCGGTCGCCGGGTTGATCAGCAGGCCGAGGATCCCGCCTCCCACCACGGCGCCGAAGAGCCGGCCACGGGTTTTCCGGGAGCCGCAGGAGCCGCGTGAGCTTCGTCCAGCGCAGCGAATTCGCGTTCGCGGGGGCCGATTCCTGCCCAGGGTCTACCTGCAAATGGGATTTCATGGTGGGGTTGTGTTGCGTTGTGGGGGAATGTGTGTCAAAGTGGCGCTCGAGTTGAAGCCCAGGACCGGGGTGGTGAGGCTCCTCCCACCTCATCACTCCGGTCCCAACTCTTTTCCGACCTCGAACCCGCGCTCAGAAAGGACACCGAAATGGCATTTCGGGGCCTCTATGAGCACAGCCTGGACAGCAAGGATCGACTTACCGTGCCCTCCCGTTTCCGTAGCCAACTTGCAGACGGAGTGGTTCTGTCCAAGGGCTTCGACCCCTGCGTCTGGGTGCATACGACCGCCGAGTTCGAGGAGCTGTCGGACCGCTTCCTCTCGCCCCACAGCCCCTTCGGCAAAGACGCCCGCGCCCTGCGCCGCCGCTTCCACGGCGGCTCGTTCGACGAGAAGCTCGACTCCGCGGGTCGCATCCGCATCCCGAAGCCTCTGCTGGAGCACGCCGGCCTCGAGGGGGAATGCGTCGTGATCGGCGCCGGCGAGTACCTCGAGATCTGGAACGCCGAGGCCTGGGCCAAGCAGGAGGAAGAACTGGACGCGGCAGCGCCCGAGATCGCCGAGGGGCTCGCCGGAGCGGGCGCCGCGTAACCATGAGACTTCATGCCGCCCGCACTCCCACCTTCTCCCACGCGCCCGCCGGCGGGCCGCGTCCCCTCGCTCTCGTGACCCGCGAGCACGAGCCCGTCCTCGCGCCCGAGCTGGTCGACCTGCTCGGCCCCGAGCCGGGCCAGACCGCCGTCGACTGCACCTTCGGCGCCGGCGGCCACGCGCGCCTGATCGCGGAGCGCCTCGGGCCGGAAGGGACGCTGATCGGCATCGACCGCGACCCCGCCGCCGCCGAGCGCTTCAGCCGTTTCGCCGCCGAGGCCCCGTGCCGCGCGCTTTTCGTCGGCGCGGATTTCGTTGCAGGACTTCGTGCGCTGCAAGGCGAAGGAATTCGCCCAGACATGGTCTACATGGATCTGGGAATGAGCTCGATGCAGATCGACGCCTGGGAGCGGGGGTTCTCCTACTCCTACGACGCGCCGCTCGACATGCGGATGGACCCGCGCCAAGGCTTCAGCGCCGCCGACCTCGTGAACGAGTGGCCGGAGAGCCGGATCGGCCAGGTGCTGCGCCGCTTCGGCGAGGAGCGCCACGCCGGTGGCATCGCCCGTGAGATCGTCGCGCGCCGTCCGCTGCGCACCACCGGCGAACTCGTCACCGCGGTGCAGGCGGGGATGCCGGCCTCGGCCCGCTTCGGAGGCGGCCACCCGGCGAAGCGCACCTTCCAGGCCCTGCGGATCGCCGTCAACGGGGAGCTCGACCTGCTGAACGAGGTGCTGCCCCTGTCCTGGGACATGCTGCCGATCGGCGGCCGCTTCGCTGCGATCTCCTTCCACTCGCTGGAGGACCGGCCGGTGAAGCAGTTCCTCGCCGCGAAGGCGACCGGTTGTATCTGCCCGCCGGAGATCCCGGTCTGCGTCTGCGGCCACGAGCCCGAGGCCGACCTCCTGACCCGCCGCGCCATCGCGCCGAGCCCGGAGGAGATGGAGGACAACCCGCGCTCGCGCTCGGCCCACCTGCGCGCCGCCGTCAAGATCGCCTTCGACACCACCGCCGAGAGCGGCGCCGAGGCCCCGAGCGGGGTGGATGCCTGATGGCCGTCGCCGCGCCGAAGCTCAAATCGGCCTCCCAGGCCGCGCCGCCGCCCTCGCGCACCGCGCCGCCGGAGCCGAAGAAGCGCCCACGCGATCGACCCGCACCGGGCAAACCGCGCAAGATCCGCCTTGACGATCCGCCCGCCAAGCCGGGCGGTCGGAAAGCGAGCGCCGGCCCCGCGACCAAGGCGGCGCCGCGGCGCAAAGCGTCGCCGGGGGTGGGCGCCGCCGCCGCGAAGGTCGCCCCCGCCCGCAAGCCCGCGCGCCGCAAAGTCGCGCCGAAACGTCGTCCCGCAAGCGTGATCCCGATCGCCGCGGGCCACGTCGGCCGCGCCGCCGTCGGCGTCACCCAGCTTCCCGAGTCCGGCCTGATCCACCGCCTCACCCGTGGGCGTCTCTGGATCGGGCTGCTCGGCGTGCTCCTGGTCGGGATCGTCGCCCTCAACGTAGTGACGCTGAGCTTCGCCGCCTCGAGCGGCAAGATCGACGCCAAGAACACTCTGCTGGGCAAAGAGAACTCGATGCTGCAGAGCCGGGTCGCGACCGTGTTGGGCCAGGCTCGGATGCGTCACGAGGCCGCTGGGCTTGGCCTCGCGATGCCGACCGAAAAAGCACCTCAGTTGATCGAGGCGAGGGCCGGCGACGTGAAGGAAGCCGCCTCCCGTCTCGGCGCCGCCGCGCCGGCGCTTGGTACGACCTCCGAAGGCGAAGCCGCGAGCGAAGAAGGCGCGACGGGCGAAGGGGCGACGTCAACCGAAAGCGCGACCTCGACCGAAGGCTCCTCCTCGGGCGAAGAAGTCGCAGCTGCCGGTGCCACCGCCACCGGCGAAGAAGCCGTGCCCGGCGCGGAATCCTCCGAAGACCTGAGCCAGTTCACGCCCGAACAGATCGAAGGCTTCGAACGCGAATACGCAGAACTCCTCGCATCCGAAGGCGTGACGGAAGCGCCGGCGGGTTAACGACGCGATGCGCCTGATCGAGCGACGCATCGGACTCCTCTTCGCCGGCTTTCTCGTCGCCTTCCTCCTCGTCGTCTGCCGCGCCTTCTGGTTGCAGGGGGTGGAAGCGTCGACACTGTCGTCCCAGGCGCTGAACCAGCAGACGCAGACGGTGATGGTGCCCGGGCTGCGCGGCGCGATCCTCGATCGCAACGGCACCCGCCTCGCCTCCTCCGAAGACGCGGCGACGATCGTCACTACTCCTTACCTGGTGAAGAAGAAGGTCAAAGCCGCCAACGAGTTGGCCCCGATCCTGAAACAGAAGCCAGCCAAGATCCTGAAGGCGCTGAACACCGAATCGGGCTTCGCCTACCTGGCGAAAGACGTCGATCTCTCGACCGCGATGAAGATCGAAAAGCTCGGCATCGAAGGGATCGAACAGATCCCGGGCAGCCGGCGCACCTACCCGCAGGGCGAAATGGCGGGGCAGACGATCGGCGTGGTCAGCAACGAAGGGGTGGGGCTGACCGGGGTCGAGCTGGGTGAGAACGAAGCGCTGGCGGGTGAAGAAGGCGAACGCCGGATCGTCACCGACGCCCTCGGCGACCCGATCAAGCTGGAAACGGTGAAGGAAGCCCGCGACGGCGAAGACATCGAACTCACCCTCGATCCGGTGATCCAGGAGGAAACCGAACGGGTCCTGACCAAAGTCGGCGAAACGTACTCGCCGAAAGGCGCGACGGCGATCGTGATGAACCCGGAAACCTCGGAAATCCTGGCGATGGCGAACTGGCCGCCGATCGACCCGGGGGAACTTGACAAGGTCAAGTCGAACGAAGAACTCTTGAACCAGGCAACGAACCTGAACTACGAACCGGGCTCGACCTTCAAGGCGTTCACCGTCTCCGCGGCGCTGGAAGAAGGCCTGGTCACGCCGACCACCGAATTCGTCATCCCGCCGGCGATCGAAGTCGGCGAACGGATCATCCACGACGCCGAGGAACACGGGACCGAGACGATGACCGTGGAACAGATCCTGGCGCGTTCCTCGAACATCGGCGCGGTCGAGATCGGCCAGAAGATCGGCGCGACGAACTACAGCAAGTGGGTCGAAAAATTCGGCTTCGGCAAGCCGACCGGGATCCAGTTCCCCAATGAGGAACACGGGATCGTGCCGAAACTGAGCGAATACTCCGGCGCGACCATCGGCAACCTGCCGATGGGCCAGGGCGCCGCGGTGACGCCGATGCAGATGATGCAGGGATATGCCGCGATCGCTACCGATGGGGTCGAGCGGCCGCCGCAGCTGGTCAAGCGGGTCGGCGAAGAAAAGGTCCACGAGCCGAAAGGCCATCGGGTGATCAGCCCGCGGACCGCCGAACAGGTGCGCAAGATGCTCGAGGGCGTGCTCGGGCCGGAAGGGACCGCGGCCGAGGTGAGCGTCCCCGGCTACACGCTGGCGGGCAAGACAGGCACCGCGCAGGTCGCCGAAAACGGTGGCTACTCGAAAACGAAATACATCGCCTCCTTCATCGGCATGGCGCCGGCGATGAACCCGAAGTTCCTCTGCGCGGTGATCGTCGACGAGCCGGAAGGCGAAATCTACGGCGGCTCGGTGGCGGCCCCGGCATTCGGCGAAATCGCGGCGTTCTCCCTTCCTTACCTCGGCGTCCCGCAGGAATAGGCGGCGCGGCGGCTCCGGCGAGGGGCACCCGACGGTCTACCTAGAATCGCGCTGATGAGACTTGCTGACCTCGTTGCGGCCGCTTCCGACGTGGAGGGAGCCAGGATCGTGGGAGATCCCACGGTCGAGATCGCCGACCTGGCCTACGACTCGCGCAAAGCCGGGCCCGGGACGCTCTTCTTCTGCGTGGCCGGGGAAAGGCGCGACGGGCACGAGTTCGCGGCGCAGGTGGTCGAGGCGGGGGCGAGCGCGCTGGTGGTCGAGCGGGAGCTCGACGTCCCGGTCCCGCAGGTCGTGTTGCCGAGCGCGCGAGCGGCGATGGCGCCGTTCGCGGCGGCCTTCCACGGCGACCCGACGGCCGAGCTGAAGGTCGTCGGCGTCACCGGGACCAACGGCAAGACGACGACCGCCTACCTGGTGCGGGAGATCCTCGAAGCGGCCGGGATACAGACCGGGCTGATGGGCACGGTGAAGCAGGTCGTCGGCGGGGAGGAGGAGTCGGTCGTCCGGACGACGGGGGAGGGGATCGACCTCCAGCGGACGTTCCGGCGGATGATCGAGGGCGGTGACGAGGCGGTAGCGATGGAGGTCTCCTCCCACGCGATGGTCCTCCACCGCGCCGACGCGATCAACTTCGACGTCGCGCTCTTCACCAACCTGACCCAGGACCACCTCGACTTTCACTCCGACATGGAGGACTACTTCGCCGCCAAGCGGCTGCTCTTCGAAGCTGACCCGGGCGTGCGGATCGTCAACGTCGACGACTCCTACGGGCGGCGCCTGGCCGAGGAATTCGAGTGCCTCACGTTCAGCGCCGAGGACGCCGAAGCCGACTATCGCGCCGTGGACGTCGAATTCGACGCGATGGGCGCCGAGTTCACGGTGTTGACGGGCCGAAAACCGGACCATATGACGGGTTTTCGGCCCGTCGACACGGAGGTGCGGGTGCGGACGGGGATGCCGGGGCACTTCAACGTGGCGAACGCGCTCGGGGCCTTCGCGGCAGCGCTGGCGCTCGGGGTGGATCCGGAGACGGCGGCGGCCGGCCTTGCCGGGGCGGCGCGGGTGCCGGGGCGCTTCGAGCCGATCGACGAGGGCCAGGGCTTTGCCGTCCTCGTCGACTACGCCCACACGCCGGACTCGATGGAGAACGTGCTGCGGGCGGCGCGACGGCTGACCCCGGGGCGGCTGATCTCCGTCTTCGGCGCGGGAGGCGACCGCGACAAGGCCAAGCGGCCGCTGATGGGCCGGGCCGGGGGAGTGCTCTCCGACCTCGCCGTCGTCACCTCCGACAACCCGCGCTCCGAGGACCCCGAGGCGATCGTCGCCGAAGTCGCCGCCGGCGCCCGCGAGGGCGAGGCCGAGCTGGTGATCGAGGTCGACCGCCACGCCGCGATCGCGCTGGCGCTCGGGCGCGCGGAGCCTGGAGACACGGTCGTCATCGCCGGCAAGGGCCATGAGCAGGGCCAGGAGTTCGAGGGCGGCCGGAAGATCCCGTTCGACGACCGTGAGGTCGCCCGCGAGGTGCTGCGCAAGCTGGGCAGCCCGGCGTGAGGCTCGGCGGCGCGGAGATTGCGGCGGCGACCGGGGCGCAGGTCCTCGCCGAGGGCTCGACCGAGCCGCCGCGCCGGGCGGTCATCGATTCCTCGAGCGCCGGGCCGGGGGACCTCTTCTTCGGCCTGCGCGGCGAGAACCGCGACGGCGGCGAGTTCGCCGCAGGCGCGATCGAGGCGGGGGCGTGGGGGGTCGTGGTGGGACCCGAGCACGCCGACCGGCTGGTCGACGCTGGGGGCAAATCGGTCGCAGGTTCAGATCCTGTCTCCCCGTTTGGCTCCGCCTGGATCTTCGCCGCCGACGATCCGCTCGCGGCGCTGCAATCGCTCGCCACCGCCAACCGCCGCGCCCTCGGGGCCCGCGTCCTCGGTGTTACGGGGTCGGTCGGCAAGACGTCTGTCAAGGACATCGCCCGCACCCTTCTGCCCGGGCGGGTCCACGCCAACGCGCAGAACTTCAACACCGAGATCGGGCTGCCGCTGACGATCCTCGAGGCGCCTGACGACACCGAGATCCTCGTGCTCGAGATGGCGATGCGGGGTTTCGGCCAGATCGCCGAGCTGGCCGCGATCGCCGAGCCCGACGCGGCGATCGTCACCAACGTCGGCCCCGTGCACGTCGAGCAGATGGGCTCGATCGAGGCGATCGCAGCGGAGAAGGCGGCGGTGATCGACGCACTGCCTGCCGAGGGTGTCGTCGTCGCCCCGGTCGCGGCCGGTGAGCTCGAGCCCCACCTGGAGCGCGCGCCGCGCCTGCTCCGCTTCGGCGATGGCGGCGACGTCAGCGCGAGCGAAGCCTCCATCGAGTCGGCAAAGCTCTCGGCCCTGATCAGGGCGGTCGGCGAGCAGGAACGTTTCCAGTTCCCCTTCAACGAGCCCTACAACTTGACCAACGCGCTCGCCGCGATCGGGGGAGGGATCGCGCTCGGAGCGCACCTCTCGGACATGGCCGTCCGGGCGGACGGCATAGGCTTCTCACGGTTCCGCGGCGAACAGATCAAGCTCGCGGACGGGATCCTCCTCGTGAACGACTGTTACAACGCCAACCCGGTGTCGATGCGCGCGGCGCTCGACCAGCTTGCGATTCTCGGTGGGATGCGCACGGTCGCCGTACTCGGCGGGATGGGGGAGCTGGGCCCCGAATCCGCGGATTACCACCGGGCGGTCGGCGAGTATGCGCGCGAGAAGGGCACCGACTACGTCCTTGGGGTCGGCGCCTTGGCGCGCGACTACGAGCCGGACGAACTGGTCGCCGATCCGGGCGAGGCGGTGGAGTGGCTGGAGACCCACCTCGAAGCGGGCGACGTCGTCCTGATCAAGGGATCGCGGTCGGTCGGTATGGAGGGAATCGCGGTCGAGCTGCAGGTAGGGACCGAATAGCCATGGGCGAAATCCTCATCGCGGGCATGGCCTCGATGCTGATCTGCATCTTCCTCGGGCCCAAATTCATCGAATACCTGCGGGTGCGCGAGTTCGGCCAGCACATCCGCGAGGAGGGCCCGCAGGAGCACCACGCCAAGGCGGGGACGCCGACCATGGGCGGCCTGATCATCTTCGCCTCGATCTGCGTGCCGTTCCTCATCCTCTCCGACCGCGATGCCTCCTCGATGGCGGTTTTCGTCGTCGCCCTGGGTTGCGCCGCGCTCGGCTTCGCCGACGACTACATCAAGATCGTCAAACGACGCTCGCTCGGCCTTTCCGGCCGCTACAAGCTGCTCGGCCAGCTGGTCCTCTCGCTCTTCCTCTGGTGGGTGGCGCGCCACTCGGTCGGGCTCGAACCGCGCCTCTACATCCGCATCGGCGACGGCAGCATCTACCTCGGTCCGGTCCTCTACTTCGTCCTCGTCTTCCTCGTCATCGCCGGGACCTCGAACGGGGTCAACCTCACCGACGGCCTCGACGGCCTCGCCGCCGGCTCCTGCGCGATCGTCCTCCTCACCTACACCGCGATCGCCTTCGTCTCCAACGGCCAGCCCGATCTGGCCCTGCTCGGCTGCTGCCTGGTCGGTGCCTGCATCGGATTCCTCTGGTACAACGCCTTCCCGGCCTCGATCTTCATGGGGGACACCGGCTCGCTCGGCCTCGGCGGCGCGATCGGCGCGATGGCGGTGATGACCCAGACCGAGATCCTGCTGATCATCATCGGCGGCATCTTCGTGATCGAGGCCCTCTCGGTCCTCCTCCAGGTCTTCTCCTTCCGCACCTTCCGCCGCCGCGTCTTCCTGATGGCGCCCCTGCACCATCACTTCGAGATGATGGCCTGGTCGGAGACGAAGATCATGCTCCGCTTCTGGATCATCGCCGCAGTGTGCTCCGGGATCGGCTTCACCCTCTACCAGCACTCCATCGGCCACTGATCTGAGGCGATCTGGGGGCGCCTCGCGGTGTCCTCGGGCGCTCGTCTCGGGTCACGCTCTTGTAGTGCGCTCCCCTCGGCTCGCGACCCCCGCCGAAGGCGGGGTGTGAGCCCGAAGGGCGAATTCCTTGCGAGGCCGGCCCAGATCGCCTCAGATCGCGGGGAGGGACAGGAGAAGCCCCTTTCCTTGATTTCTCTCTCCTCGAAATTACGTAGGGCTTTCGATTAGGGTCCTTGACCGTTTTGTGGTCATCGAAATAGGGTGAATTTGCTCCCCCAAAATGAGCGGGAGCGCGCGAAAGGCAAGGGGGCCACAAGCGCATATCGAGGCGGCGATCGACCGCCGTCGGGATTCCCTGTGCGGATGGCTCGGGGCGCCCGGCGGCGGGCCCCGCCTCGTTTCCGTGGTCCGGCGCAGGGGGACGGGCCGGCGGGGCGAATGACGGAGTTATGTCCCTCATCCCCGCCAAGGAAGTGCGGCCACCGCTGCCGCGCGGACCATTCCTCGTCGTCGGGCTCGCCCGCTCGGGGCAGGCCGCGGCGCGACTCCTGGCGGCGCGGGGGGAGCGGGTCCGGGCGATCGATTCGGGGCATCCCGAGGGCGCGGAAGGACTTTCGGAGCTCGGCGTCGAAGTAACCCTGGATACGGATGGGCTGGCACAACTCGAGGGCACGCATACGGTCGTCAAGAGCCCGGGGGTTCCCCGGGAGGCGGCGGTGATCGCGACCGCTCTGGAGCGGGGGATCGAGGTGACGGGGGAGCTCGAGCTTGCCTGGCGCGCCCTGCCCAACCGCTTCCTCGCCGTCACCGGGACCAATGGGAAGACGACGACCGTCGAGATGCTCGGCCACGTCTTTCGCACCGCCGGCGAGCCGGTCGCGGTGGCGGGCAACGTCGGCGTCCCGCTGGCCGGCCTGGTCGCTGAGATCGAGCCCGACGCGACCGTCGTCTGTGAGGCCTCCAGCTATCAGCTCGAGGACTCGAGCCTCTTCGCCCCCGAGGGCGCGATCTTCCTGAACCTGGCGCCGGATCACCTCGACCGCCACGGCGACATGCCTGCCTACCGGAGCGCGAAGCTGCGGATCTTCACCAACCAGGGGAACGACGACGTCGCGGTCTGGAACGGCGACGATCCCGAGCTGGCGGGCGTCGACCTCGGCGGCTGCGCGCGGCGGATCGAGTTCTGTCGCGGAGCCTCGCCAGATTGCGAGGTTGCGGCGGCGGGCGGGACGATCTTCTGGGACGGCGAACCGCTGATCGAGACGGCCGAGCTCGGCGTCCCCGGGGAGCACAACGTCGAGAACGCGATGGCCGCCGCAGCTGCGGCGCTCGCCTTCGGGATCGACCGCGATGCGGTGGTCGCCGGCCTGCGCAGCTTCGGTGGCGTCCCCCATCGCCTCGAGCCGGTCGCCGGGATCGACGGGGTCCGCTTCGTCAACGACTCGAAGGCGACCAACGTCACCTCGGCGATCGTCGGCATCGGCAGCTTCGACGCAGGTGTCCACGCGATCCTCGGCGGCAGCGAGAAGGGAGAACCGTTCGCGCCGCTGATCGATCCGCTGCGCGAGCGCGCGGTCGCCGCCTACCTCCTCGGCGACACCGCCGAGCGCCTGGCCGCCGAGCTCGCGCCGCTGGCCGGGGCGGGCGTGCCGCTCCACCGTGCCGCCGATCTCGAGGACGCCGTGCGCACCGCCGCCGCCGCGGCGAAGCCCGGCGAGGTCGTCCTGCTCTCGCCCGCCTGCGCCAGCTTCGACGCCTTCCCCGACTTCGAGGCGCGCGGCGAGCGGTTCCGGCAGATCGTGGCCGGCCTCGAGGCGGAGCGCCCATGAGCGCCCTCGAGGTCGCGCTCGGTCGCGCGCGCCCCGCCAGGTCGAAGTCGAAGAAGAAGCGCAAGAAGTCCAAGGCGCTCGCCGTCTCGACCGAGTACAGCCTGCTCCTCACCGCGACCCTCTGCCTGCTCGCGTTCGGCGCGGTGATGGTCTTCTCCGCCTCCTCGACCACCCAGGTCCTCCAGAACGGCGGCCTCGCCGACTCCGCCTACTATCTGCAGCGCACGCTGGCGGTCGGGGCGATCGGCCTCGTCGTCATGCATTTCACCGCCCGTTTCAGCCTGCTGACGATCCGGAAAGCGACCCCGATCATCCTCGGCGGCGCGATCCTCCTGCTGGTCGCGGTGCTCGGCATCGGGCAGAACGTCAACGGCGCGACCCGCTGGATCGGCGGCGGCACCTTCCAGATCCAGCCATCGGAGATCGCCAAGGTCGCCCTCGTCCTCTACGCCGCCGACCTGCTCGCCCGCGAACCGAAGCGGATCCGCTCGATCCAAGGCTTCATGCCGGTCCTCCTCGTCACCGGCGCCTCTTGCCTGCTGGTGATGCTGCAGCCGGACATGGGGACGACGATGGTGATCGCCTTCGCCGTCGGCGCCACCCTGATCGCGGCCGGCGCCGCGCCGCGGGACCTCGGCAAGATTGCGCTCTTCATCGGCGTCTGCGTCCTGCTGCTGACGCTCGTCGAGCCCTACCGGATGGCGCGCCTCACCAGCTTTCTCAGCCCGGGCAACGACACGGAAGGCGCGGGCTTCCAGGCCGCACAGGCGAAGATCGCGCTCGGCTCCGGCGGCCTGTTCGGCGTCGGCATCGGCAACGGCGTCCAGAAGGCCTTCTATCTCCCCGAGGCCCACACCGACATGATCTCGGCGGTGATCGGCGAGGAGCTCGGCCTGGTCGGCATCCTCGGGGTCGTCGGCCTCTTCGGCATGTTCGGCTTCGCCGGCCTGCGGATCGCCCAGAAGGCGAAGGACAACTACGGCAAGATCCTCGTCGCCGGACTGACCTCGATGGTGCTGGCGACGGCGATGATCAACCTCTTCGCGGTGATGGGGATGGCGCCGCTGACCGGCGTGCCGTTGCCCCTGATCTCCTACGGGAACTCGGCGATGCTGACCTGCCTGTTCGCGATCGGGCTGATCCTGAACGTCGCCCGCGGCGGCACCGCGACGATGGCGCGGGGACGCGGCGGCGAAAGCCGGTCCACCTCGTCCGGCAGACTGAAAGTCGTCAATGGCGGGCGCTCGCCCGCACGTGAAAGGAGCGGTGCCGGCGGTGCCAGAAGGGCCAAGAGTGGTGGTGGCGGCGGGGGGAACCGCGGGGCACGTGGTGCCCGCCATGGCAGTCGCCGACGAGCTCCGTAAGAGCGGTGCCGAGGTCAGCTTCCTCGGCACGCGCGAGAAGGCCGAGGCGGACCTGGTGCCCGCCGCGGGCTACGAGATCGACTTCCTGGACGTGCACGGCATCGACCGGCGCAATCCGCTGCGCGCGGCACGGGCCGGCTTCGAGGCGCTGGCCGCGGTCGGCACCGCGCGCGGCGTGCTGCGCCGGCGAGGCGTGGACGTGGTGATGGGCGCGGGCGGCTACGTCGCGGCGCCGGCCGGGATGGCCGCGGTCCTGGGGCGCAAGCCCCTGGTCCTCACCGAGGCCGACAGCCACCTGGGCCTGGCGAACCGCCTGTTGGCCGGGCGGGCGCGGCGGGTGTGCCTGGCGTTCCCGATCGAGGGGCGCGAGGGCGATCCCTACCTGGTGACGGGACGGCCGGTGCCCGAGGCGGTGCTGGCGGCGGACCGGGCGGCGGCCCGGGCGCGCTTCGGGATCGACGAGGGCGAGCGGACGCTGCTGGTGGTCGGTGGCAGCCTCGGCGCGCGGTCGGTCAACTTCGCCGCGATCGCGGCGTTCGCCGAGCGCGAGGGTCGTGACTTCCGGGTCCTGCACGTGGCGGGCCGGCGCGACTTCGCCGAGTTGCGCGAGCGACTCGCGAGCGCTCCATATAAGGAGGGCTACGAGTTGATCTCCTACGAACCGAACCTGGGCGATGTCCTGGCGGCGAGCGACCTGATCCTGGGGCGCTCCGGCGGCTCGGTCTTCGAGTTCGTCGCCGCGGGACGCCCGGCGGTCCTGGTGCCCTATCCCTACGCCACCGCCGATCACCAGCGCACCAACGCGCAGTGGATGGAGCGGGGGGGAGCGGCGACGATCGTCGACGACGGAGCGCTCGACCCGGAGGCGCTCCGGGCCGAGGTCCGCGGAATCCTCGGCGACCCGGCACGCTTGGACGTGATGTGCGCCGCCGCGCGCGGACTGGCGAAGCCGGAAGCGGCGCGCGTGATCGCGGACCAAGTTCTTGAGGCGGCGGCCCGATGACGCGGGTACGGGCCGCGCGCCAAAGTCACCGGGAGGCAAGTCGATGAGCGACTGGTCGGAGCGGAAGCTTCACTTCATCGGCATGGGCGGTGCCGGGATGAGCGGGCTCGCGATCGTCTGCGCCGAGCTCGGCGCGACGGTCACCGGCAGCGACCGCAGCGAGTCCTCTTATATGGAGCGCCTGCGCTCCGCCGGCCTCGAGCCGCGGATCGGCCACGACGCCGGGAACCTGCCGGAGGGCGCCGAGGTGGTGGTCTCGACCGCGATCGCCGCCGAGAACCCGGAGCTGGCCCTGGCCCGCGAGCGCGGCCAGAAGGTGATCCACCGCGGCGAATTGCTGGCCGAGCTGTGCGCGGAGAAGCGACTGATCGCGATCGCCGGGACGCACGGGAAGACGACGACGACCGCGATGGCGGTCTGGGCGCTGCGCGGCCTCGGCGCCGACCCGGCATTCTTCGTCGGCGGCGAGGTCCCCGGGCTCGGCCCCGACGGCGCGCCCGCCAACGCCGCTTGGGGCGAGAGCGAGTGGGTGGTGGCCGAGGCCGACGAGTCAGACGGCAGCTTCCTGCGCCTCGATCCCGAGATCGCCGTGGTCACCAACGTGGAGATGGACCACCACTCGAAATGGGGCTCGCTGGAGCCGCTGATCGAGGCCTTCGCCGGTTTCGCCCGCAAGGCCCGGGTCGCCGTCCTGCCCGCGCCGAGCCGAGGGGGCGGCGCCGTCGAGGAGGTTCGCCGGCAGGTCGACTCCCCGGTCGAGTTCTCGGTGGAAGCTCCCGGGCCCGCAAACCTCGAGCTTGCCGTGCCCGGGACTCACAACGTGCAGAACGCGCGTGCCTGCTTGGCCGCGCTCGGGGCGGCCGGATTCGACCTCGACAGAGCCGCGGCGGCGCTTTCCGACTTCCGCGGCGTGCGGCGGCGGCTCGAGGTCAAGGGTGAACGGGGCGGAGTCCGCATATATGACGACTACGCCCACCACCCCACCGAGGTCCGCGCCGCGCTCTCGGCCCTGCGCGGACTGGATCCGCCGCGCCTCCTCGCCGTCTTCCAGCCGCACCTCTACTCGCGGACGAAGGTCTTCGCCACCCAGTTCGGCGCCGCCCTGGCCCTGGCCGACGAGGTCGCGGTATTGGACATCTACGCCGCGCGCGAGGAGCCGGTGGGCCCCCTCGCCGGGGTCAGCGGCCTCGACGTCGCCCGCGCCGCCGCCGACGCGGGCCGCGGCAAACCCGTCGCCTGGCTGCCGACCGCAGCCAAGGCCGAGGCGTTCCTCTCCCGACGCCTCGAATCGCTGCCGGCCGGCTCTTTCATGGTGACCGTCGGAGCGGGCGACGTCTTCAAGCTGGGGGAGTCCCTCGTGAAGGGCGACTCGGGGGACCCTGGGCGAACCTCCCCGCAATTCGTGAGCGAAGGATCCCTCGAGTCGTCCGCCGGCATCGAGCGAAATTTCCCCCTGGCCCGCCTCACCACCGTCCGCACCGGCGGCCCGGCCGACTATTTCGCCCGCCCGGAGACCCAGGACGAGCTCGCGGCCCTCCTCGCCTGGGCGAAAGAAAGCGGGGTCGAGGTAGGAGTGATGGGCTCGGGATCGAACCTTCTCGTAGCGGATGACGGATTCCGAGGACTCGCCATGAAGCTGGGCGGCGCGCTGACCGAGGTCGAGCGGGACGGCTCCCACCTGCTGTGCGGCGGCGGCGCCCGTCTGCCCTCCGCGGCAGGCAAGACCCCGAACTGGGGGCTCTCCGGCCTCGAGTTCGGGATCAACATCCCCGGGACCGTCGGTGGCGCGGTGCGGATGAACGCCAACGCCTACGGCGGGCAGCTGGCCGAGGTCCTCGAGTGGGTCGAGGTCACGAACGCCGAGGGCACGGAGCGACGCTCTCCGGAGGATTTCGACTTCGTCTACCGCAACTCGAACCTCGGCCCGGGCGAAGTCGTCTCCCGCGCCTCGTTCGCGCTCACGCCCGGTGACCCGGAGGAGATCAAGGCGACGCTCGCCTCGATGCGCGGCCGGCGGCGCGAGGCCCAGCCCTCCGGGATCAAGACGTTCGGCTCGACCTTCAAGAACCCAGGCGACGAGCGCGCCGAGGGCCTTTCCGCCGGGCAGCTCTTGGAGGCGGCCGGTTGCCGCGGCCTCCAGGTCGGCGGCGCCCGCTTCTCCGAGAAGCACGCCAACTTCGTCGAGAACATGGGGGAGGCGACGACCGCTGACGTCCTCGCGCTGATGGCGGAGGGCCGGCGTCGCGTTCTGGAGAAGTTCGGGGTCGAGCTGGAGCCGGAGGTCCAGGTGCTCGGCGACGTGGAGGTTCCCGGGTGGGTCGGGTGAAGCGCCTGAGCCTGGTCTTCGTCGCCCTGGCGGTGGTCGGGGTGGCCGTCTACTGGTTTGCCCTGCGCGGCTCCTCGACCCCGTTGGCCACGGCGGCGCCCGTGCGGGCGGTTGCTCAGATCGGCGAAGGCAAGCAGGTGATCGTGGTCGGCAGCGACGGCAGGCTGCTCGGGCGCCTGAAGCAGAAGCCCAAGGACAAGAGCGCACACATCCAACGTCTGCCGGTGCTGCCCCTGAAAGAGCGCCCGAAGGGTGACCGGGTGAAGGGCCACGTGCTCGAACAGGTGCACGTGATCGCCGCCGCGCCGAAGGCCCTTCGCCGCTACATCGCGAGTACCGACTACGGCAAGACCGGGGTGGATGTCCGCTTCACCTCCGGCATCGAAATCCGCTTCGGCGACGACACCGGGGCGGAGAGGAAGTGGAAAGCGGCGGCGGCGGTCCTTGCCGATCCGTCCGTGACGATGCTCAGTTATGTAGACGTGCACGCGCCTACGCGCCCCACCGTCTTCGGGGAAGAACACGAACTGCCGCCCGCATCCTGAGGCGGAATGCCGCCTGGAGGCCAACCCTCGACCATAGGGTGAGACTCGAAAAACCCTCAAGCCTCGGTTGAGAAATCTGCCTTGCAGGACGTCGAGGGTCGTTTGACAGACCTTCAAGAATGCCCTACGTTCAAGCGCAATTTCCGAGTTCGCGACCGCCCAGGGAACCCTTGAGCATCACTGCAGGCTCGGACAGAACAAGGCTCAACTCACATACAGGTGGCTGGACCTCGACGCCGAATTGGTTGGAGGAGGCGCGGCAGTCACCAACCAGAAAGAAATCGGGAGATGGAATCGACTTACCTAGCGGTGATCAAGGTCGTGGGCGCCGGTGGCGGCGGCACGAACGCGGTCAGCCGCATGATCGACGCGGGCATCCGCGGCGTCGAGTTCGTCGCCGTCAACACTGACGCGCAGGCGCTCCAGGCTTGCGACGCCGACATCAAGCTTTCGATCGGCCAGGAGCTGACCCGCGGCCTCGGCGCGGGCGGCAACCCCGAGGTCGGCGCGGGCGCCGCGGCCGAGTCCCGCGACGAGATCAAGGAGGCGCTGAAGGGCGCCGACATGGTCTTCGTCACCGCGGGCGAGGGCGGCGGCACCGGCACCGGCTCGGCGCCGGTCATCGCCGAGATCGCCAAGGAGGAGATCGGCGCGCTGACCGTCGGCGCGGTCACCAAACCGTTCGAGTTCGAGGGCAAACGACGCATGCAGCAGGCGCTCGAGGGCATCGAGAAACTGCGCAACAACGTC
>JAFDWG010000339.1 GCA_018268605.1 Actinomycetota bacterium | reverse complement strand
GGCTACGGCTCGGTAAAGCGCGCGGTGGAGGTGATGACCCGCTACATGGCGCTGGAGCTCGGCCCGCGCGGGATCCGCGCCAATGTCGTCGCGCCCGGCGCCGTCGCCACGGATTTCAGCGGCGGGATCGTTCGCGATACGCCCGCCTTCCAGGAACAGATCGCCGAACACACCGCGCTGGGCCGCCACGCGGTCGCCGACGACATCGGCCCGGTGATAACCGCCTTGTTGAGCGACGCGAACCACTGGATCACCGGCCAGCGGATCGAGGCCTCGGGGGGCGTCGGGGTCTGAGCAAGGCTCTAGCCTCTGCCGATGGACCAACGGATCAGCCTGATCACCCTCGGGGTCGAGGACCTCGCCGCCGCCAAGGCCTTCTACGAGGCGCTCGGTTGGGAGTGCAAGGAGATCGAGGAGACCGTGTTCGTCCAGGCCGGCGGCTCGGCGGTCGTCCTCTGGGGGCGGGAGAAGCTTGCGGCGGACGCCGGGGTGGAGGACGCGCGCGCCGACGGGTTCGGCGGGATCGCGCTGGCGCAGAACGTGCGCTCGCGGGAGGAGGTCGACGCGATCGTCGCGGCCGCCGAGGCCGCGGGCGCGCGGATCACCAAACCCGCGGCGGAGACGTTCTACGGCGGCTACGCCGCATATTTCGCCGATCTCGACGGGCACCTCTGGGAGGTCGCGCACAACCCGGGGTTCACGCTGCGCGACGACGGCTCGCTCCGCCTACCGCCTTCCTTGACTTAGAGCGCGCTCTAACTCGTAACCTCGAGGTATGGAGTCCCACACCGCCTCTGCCGAGACCGGCCTGACGAACGCCGACGCCGCCCGCGCCGACGGGGTCAGCGTCCATACCCGGCGCTACTACGAACGCGCCGGGCTGATCGGCGACGTCGACCGCGCTTCCTCCGGGCACCGGCGCTATAGCGAAGCCGACCTGGCCTGGGTCGAGACCATCCGCTGCCTGCGGGCGACCGGCATGCCGATCGCGGGTATCCGTCGCTACTACGAGCTGGTGCGGACCGGTCGCCACGAGGGCGAGCGCCTGGCGCTGCTCGAGGAGCACCGGGAGTCGGTACGGGCCCAACTGGCGGAGGTGCAGGACCACCTGGCCTACGTCGAACGCAAGATCGCCATATATGAGGATCGAATCGATGGATAGAAGGACGCTTGGAAGTCAGGGCTTCGAGGTATCGGCCGAGGGACTGGGTTGCATGGGCATGAGCTACGCCTACGGGGCGGGCGACGAAGAGGGCGGGATCGCGACGATCCACCGGGCGATCGGGCTCGGCGTCACCTTCCTCGACACGGCCGAGGTCTACGGGCCCTACGTCAACGAGGAATTGGTCGGGCGCGCCGTCGCCGGGCGCCGCGACGAGGTCGAGATCGCGACCAAGTTCGGCTTCGACTTCAGTGGGGAGACGCGAGGCGTCGACGGCAGCCCCGAGAACGCGGCGCGGGTCTGCGACGAATCGCTGCGGCGCCTCGGCACCGACCACATCGACCTCTACTACCAGCACCGGGTCGACCCGGACGTGCCGATCGAGGAGACCGTCGGCGCGATGGGCGAGCTGGTCGCCGAAGGAAAGGTGCGCTTCATCGGCCTCTCCGAGGCGGCGCCGGAGACGATCCGCCGCGCCAATGCGACCCATCCGCTGACCGCGGTGCAGTCCGAGTACTCGCTGTGGACCCGCGACCCCGAGGACGAGGTGCTGCCGACGCTGCGCGAGCTGGGCATCGGTTTCGTCCCCTACTCGCCGCTCGGCCGCGGCTTCCTCACCGGGCAGATCCGCTCGCTCGACGAACTCGACGAGGACGATTGGCGTCGCACAAACCCGCGCTTCCAGGGTGATGTCTTCGAGGAGAACCTGCGCCTCGCCGACCGGGTGGCAGAGCTCGCCGAGGGCGTCGGCGCCACGCCCGCCCAGGTGGCGCTCGCCTGGGTCCTCGCCAAAGGCGATGACCTGGTCCCGATCCCGGGCACCAAAAAGCCCGAGCGCGTCGAAGAGAACGCCGCCGCGGCGGACCTGAAGCTGAGCGACGCCCAGGTGGCCGACCTCGACTCCGCGATCTCCCCGGGCGCCGTGCGGGGTGAGCGCTACGACGAGGCCGGGATGACGATGCTGAACAACTAGGGGGGTGCCGGCGGCGGTGGCAGCCCTAGGGGCGGTGCCCCGGGCGTCTCATGGAGGTCCTGGCAGGCTGTGACCTCCATGAGATTCCAAGACGGTTCCGTCGGACCCCGATCGCCGCTCGGTGAGTTAGGCCCGCCATAGGCGGCTCAACTCACCGAGCGTCGCCGCGGTGTTGTGCAACACGCACGGAATTCAGGACGTCTCACGCTCTCGCGCACGGAAGCGTGGACTTCAGGTCTCCCGTACGTCTCCCTCAACGGCGTCGCAGTTTCTCCTCGCCATCCATCCCCGACCGTCTCGGCCACCGCCACAGCCACCCCTCGACTATCAGCCACGGAAAATTGGCCGCGGAATTTGGACGAATGTAATTCCGCAATTTGCGGGTCGGTACGGAATCGCTGTCCGGTCCGTTCGGCAGTCTGCCGGCGTGGCCGCAACACCAGATGACAGCGTCGGGCGGTCGTGCGAGAGCGGGGACCGGTTGGACCGGCCCGGTCGGATGGCGATCGAGGTCGCCGAGCGTCACGCCTCGTTGCTCGGCGCGCTGCGGGAGGAGCTCGGGGACTCGGCGGGGGAGAAGTTCGCCGCCGCGGCGCAGAGGCTGGCCGAGGACTTCGGCGAGGTCACCGCGACCGCGGTCGAAGCCGCCTACGAGGCGGTCCGCGACGAGGGCCGGGCCGGGTCGCTTGAATTCATCAACTCCCCGCGCGAAGAGCTGCCGAGCCTCTACCGGCCGGGGCACATGCGCCGTCGGCTCGACCAGCTGATCGAGACCAACCGCCGCTACGGCCACCCCTTCGGCCTCGCAGTTTTCGACACCTCCGGTCCCGACACCAAGGACGGGGTGGACGCCGAGATGGCGCTGGCGATCGTCTCCGCCGCCCTGCGCGACAGCATCCGCATCGTCGACGAAGCCTTCCGCCTCGAGGAGCAGGCGATCGCGGTGCTCGCCCCGAACCTGCGCACGGTCGAAGGGATGCAGATGTGTGAGCGGCTCCTCGGCCAGCTCGACGAGCTGGAGCAGGCCGGAGGGCTGCGGATCGCGGTGACGGCGGGAGTCGTCGCCTGCCCCGATCACGGCGCCGACGCCGACCAGCTCCTCCACAAAGCCGACGCGGCGATGTGGCGCGCCCGGGCGGTGGGTCAGCCGGTGGGCGTCGGCGGTCTCGCGCAGAGCAACTGAGCGTCCCGGCGGGCACGACCGCCGCCCGCGACCGTCCCCGAACGAATTTGCAAGATCGCTAACGGTTTCGCGAAATTTGCCGATAACTGACGTAAACCTGTGAATCCGCTGTCAAGATTTCGCCACGCATGCCCGGGATCCGCACCAACGCCGCCGCCGAAGTTCTAGGAGTCAGCCCGAACACCCTGCGTAGTTGGGAGCGCCGCTATGGCTTCCCGACGCCGAAGCGGACCGTCGGCAACCACCGCAACTACGACCTGGTCGAGCTGCAGACGCTCCGCGACGCGCTCGCCCAGACCGGCAACATCTCCTCCGCGATCCAGCTGGCCCAGCAGCGCCAGGCGGCGCCGGTGGGGGATGACTCGCTCTTCGCCGCCTTTCAGAGCTTCGACGAGTCCGCCGCCGACCGCGCGATCGAGGAAAGCCTCGCGGTGCGGCCGCTGGAGCGGACGGTGGAGGAGCTGCTGCTGCCCGCCGTCGACAAGCTCGCCGCCGACCCCGCCGCCGCGGCCGAGTTGGAGTTCGCCGCCCGCTGGGCGACCGGATGGCTGCATGGCGCCCGTCGTCTCGCCGCGGCCGCCTCGCGCCCGGCCGGGATCCTGCTGGTCGACTCGAGCAAGGGGCTCGACGCCGAGGAGGTCCACACCCAGGCGCTCGACCTTGCGCTGCGCCGCGCCGGCTTCCGCGTGCTCGTCCTCTCCAACGAACTCGGCGACGAGCGCCTCGAGCGGGCGCTCGGTGCGCTCGACCCGACCGCGATCGTCCTCTGCGGCCCCAACGCCGAGACCCGCGACGCCGTCGCCCTGGTCCGCAAGATCCGCGACCTCGGCTTCGTCGCGCCCCTCTTCGGCTTCCGCGCCAGCGGCCTGATCGGCGCCGCCGTCCCGTCCGCCGGCGAGACGCCGAGCCAGGTCACCGGGATGCTGAACGCGGACCTCCGTCGCCGCGCCTCCCAGGCCTTCGCCTAGGCGGCCAAAACAAAACCGGCGCGAGGCCCGAAGGGCCCCGCGCCGGCGGGGAACTGCCTGCGCCTCGCGGCGCTTGACGCGGTTCGCCTAGAGCGAGCCGATCGCCTTTTTGGCGGCCGTCACGACGACCTTCGGCAGCGGCGCGAAGTCGAGGGCGGCACCGTAGACCTGACCCTTCGTGATCGCGTAGTTCAGGAACTGCTGCAGGAACTGCTTCTGCGGCGCGGTGTGCGGGACGATCGCGTACGTGAACGTCGAGATCGGGTACGCTTCCGGCGCCTTCTTCGGCGGGTTCGTGATGCTGATGGTGTTGCTCGCCGGCAGGGACTTCACCGTCGAGGCGGCTTCTTCGATGTTCTTCAGGTTCGGGAACTCGAAGTTGCCGGCCTTGTTTTCGATGGCGGCGACGCCGAGCGAACCGGCAGCGATCAGGTAGGACGCCGAGATGTACCCGATCGAGCCCTGGGTCTTGGCGACCGTCGAGGTGACGCCGGAGTTGCCTTTGGCGCCGACGCCGGCTTTGAAGCCGACCGTGGTGGCGTAGCCGACTTCCGACTTCCACGCGGGGCTGATCTTCGACAGGTAGTTGGTGAACGCGTAGGTGTCACCCGAGCCGTCGGACCGGTAGATCGGGGTGATCGCCAGGTTCGGCAGCTTCGTCTTCGGGTTCAGCTTGGCGATCTTCGGGTCGTTCCAGTTGGTGATCGTCCCGAAGTAGATGCCGGCGAGCACCTTGCCACTCAGGTTGAGTTTCTTGACGCCGGGGATATTGAACCCGATGCCGGTGGCCGAGAGGGCCCACGGGATGGTCACGCAGCTGTTGCAGCCGGCTTCCTGTTCAGGGGTCATCGGGGCGTCGGAGGCGCCGAAGTCGACGGTTCCTTTGCTGATCGCTTTGATGCCTTCGCCGGAGCCGACGGCGGAGTATTTGACCGGGATGCCTTCTTTGATTTCGAAGCCATTGATCCAGTTGGTCATCAGCGGGGCGACGAGGGTCGACCCCGCGCCGGTCAGGCCGGCGGCCGAAGCGCTCGCGGTCGAGACGGCTGCCGTGCCTCCAACCGTTCCTCCGACCGCGATGAGGATTGCAAGCAACCTATTGCGAATCAAAAGTGTGTTCCTTTCGAAAGGGTGGGATTATCGGCGCGTAGGTTCTCCCTCTCGAATCCCAAACTTGTTTCATTCTCGTGAAAGAGTTTGGTGACATTTTTGTAACAGGAATGTGACAGTCAGTGAGATGTTTCAATCTTGTGAAAATCAGCCGAAGGTGTGCTCCTTAGAACGCACCCTCGTCTACATTGGCGGCGATGAGCGCCACCCCGCCCGCCGGCACGGCGTCGCTGAAACTGGCGCGCTCGAACCGGCAGAGTCCCGCCCGTAAACGCGCCGACCGCCTCGGCGACGTCTCGCTGCGCCTGATCTGCCTGGGCGCCGCGCTGCTCGCGGCCCTCGTGCTGGTACTGATCGCCAAGGAAGTCTTCGAAGGCGCGCAGCCGGCGATCTCGAAGTACGGATTCAGCTTCCTCACCAACACCGAATGGGCGCCGCCGCTGGAAAAGTTCGGCGGCGAGGGTCTCGTCCTCGGCACCTTGATCACCTCGGCGATGGCGATCTTCATCGGCGCCCCGGTCGCCATCTCGATCGGCATCTTCCTCGCGCTCCTCGCTCCGGCCGGGGTGCGCAACGTGATTTCCCCATTGGTCGAAATGCTCGCTGCGATCCCCAGCGTCATCCTCGGCTTCTGGGGACTGATCGTCTTCGGCCCCTTCGTCGCCGGGACGATCGAGCCGTTCCTGCATAAGACGCTCGGCTTCATCCCGCTCTTCGGCTCTCCGCAGACGACCGGCGCCAGCGTCTTCACCGCCGGACTGATCCTGACGATCATGGTCATCCCGATCATCGCCTCCGTCACGCGGGACCTCTTCATGGCGGTCCCGCGGGAGTTGCAGGACGGCGCCGCCGCGCTCGGGTCGACCCGCTGGGAGGTGATCCGCGGCGTCGTCCTACCGACGACCGTCTCCGGGATGATCGCCGCCACGCTGCTCGGCCTCGGCCGGGCGCTCGGCGAGGCGATCGCCGTATCCCAGGTGATCGGTGGCGCCACCGAATCACATCTCTCCCTCTTCAAGACCGGCGGCACGCTCGCCTCGATCATCGCCCTGCAGTTCCCGAGTGCGATCTCGGCACTCCACTATGCCTCGCTCTACTACTGCGCCGCGATTCTCCTGGTGATCGGGGTTGCCTCCAACCTTCTGGCCAGCTGGGTCGGGATGCGTTTCGGCGCCGCCGGGGGGGCGATGCGGTGATCGTACGCCACAAGATCGCGGAGCCGTTCGATCCGACCCGACCGCTGACCCCGACCGGCAACCTCCGACGCCGTCACCTCGTCAGCCGCTTCGCGCAAGGCGTGGCGATCGCCGCGGCGATCGCTGCTGTCGCCGTGCTGGTGATCGTCATCTGGGCGGTGGTCAGTCACGGCATCAAGGCGATCAGCTGGGACTTCATCACGAAGGGAGAACCCGAAGGGATCGGGCCGAACCTGGTCGGGACCGCGATCATCGTCGGTATCGGCACCTTGATCGCGGCGCCGATCGGCGTCCTCATCGCGCTCTTCCTGAGCGAGTACGCGGGGCGCCGCGCCACCCGCCCGGTCCAGCTGCTGATGGACGTGATGAACGGTCTGCCGTCGATCATCATCGCCGTCTTCGTCTACATCCTGATCGTCGAACCGACCAAGCAGCAATCGGGCCTCGCCGCCGGGATCGCCCTCTCGATCATCGCCGTGCCGCTGATCGCCCGCGGCACGCAGGAGGTTCTGCGGCTCGTCCCCGCGGCCCAGCGCGAAGCGGCCGACGCCCTCGGAGTCGCCCGCTGGCGCAGCGTGCTGACGATCATCCTCCCGGCCGCGCTCGGCGGGATCGTCACGGCGACGCTTCTCTCGGTGGCCCGCGCCGCAGGCGAGACGGCGCCGATGATCCTGCTCAGCTCACTGGCGAAGGCCGACACCTACCAGTTCAACCCGCTCAAGGAACTGCCGAACGTCCCGGTGAAAATCTTTCAGCTCTCCGAAGAAGCGAACCCTGAAGGCTTCACCAAAGCCTGGGGCCTCTCGCTGGTCCTGATCGCGATCATCCTCGCGCTCGGTCTCGGCTCCCGTGCCCTCCTCAACCGCAGCAAGAGAAAGTTGACCCGATGAGCATCGACGACCAGACCTTCGATCCGCGGCCTCAGACCAACGGCCGCCCGCAGGCCCCCAACCGGGTGCGAATCCGCACCGAGCCGTTACCGGGGGCGATCGGCGCTCCCGCGGCGACCGAGAGCGCCGCCGAAAGCCACGTCCACATCGCCCCGGACGCCGTCTTCGAGGCCGACAAGGTCGGCATCTTCTACGGGCGCAAACAGGCGCTGATCGATGTCTCGATGCGCATCCGGCGTGGCCAGGTCACGGCGCTGATCGGTCCCTCGGGATGCGGCAAGACGACCTTCCTGCGCTCGCTGAACCGGATGAACGACTCGATCCCCGGCTTCCGCATCGACGGCAGCATCAATTACCACGGCCACGACATCTACGGGTCGAACGTGGACACGGTCGAGGTGCGCCGGCGGATCGGCATGGTGTTCCAGAAACCGAACCCTTTCCCGAAGTCGATCTACGACAACATCGCCTGGGCGCCGCGCAACCTCGGGATGCGCTCGGGACTGAAGGAGCGGGTGGAGAAAGCCCTCCGGGGAGCCGCCCTCTGGGACGAGGTCAAAGACCGCCTGAAGGACTCCGCGCTCGGCCTCTCGGGCGGCCAGCAGCAGCGCCTCTGCATCGCCCGAGCGATCGCGATCGAACCCGATGTCCTCCTCCTCGACGAGCCCGCCTCGGCCCTCGACCCGATCGCCACCGGCGCGATCGAGGACCTCATCCACAGCCTCAAAGGCCGCTTCACCATCGTCATCGTCACCCACAACATGCAGCAGGCGGCCCGCGTCGCCGACCGTACCGCCTTCTTCAGCCTCGAGACCCGCGGCGAGAAGCCGATCGGGACCCTGATCGAGTTCGACGAAACCGAGAAGATCTTCGGCGCCCCGAGGGATCCGCGTACGCGGGACTACGTGATGGGGCGGTTCGGGTAGGGGCGTTGTGCGTGGCCGGGACGGCCGTCCGAGGGGCGGTGCCCTGGGAGTGAGTGCGATTCGGTCCAAGCTGGATCCGCCCCGAAGCTCGGACTTCGTGACATCTCCCGCACGTCTCCCGCACGGCCGTGATCGCCGCCACCGCCTCGCGTCCCTTTCCCGGGACCCGAACCCGCTAACGCCGCAGAATCGTGTCCCCGCTCACCTGTTCGAGCAAGGGTTTGCCGCACTGCCAGCAGAAGGTGGCGCCGCTCGAGTGGGGGGCGCCGCAGGAGGGGCAGGAGCCGGCGGTGGCGGACTCCTCCATGCGGAGGATGCGTTCGACCTCGTTCAGTTCGGCGTCGGCGTCTTGGAGCTCGGCGGCGCGTTTGACGAGGACCTCGACGCGGATGCTGTCGCGGATCGCCATCTCGTAGGTAAGGCCGCCGAGGTCCCATTGGAGCTCGGCGACACGGGCGACCAGCTGCTCGCGACGACGCTTGAGGTCGACGATGAACTCCTCACCGTGGGCGGAGCCGAGCGCTTTCCCCGGGGGCGGGCCGCCGGCGCGCACGGTGGTGCCGGTCGGCGCGGAGGAAGGACGGACGCTCGGCGGCGGCGCGCCGGGCGGTGGCGGCGATTTGCCCGCGCCGCTCGGGGGTTTCGATTTTGAGCCCAGAAGTCTCATTCGCCGAAGAAGTTCCCTTCGAATTCGCCTGATTTTCCGCAGCCTGCAGTGCCCGGTTCGCATTTGCCGCCGACCTGAACTTCGGGTTCGGCCAACTGCACGTTGCCTTCGGTGTGGAGCACTTCTTCGGTGGCCTTCGAGGCTCCGTGTGCTCCGACTTCCGAGTTTTCCTTCGACTTCTGGGTCGCCTTGGGGCTCGTCTTGGCTTCTTCGGCGGTCTTGGACTTGTTCTTGCTCTTGCCGCCGGAGCTCGACTTCTTGGCGGTGCCTTCTTCAGGGCCTTCGGCCGCCGCCGCGGCTTCTTCGCCGCCACCGCCTCCGCTGCCGCCTTCGACCTTGATCACCTGCGGAGCCGCGGCCTGGGGCGCGCTGTCGTGACCGGAGCGGCCGATCAGGAAGCCGACGCCGATCGCCAGGACGAGCGTCGCGACGCCGGCGATCAGCGCCGCGTTCGCGTTCCACCGGTTCGAGGTCTGCTGCTCGACGGGCGGCGGAGGCGCCGCCCCGCCCGCGCCGGCGGGGGCGCTCATCGACTCCATGAAGACGACGGCATCCATGAAGGGCAGACGCGGGTCGCCGCGCCGGTGCCCGCAGTTGAGGCAGTAACGCTGGTCCGCGGCCATCTGCGCCCCGCAATTCGGGCACGACTCATTGCTGCCGAAGCCGGCCATCGAGGGGGTCACGCTCACCGGGCCATCTTGGGAGGGTGCCGCCCCGGCGGTGTTTAAGAGTTGTGAATAACCGCCGCGATGCCCCTTTTGAAGCCGACCGGCGTCGATGCAAAATCTTTACATCCGACGGGACGCGCGGGCCGATAATCGCGGCCGCCCGTGGCGGACCGAGACGACGACCAGATCTGCCGCGATTGTGGGACCCCGCTCGCCCCGGACCAGCGCTATTGCGTGAAGTGCGGCGCCCGCCGCGGCGCCCTTCCCGGTGCGGTGGCGGCGGCATCCGCCAGGCCCACGGAGGGACGGTCTCGGCCCAGATCGCCCAAGAACGACAGTGGGGACGGTGACGGCGGCGGTTGGTCCTGGATGCCCTCGCCGCCCGCGATCGCGATCGCGGTGATCGGGATGCTGGCACTAGGCGTCGGCCTCGGCTCGGCGATGAGCGAAATCGCCTCCTCGGCGCCGCTCTCGACGATCCTGCTCGAGTACCCCCACCACGCGGTCGAAGCCGCCCCGCCCCCGGCCGAAGAACCCGAAGAAGAAGTCTCCGAAGCAGAACCGGAAGAAGCGGTCGTGGCCGAAGCGCCGGAAGAAGCGCCGGTGCTGCCCCTCGAAATCCCAACCGAACCGCTGCCCGAAGAACTGCCGCTCGAACCGCTTCCCGAAGAACCCACCGAAGAAAAAAGCCCGCTCCAGGAATCGATCGAACAGGTGGAACGGGAAGAACGGGAAGCCGAAGAAGGCCTCGGCGAAGAAGCCCTGCCCGAAGTCAAGCATGCATTCCTGATCGTCCTCGGCGAAGGTGGTTACGAGGAAATCTTCGGCGCCACCGGGGCCGCGCCGTACCTCTCACGCGTGCTGCCGAAGAAGGGCGAGCTGCTTCCCAACTACTTCGGTGTGACGAACGGCGCGCTCGCCAACGAGCTCGCCCTCCTGAGCGGCCAGGGACCGACCCCGGAAACGGCGGCCGGCTGTCCCGACTACGGAGCGATCGCGCCGGGCACCGTGTCCGTCACCGCCGAACAGGTGGAAGGCAACGGCTGCGTCTACGGCGATGAAGTCAAATCGCTGCCGACCGAGTTGACCGAAAAGGAAGTGACCTGGCGCGCCTACGTCCAGGACATGGAAAACGGCGGCGCGATCGGCCAGCCGTGGCGCTGCCGCAAGCCGACGTTGGGCGGGCCGGACGGGACGACCCCGGTCCCTGGCGACCAGTACGCGACCTGGCGCAACCCGGTCGTCTACTTTGCCGCGATCGCCGAAGGCGACGAATGCGAAAAGCGTGACGTCGGCTTCGAACTGCTGACCAAGGACCTCTCGGCGAAGAAGAAGACGCCGACCCTGTCGCTGATCTTCCCCAACGTCTGTCACTCGGGCGGCGAATATGAATGCGAACCGGGCGCGCCGACCGGCGCCAAGGGTGTCGCGCAGGAGCTGAAGACGCTGGTGCCGGCGATCATGGCCTCCCCCGCCTACGAAGAAGGGGGCGGGCTGATCGTGATCACCTCGGCGCAGGCCAAGCAGGCCGGCGAAGGGATCGACCAAAGAGCCTGCTGCCTGGTGCCCACTTACCCGAATCTGCCGCCGGTGGATGCTGTCACCGGCGAAGAATCCACGCCGTCCACGCCGACCACGCCGACCGCCAAGTACACCGAAGAATCGGTGGTCGAAAGCCGCGGCGGCGGTCAGGTCGGCCTGCTGATGATCTCGCCGTTCGTCGAGCCGGGGAAGGTCGAAGAAACCGAATACGCGAACCACTTCACCCTGTTGAAGACGCTGGCGACGATGCTCGGGGTCGAACCGCCGGGCTACGCGGCCGAAGAAGAAGTGCCGACGCTGAGCCCGGACCTCTTCCTCGCGGCAGAACCTGAAGAGGAAGAATCGAGCGGGCCGGTCACGCAATCGCGGAGATCAGTAGCCGAACCGCGAGCCCCAGCAGCGCCACGCCCAGGAACTTTCTGATCGTCGGGCCGGTGAAGCGCCGCGAGAGGCGCGCGCCGAGCTGCGCCCCCGGGAGCACCCCGACCGACAACGCCAGTGCCCGCCGCAACCCGTGGCCGACCGTGAGCGTGCCGCCGAGGAGGTGCGTCGCGCTCGCCGTCCCCGACATCCAGACGAGGACGAAGTGGGAGGTCGCGGTCGCGATGTGGGTGGGGAAGCCGAGCGCGCCCGCCATCAGCGGCACGTGGATGACGCCACCGCCGATCCCGAGGAAGCTGGAGAGGAAGCCGACTCCGGCGCTGTAGACGGTGCCCCGGGTGAGGGGCACCCGATAGCGGTAGACCTCGCCGTGGGCGTCGATCAGTTCGCGCGCGGTCGTCGTCCCCCGCGGCACCGAGCGCTCGGCATGCGGACGCAGCCGGATCACCGCGACCGAGAGGATCGCCAGCACCGCCGCCATGATCGCGTCGAAGACGTGGCGCGGCACCAGGTGCACGGCGAGCGCGCCGAGGATCGAGCCGGGGATCGCCGCCGCCGCGAAGCGGAGGCCGGAGCGGTAGTCGATCCGTCGCATGCGCGCGTAGGCGAGCGAGCCCGAGAGGGCGTTGAAGAAGACGACGAGGAGGCTGATCGACGTGATCTGCGCCGGCGTCAGTTCCGGATAGACGATCAGCAGGACCGGGGTGAGGATGAACCCGCCGCCCGCCCCCACCAGGGTCCCGAAGGTCCCGACCGCGAGGCCGAGCAGGGCGAGCATCACGTAGTCCAAGTCGGCCTCGATCTAATGCGACCGAGCCTCATTCCCTGTAACGAGGTCGTAAATGGCGGGTGCCGGGGGAGTCGACGGCTATCGTCATGGCCGAACTGACGAACTACAGGAGGCGTTGATGCTCGACCAGAGCAAGATCGGCAAAGTCGTGGCGGAGCAGATGGAAGCGATCGAGGCCGATTACGGCGACGACTGCGAGATCGGCGACGTGTGCACCATCGTCGAGGTGATCGGGCCGCACGGCTCCCACGTCCGCGTCCGCTCCTCGGACATGCGCCCCCACAGCGGGCTCGGGCTGATCCGGATGGCCGAACAGGCGATGCTCGGCAACCTCGGCGGCAACTAGCGCAGCGCCAGCTCGGCGAGCAGCGCTTCGACGACCTCCGGCGCGAACTGCGTGCCCGAATTCGCGCGCAGCTCAGCTTCGGCCGCCTCGACGCTCATCGCCTTGCGATAGCTGCGGTCCGAGGTCATCGCGTGGAACGCGTCGCAGGTGGAGATCACCATCGCCCCGCGCGGAATCTCCAGCCCGGCCAGTCGGTCCGGGTAGCCGCGCCCGTCGTGGCGCTCGTGAGCGGAGCGGACCAACGGTGCGACCGGGGCGAGGAAGGGGATGCGTTCGAGCATCCGGGCGCCGATCGCGGTGTGCTCGTTCATCCGCGCCCGCTCCTCGTCGGTGAGGGGACCGGGCTTACGGATGATCTCCGAAGGGATGCTGATCTTGCCGACGTCGTGGAGGAGGGCGCCATAGCGGAGGCGGTCCAGCTCGACCCCTTCGACCCCCAGTCGTTCGCCGACCCGGACGGCCATGTCCGACACCTCCTCGGCGTGCGTGGCGGTGTAGGCGTCCTGCATCTCGACCGCGTCGGAGATCAGGCCGATCGTCGTCAGGAACGCGGTCTCGAGTTCGCCGACCAACTGGCAGCGGTGGATCGCGGCGCCGATCTGGCCGGCGACGACGTGGGCGAGGAGCAGGTCTTCCTCGCCGAAGGCCCCGCGCTCGCGCTGTTCGAGGTTCAGCACGCCCCAGTTCGACTCGGCGACCACGATCGGGAGCGAAAGCTGCGAGCCCGGGTCCTTGCCGTCGGCCCGCCCGAGGTAGTCGGGGTCGAGGGTGGTGTCGTTGACCATCGCGGGGCGGCCGGTGCGGGCGACGCGTCCGTTGACCCCGACCTCGACCCGCTGCCCGTGGGAGAGGAGATTCTCGACCTCGGGCGCCGAGGGGCCTTCCAGGGCGACGACGCGCAGTACCCCGTCGGGATCCAGGCGCTGGACCACGGCCAGGTAGTAATCGAAGGATTCGTGCAGGGTGCGGACCGCCTCGACGGCGACGCTTTCGACCGACCCGGCGCGGGAAAGCGCCGTGGCAAGGCGACTTGCGACCAGCAGTCGGCCTCCCTGATGGGTCTGCGCGGACTCGGTGCCCGCGAGCGGCATGTCGCTCGTCTTCGGCTCCACTACCCCTCTGTTATCGGCGCGTGACAGAAACCCTTGACCGCTCTCTATGCTCGGGGGTATGCCTGACGGGGCTGCAGACATAGTCGTGATGAAGTTCGGCGGCACCTCGGTCGCCGGAGCGGAGCAGATCAAACGTGCCGCGGGACGCATCGTGGCCGCTCGCGAGCGCGGCAAACGGGTGGTTGCGGTGCTGTCCGCGCGCGGCAAGACGACCGATGAGCTGGTCGCTGCCGCGCACGAGATCTCCGAGCGCCCGGTGGCCCGTGAGATGGACATGCTGCTCTCCACCGGCGAGCGGATCTCCTGCGCGCTCTGCGCGATGGCGATCCACGACATGGGGCACGAGGCGATCTCGCTGACCGGCTCCCAGGCGGGGATCGTCACCGATTCGTCCCACACCAAAGCGCGGATCATCGACGTGCGCGCCGACCGCATCCGGCAGGCGCTCGAGCAGGATCGGATCGTGCTGGTCGCCGGCTTCCAGGGTGTCTCGACCGACAGTCGCGACGTCACCACCCTGGGACGCGGCGGCTCCGACACGACCGCCGTGGCGCTGGCCGCGGCGCTCGACGCCGAGGTCTGCGAGATCTACACCGACGTCCGCGGGGTCTACTCGGCCGACCCGCGGATCGTCCCCGACGCCCGCATGCTCGACCAGATCTCCTTCGAGGAGATGCTCGAGATGGCGGCCTCCGGGGCCGGGGTGCTGCAGCTTCGCTCGGTCGAGTACGCCCGTAACCACGGGGTCCGGATCCACTGCCGCTCGAGCTTCGAGGACGGTCCCGGTACCCTCGTCGTCTCAGAGGAAGAGGCCATGGAGAATCCTTTCATCACCGGAGTTACGCACAGCGACGCCGAGGCGCGGGTGACCCTGACCGGTCTGCGCGACGAGCCCGGCGTGGCCGGTCGCATCTTCGGCGCGCTGGCCGACGCCAACGTGAACGTCGACGTGATCATCCAGAACGAGCCGGTGGGGGACGACCAGCTCGCCGACCTCTCCTTCACCGTTGACCGGGGCGAGCTGACCCTGGCCCGCGAAGTGATCGACGGGCTCGGCGACGTCGCCGTGCAGGTGAAGGCGGAAGAGCAGATCGGCAAGGTGTCCGTGGTCGGCGCCGGGATGCGCTCGCATCCGGGTGTGGCGGCGAAAGTCTTCGAGACACTGGGCAGCGAGGGGATCAACATCGAGATGATCTCCACCTCGCCGATCAAGATCTCGTGCGTGATCGGCGCCGATCGCGTGAAAGACGCGGTCCTCGCGCTGCACGCGGCCTTCGAGCTGGGCGACGACGCGATCCGCCCCGAAGACGGCACCGGCAACACGACTTCTACGGTCGCCGGCTAGCCTGCGCATCGAGATGGCGGGCGACGGCTACAGAGTCGGGGTGATGGGCGCGACCGGCGCGGTCGGGTCGACGATCCTGCAGCTCCTGCACGAACGCGGCTTCCCGGCGAGCGAGGTGGTCGGCTATGCGAGCGAGCGCTCGGCGGGCAAGCAGCTCGAGTGGGGCGGGGGCACGCTGACCGTGCAGCCGCTGAACGATGAGACGATCCAGGGCGTCGACGTGGTGCTGTCCTCGCCGGGCGGCGCGGTCAGCGCCGAGTGGTCGCCGCGCTTCGTCGAGGCGGGCGCGACCGTCGTCGACAACACCTCCTACTGGCGCATGCACGACAACGTGCCGCTGGTGGTCGCGGGTGTGAACGACGAGGCGGCTGAGAACCACGAGGGCATCGTGGCCAATCCCAACTGCACGACGATGACGGCGCTGATGGCTTTGGCGCCGATCCACCGCAAGGCGGGCCTCGAGCGGCTGATCGTCTCCAGCTACCAGGCCGTGTCGGGGACCGGGCAGAAGGCGATCGAGGAGCTGCGCGCGCAGGCGAAGGCGATCCTCGAAGGACAAGACCCG
>JAFDWG010000338.1 GCA_018268605.1 Actinomycetota bacterium | reverse complement strand
AGTCGACCGCGAGCTCAGTGTTGGCCTGGCCGCCGTAGGAGATCATCACACTGCCGCCCTGGCTGCGGAGTTGGGCGGTCCGCGCGTCCAGGTCGAGCCCCTGCTCGGCGTCATTCAGCGTGTAGAAGTTGCCCCAGGAGGGCGTGCAAGGTTCTTCGGAGTCGCTGACGATGAAGGACAGGTAAACGCTCGACACCGGGTTCGAGCTCGGCAGTTGGAACGGATACGTAGGCGTGTTCGTCACGTCTACATAAGGGGCATAGACGGGAACAGCGTCCGATTTGGCGCTGGCGGCCGGCGTTTCCTTGCTCGCCAGCTGCCAAGCCCCGAACCCGATCGCGCAGAGCACGACCAACAGCACCACGACCCGCACGGCGGACAGTTCCCGCGGCGGCGGATCGAGTGGAGCTTTGGCTTTTTCTTCGACGATGACCATTGGTTTTGGAAACGCCTACTGCGACGTCTCCCGCCTCTTCGGCAGGTCAAAGCCAGGACTTGAGCTTGGGTCACCCGCTGTTGCCGGGCGCGGGAGGAACTAGCCGTCGGCGAGGCCGCCGAGCCACCAGAACGGGCTCGGAGGCCGCTCTCGCCAGGCGGCGGCGAGAGATCCCTCGGCGATGACCTTGCTGTCGGCGGGCGCCTCGTCCCGGATCCGATCAGCCAGTTCATTCGCCGCGTCCTCGTCGGCGGCACCGACGACCATGTACTTCCACCGCCGGACCGGCTGGAGCCCCTCCGCCTCGAGCTTCTCGGCGAACTCCTTCGCCTCGCGATGCGATGGGAACTCGACCCGCACCTCGAACTCGGCGAGCTCGCCGGGCTCAGTAGACGGCGGAACCTCATCCGCCGACTCGACGGCCTCCGGGTCCTCCCAGTCCTCGGCGACCTCATGCCAATGCCGCAGCTCGAACTTCGCGTTCCACCCCTTCTGGTCGAGCTGCCCCTGGACCACCCGCTGCGCCTTGCCGAGCTGCGCCCGATCCCCCGCATACAGGTAGATCGTCTCCCCTTCATGGCTCACGATCACCCGCTGGTCGAACGCCGTCTCGAGATCGTGCTCGAGCTCCGCCGCCCGGAGGTGGTCGGAGATCTGTCCCGAGACCCCCGCGTCGTCAAGGTCGATCTGCAGTCGCCAGTCGTCGTTCATGCTTGAAGCCTAGAGCTATGAACCGAGGTCGGCGACCAGGTCCGCCACCGAGGCGACGATGCGGCTCGGGCGATAGGGGAAGCGCTCGGCCTCGGCGCGGGTGGTGACGCCGGAGAGGACGAGGATGGTCTCCATGCCGGCCTCGAGGCAGAGGGTTGGGCTTGCCTGCGCGTCTCACCGAGGACGACGTAATCGGGTTCGTTGTCGGTGAGGGTGTGTCCCGCCTGATAGAGCTGGGTCGAGAGCCCCGACTCGCCGACGACGAAAGCGGTGCCGTTCGGGCGCTGGGTTTCGAGGAAGCGGGCGGTCGCCGAGGCTACTCGACCCAGTCGAAGGTCCGCTCGACGGCCTTCTTCCACTGCGCGTACTGCTTCTCGCGGTCGTCCTCGCCCATCTTCGGCTCCCAGCGCTTGTCCTCGGACCAGCGCTCGCGCAGCTCGTCGGTGCCGGACCAGAACTCGGTCGCGAGACCGGCGGCGAAGGCGGCGCCGAGGGCGGTCGTCTCGGTCACCGCGGGACGGATCACCGGGACGCCGAGGACGTCGGCCTGGAACTGCATGAGGAGCTCATCGGCGGTCATGCCGCCGTCGACTTTCAGCTCGGAGAACGGGACGTCGGCGACGTCGTTGGCTGCGTCGACCACCTCGCGGCTCTGCCAGGCGGTGGCCTCGAGGGTGGCGCGGGCGATGTGGCCCTTATTGGCGTAGCCGGTCAGGCCGACGATGATGCCGCGGGCATTTTCGCGCCAGTAGGGGGCGAAGAGGCCCGAGAAGGCGGGGACGAAGTAGACGCCGCCGTTGTCCTCGACCGACTTGGCGAGCTCTTCGACTTCGGGGGCGCTCTTGATGATCCCGAGGCGGTCGCGCAGCCATTGGACCGCGGCGCCGGTGACGGCGATCGAGCCCTCGAGCATGTAGGTGGGCGGGCCGTCGGGCCCGAGCTTCGCCCCCACCGTGGTGAGCAGCTTGTCGGTGTGGACGATCTCCTCGCCGGTGTTGACGAGGAGGAACGACCCGGTGCCGTAGGTGTTCTTCGCCTCGCCCGGGTCGAAGCAGGTCTGCCCGAACATCGCCGCCTGCTGGTCGCCGAGGATGCCCGCCACCGGGACGCCGCCGAGCGCGGTCCCCTTCGCCTCGCCGTACTCCTCGCTGGAGCTCTTGATCTCCGGCAGCATCGACTTCGGGATGCCCATCAGGTCGAGGCTCGGCTCGTGCCAGTCGAGCGTCTCCAGGTTCATCAGCATCGTCCGCGACGCGTTGGTGACGTCGGTCGCGTGCACGCCTCCGTTCTTGCCGCCGGTGAGGTTCCAGAGCACCCAGCAGTCCATGTTGCCGAAAGCCAGCTCGCCCGCTTCGGCCCGCTTGCGGGCCCCGTCCACGTTGTCGAGGATCCATTTGATCTTGGGACCGGAGAAGTAGGTCGACAGCGGCAGGCCGACGTCCTGGCGGAGGCGGTCGGCGCCCTCGTCGCCGGCCAGCTCCCGCACCACCTCTTCGGTCCGCGTGTCCTGCCAGACGATCGCGTTGTAGACGGGGTCGCCGGTCTCCCGGTCCCAGACCACGGTCGTCTCCCGCTGGTTGGTGATGCCGATCGCCGAAACGTCGCCGGCCTCGGCGTCGGACTTCGCCATCGCCCCGCCGATCACCTCACGGGTCTTGCGCCAGATCTCCTTCGGGTCGTGCTCGACCCAACCGGCTTTCGGCGTGATCTGCTCGTGCTCTTTCTGGTCCACGCACTGGATCTGGCCGTCCTTGTCGAACAGGATCAGCCGGCTCGACGTGGTGCCCTGATCGATCGCCGCGACGTAATCCGCCATCAGTTGTCCTCCCCCATCAGTGTCAATTCTCCTCGATCGTGGTTTGCGCCTCCTCGACCATCTCGGGGTCGGGTTGCACCCCGCGGGCGATCAACACGCCGCGGATCAAGAGGTCATAGACGTAGGCCCCGATCGCGCCACCGAGCAGCGGCCCGACGATCGGGATCCAGAAGTAGGTGTTGACGTTCCCGTAGTCACCCGGCATCGCGATCTTCCCCCACCCTTGCGCCCAGGCGAAGAGCCGCGGGCCGAGATCGCGCGCCGGGTTGATCGCGTACCCCGCGTTGACGCCGAAGGAGATGCCGATCGCGACGACGATCAGGCCGATGATGAACGGCGCCATGTTCGCCTTCGTCGGCGCGTTGTACTCGTCGATCACGGCGAAGATGCAGGCGACGAGCAGGGCCGTGCCGATCACCTGGTCCATGAACGGGCCGAACCAGGAGGTGAAGTATTCCGCCGGGAAGGTGGCGAAGATCGAATAGGTGCCGACCGAGTCGGATGATCCGCGGGTGATCTTTTCGACGTGTTCGAAGCTGCCGATCGCGAACCGGTAGTTGAAGTAGACGACCGCCGCGGCGACGAACGCTCCGAAAACCTGCGCCACTACGTAAGTAGGCACCTTCTTCCAAGGAAAGCCGCGACGCAGCGCCTGGGCGAGCGTGACCGCCGGGTTCAGGTGCGCTCCCGAGACGCCGCCCGCGACGTACACCCCGAAGGTGACCGCGAGCCCCCAGCCGAAGCTGATCAGGATCCAGTCCGAGGTACCGAAGGCGAGCCCGGCACGGCCCGACTGGCTGAGCCCGGCAACGCACGTCGCCACCACCGCATCGCCGAACATGATCAGGACGAAGGTGCCGAGGAACTCGGCCCCGGCCTCACCCCAGGTCGTCTGCTGCCAGCGCCATCGCCGCGTCCCCTCGCCGCCGCGATACGTGTTCGAGCGCTCCGCCTCTGCCACCTCCTGCGCCATGCTCACTCCTCACTACGTTGGTTCCGGTCCCATCCCGGGTAGTCCCTGAGGCACGGGTGCCCGCCGAGACGAAAACCGAATCAGGAGCGCCGTCCGGCACCCCCCGCCTGGGTCCCGACGACCGCCTCAGCCCCGAGTCCCGTCGCACGGCGATCGAGCGGTTCGGCGCCGAGGAATTCGACGTCGTCGTGATCGGCGGCGGCGCGACCGGCACCGGCGCGGCGCTCGACGCGGCGACCCGCGGCCTCTCCGTCGCCCTGCTCGAGGCGCGCGACTACGCAGCCGGGACCTCCTCGCGCTCGAGCAAGCTGATCCACGGCGGGCTCCGCTACCTCGAGCAGAAAGACTTCGGCCTGGTCCGCGAGGCGCTGCGCGAGCGCGGCCTGCTGCTGAGCCGCCTGGCGCCGCACCTCGTCCGCCCCGTCCCCTTCCTCTACCCACTGGAGAAGCAGTGGGAATGGCCCTACATCGGCGCCGGGATGGTCCTCTACGACACCCTCGGCGGCGGACATCAAGGCGTGCCCGGACACCGGCGCCTGTCGAAGCGCAAGGCGCAGCGGATCGCCCCGGCGCTCCGGGACGACGCGATGATCGGCGGCTTCCAGTACTACGACGCGCAGGTCGACGACGCCCGCCACACGATGACCGTCGCCCGCACCGCCGCCCGCTACGGCGCGGCGATCGCCAACAACATCGCCGTCGTCGGCTTCCTCCGCGAGGGTGAGCGGGTGACCGGCGTCGTCGCGCGCGACGCCCACACCGACGAGGAGCTCAAGATCCGCGCGCGACAGGTGATCAACGCCACCGGGGTGTGGACCGACGACATCCAGAACATGGTCGGCGAGCGCGGCATGTTCCACGTCCGCGCCTCTAAGGGCGTCCACCTGTTGATCCCGCGGGACCGCCTGCAACTCGACACCGGGCTGATCCTGCGCACCGAGAAGAGCGTCCTCTTCGTCATCCCCTGGGGACGCCACTGGATCGTCGGCACGACCGACACCGACTGGAAGCTCGACCGTGCCCACCCGGCGGCGAGCCGCTCCGACATCGAGTACATCTTCGAGCGGGTGAACAAGGTGCTGCGCGAGCCGCTCACCCATGAGGACGTCGAGGGCGTCTACGCGGGGCTGCGGCCACTGCTCTCGCACGAGTCGGAGAGCACCTCGACGCTGAGTCGCGAGCACACCGTCGCCGTCCCGGTCCCCGGGCTGGTCGCGGTCGCCGGCGGCAAGTACACGACCTACCGGGTGATGGCGAAGGACGCTGTCGACGCGGCGGCGCGCTCGATGGAAAAGCGGGTGCCGCCGTCGGTCACCGACCGCACGCCGCTGGTCGGCGCCGAAGGGTTCCAGGCGCTGCGCAACCGCACCGAGAGCCTCGCCGCCGAAACCGGCCTCCACCCCGCCCGCATCCAGCACCTGCTCGGGCGCTTCGGCTCGCGCATCTTCGAGCTGACGAGCGAGATCGCCCGTGATCCATCGCTGGCCGAGCCGCTGCCCGGCGCCGACGACTACCTCGCCGCCGAGGTTCTCCACGCGGTCACCCACGAGGGCGCCCAACACCTCGAGGACGTGCTCACCCGCCGCACCCGGATCTCGATCGAGGCCTGGGACCGCGGCCTGGCGGCGGCCGAGCCGGCGGCACGGCTGATGGCGGGCGCACTTGGCTGGGACGCGGACACCGTTGCGCGGGAGGTCGACATCTACCGCCGCCGCGTCGCCGCCGAGCGCGAGTCGCAGGAGATGCCAGACGATCACGCGGCCGACGTGGCGCGCACCAGTGCTCCCGACGTCCTGCCCGGCTCGCCGCCCGAGGAGCCCTCCCGGCGCGGCCCTGGCGCGGACTGATCTGGCCGGAGAAACCGAGAAACGTCTTCTCACTTCTTGCATCGTCCCCGCCCTCGACGTAGGTTTGGGGTGCTTTGACGACGAGCCTGCGCAAAGACGCTGCCCGCAGCCGACGGGCGATCCTCGACGCCGCCCGCGAGCTCTATCGCGACGACTTCGAGGCCTCCTTCGCGGAGATCGCCCACGCGGCGGGGGTCGGCCAGGCGACCGTCTACCGACACTTCGCCGACCGCCGTCCTCTGCTGGCCGCGCTCGCCGACGAAGACATGGCCGCGCTCGAGGCGCGGATCGCCTCCGACGAGGAGATCGGCCCGAACTCGCTGGAGGAGCTGTTTCGCGAGGTGCTGGCCGCCCAGCTCCGCTCACAGGGGATGATCGGCGCGATCCGCGCGGGCGAGATGGAGGAGAGCCAGGTCCAAGGCCTCACCGATCGCGTCCGCGACCTCTTCGCACCCCGCCTCGCGGCCGCCCGCGTCGCCGCGGTCGTCCGCCCCGACCTCACCCTCGACGACCTCCTCATGGTGCTCTCCATGGTCGACGGCGCGCTCGCCCCGCTGCGCGACTTCGAGGAACGCAAAGAGGCCTCGGCGCGGGCTTTTGAGATCGCTCTCGACGGGCTACGATCGAGGCCATGAAAGCCCGCCTGCTCCTCGCCCCCTGCCTGGCCGCCGCGCTCCTTCTCGCCGCGGTCGCCCTCCCCTCCGCCCCGGCCGCGGCGCCCGCACCGACGGCGACCAAGGCCTGCGCGGCCTCGGGCCTCGTCGTCTGGGCCGGGCCCGAACCGGGAGGCGGCGCGGCGGGCAGCATCTACTACCGGATCGAATTCACCAACCTCTCCTCCATCACCTGCACGCTCTCAGGATTCCCGAAGGTGAACGCCGTCGACCTCAAGGGCCGTCGGATCGGTGCCTTCGCCACCGCCGAACCCGGCAAGAAAGCCGCCAAGGTGACCCTCGCCCCGGGCCAGGCCGCGAGCGCCCAGCTGCGCATCGTCGACGCCCTGAACTTCCCGACCGACAAGTGCGAGGCCACGACGGCCGCGGGTCTGCGGGTCGGGATCCCGGGCGGGTCCGGGAACAAGGTCGCCCCGCTGGCGTTCGAAACGTGTGTGCGGTCGGTTACGAAGACGTTGTCGGTGGGGCCGGTTACCGCGGCGGGGTGAGGTGCGGGCGAGGGGCGGCGTTGTGCAGGCCGTCGCGCCAGTCCTAGTTGGTCCTGGGAGTGCGGTGTTTCTCCGGGGGTTCGTGCGTGAGAGGCCACACCTCGGCCGATCTCGTGACGAAGAGCGTGAGAAGTCCACAGTTCCGCGCGCCTTCTGTCTGATTCCGTGGACTTCGGTGACGGTTCCACATCACCCCTGGACGCGCTGCACGGGTTAGGGCCCCTATAGGGGACTCAAAGTCGACAGCGGTGAATCCGGTGTTGTGCAACACGCACCGAAGTCAGCGCTTCTCACGCTCTCACGCACGGAAGCGTGAACTTCCCGACATCTCCCTCGTCGGCGTCGCACTTCCTCCACACCTCCCATACCCCGGCCGTCTCGGCCACGGCCAGCCAGGGTCGTGGCCGAGAGGGCCGTGCTCGCCGCAAGCCCTTGCGTCCTTTTCCGGGTGCCGGCCCCCCGGACCCGAGCTTCCGGCCCCCACCCACAACTCGGGGGGTTCGCCGCAACCTCACCGGGTCCCGCCTTGTTGTTGGGGGATCTTGAGAAGCAAAGCACTCACCACCCTTGTCCTGTCCCTGCTCGCGCTGTCGCTGCTGCCGGCGGCCGCCTCGGCGGCGCTGCCCGGCGACTTCTGGGGGGTCGTCGCAAACCAGGCGCCGGAAGCCGAACAGGCACGGACGCTGAAGGAAGGGGGCGTCGAAAGCCTGCGGGTGCCGATCAACTGGGCGGCGATCCAGTCGTCACCGGGGGCCGAACCCGACTGGAGCTCGGTCGATCCGTTCGTGCGTAGTGCCGCCGAATCGGGGATCTCGGTCCTGCCCTTCTTCGTCGGGCCGCCTGCGTGGGCGGTCGCCTACGAAGGGGTCGGCGGCGCCCGGGCACCCGTGAGCCTGCCGGTGCAGACCGCCGCGCAGCGCTCGGCGTGGCGGGAGCTGCTGCGTCTGGCCGTCTTCCGTTACGGCCCGGGGGGCAGCTTCTGGGCCGAAAACCCGCTCGTGCCCGCCCATCCGATCCGGGTCTGGCAGATCTGGAACGAGGAGAACTACAAGTACTTCGCGGCGCGTCCGAATCCGGCCCAGTACGGCAAGCTCGTGGTCGAATCCTTCCGCGATCTGCGCAGCGCCGACCCCGCCGCCCGGATGGTCCTCGGTGGGCTCTTCATCCAGCCCAAGGGCGGCAACGTGAAGCCGGGGGGCGGCCGCACCAAGCGCGCCTACTTCGCCGCCGACTTCCTCGAACGGATGTACAAGTCGACGCCCGGGGTGCGCGGCAAGTTCGTCGCCATCGCCCTCCATCCCTACTCCAAGTACTACGGCCGACTGACGGGCGAAATCGAAGAAGTGCGTGCGGCGTTGAAGACGTCGCACGACCCGGGACGCGCGCTATGGCTGACCGAGCTTGGCTGGAGCAGCGGCAGTCCCAGCGCCGCCAACGGCCATAACCAGTTCGAGAAGGGCGTCCAGGGACAGGCCCGCGAACTGACCGGTGCCTTCAAGCTGCTGACCGCGAAAGCGGCGGCCTGGCACATCAAGCGCGTCTACTGGTTCTCCTTCACCGATGAGCCGGGGAGCTGCAACTTCTGCGACGGCTCCGGCCTCTTCAAGCAGGGCTTCGTGGCGAAGCCGGCCTGGTCCTCCTATAAGCGCTTCGCTCGCTGAGCGCCAGTTTCGTTGCAATGTGCCCCCGGTTACCCCTGGCCCTCATCGGTCAGGGGTACTTTCGGATGGGGCACGATGGATCATCCGCGAAGCGAAGACCGTCTTTACGCCGCCATAGTCTTGGCCTTCTTGATCGGGCTGGTCGCAATGGGGATCCTCGGCGTGCCGGCGCTGCTCGTGGCGGCGATCGGCCTCTGCTCGGCGGCATTCGGCATCGCGCTCTTCCACCGGACGTTGGAACGAGGGGTACGATCCTCGGCTCGTGCCGGGGGTCGGCATCAGGTACCTGAGAAGTATGTGCCGAGGGTGCTCGAGAGGGGGTCGATGAAGCGCCGCCGAGGAGTGCACCTGCGGCGCCATCGAGACGCCTCTCCACCCCTGCGTTTTCGCTGAAGCGACAGGTATTGACTGTGGTAGCGTCCCGCTTCTTGAAGATGCTTTAAAGAGCGGGCCGGGAGCCGTTCGCGCGACGTCCCAGCCCGACAGGAAAGGGTGGGTTGGATGTTGAGAGGTCTCGGTAGTTCGGGGCGCCGCACGTGGTTCGTGGCGCTCTTATTGGCGTTGGCGGCCGCAGTCGTCCTCGCAGCATGTGGCGGAAGTGGTGGCACGACCACCACGAGCTCGACCGCAAGCGGCGGCGAAAGCGGCGAATCGACGGAATCGGAATCGTCCGAAACGAGTGAAGAAGGCGGCATCGTCGCCGCCCCCGCGTTCACCAGCGAAGAATTGTTCGAACATCCTGGTGACAACTGGATCACCTCGAACGGTGGCACGACCAACGACCGCTTCTCGTCGCTGGACGAAATCAACACTGAAAACGTCAAAGAACTCAAAGGCGACTGGATGACCAAGATCGGTCAGAACGCCACCGCCGCGAAGTTCTCCGCCGAGGCGACCCCGATCGAGTACGAAGGGACGATCTACATCCCGGACGGGGCCGACGACGTATTCGCCCTCGATGCCTCGACCGGCGAAATCCTCTGGACCTACGAACCCCACCTTCCCCCGGACCCGCTCGGTGAAGTCGTCTGCTGCGGTTGGGACAACCGTGGAGTCGCGATCGGCGACGGCATGGTCTTCGTCTCCCAGCTGAACGGCGACCAGGTGGCACTGGACCAGAAGACCGGCAAGGTCAAATGGTCCACCAACATCGAAAAGTTCAAGTCGGGCTTCTCGATCACCAGCGCGCCCCTCTATTACAACGGCAAGGTCTACGTCGGCGGCTCCGGCGGGGAGTACGGGATCCGTGGTCGCCTGACCGCCCTCGACGCCAAAACGGGCAAGATCGCCTGGAAATTCTGGACCACCCCGGCCCCGAACGAAACGGGCGGCGACACCTGGCCGAACAACGGCAGCTACAAGCACGGCGGCGCCTCCATCTGGAACACGCCGACCGTGAACCCGAAAAACGGGATGCTGTTCTTCTCGACCTCCAACGCCGCGCCGTGGACCGGTCGCGATCGTGAAGGTGAAAACCTCTTCACCGCCTCGATCGTCGGCCTCGACGCCGAAACCGGCGAATACAAGTGCCACTTCCAGGAGGTCCACCACGACCTCTGGGACTTCGACGCCCCGAGCCCGACCGTCTTGATGAAAGGCGAAATGAACGGCAAGGAAGTCGAAGCGGTGGGCGAGCCGGAGAAGACCGGTTGGGCCTACGTGGTGGATCAGGAAAACTGCAAACCGGTCTACCCGATCCCCGAGGTGAAGGTTCCGCAGGATCCGTCGGAAAAGACCTGGCCGACTCAGCCCGAGCCGACCATGGAACCGTTCAGCCCGATCGAAGCGACCCCGGAAGCGGTGAAAACCGCCGAAGCGGGCGTCTCCTCGGAAAAGCACCCGCCGAAAATCGTGGGGTCGAAGATCTTCACCCCGCAGAGCTCGGATCCGAACGTGATCAACCTGGGCGCGAACGCCGCGGTCGGTGGCGACAACTGGCCGCCGTCCTCGTTCGACCCGGAAAAGAACATGTACTTCGTCTGCTCCCAGTCGGGGGCGCTCGGGCTGGTCACCCCGCCCAAGTCGGAAAAGTACGTGGAAGGCAAAAATTACATCGGCTCGGACACGATCGTGGCCTCTGGCTTCGACACGACCGGCTACGTGACCGCCTACGACATGTCGACCGGAAAAATCGCCTGGCAGAACGAATTCAAAGGCGAATCGTGCTACTCGGGTACCGCGACGACGGCCGGTGGGCTGCTCTTCGTCGGTAAAAACGACGGCAACCTGGTGGCCTACGACGAGGAAACCGGCAAAGAACTCTGGCACTGGCAGACCGGTGCCGGGGCGAACGCGACGATCGCCGCCTTCGAAGACGAAGGCGAAGAGAAAATCGCGATCTACGCCGGCGGTAACTCGCTCGCGGCGACGGCCCACGGTGAAAACTTCTGGGTCTTCTCCCTCAAGGGGACCATGGAAGAAGCCAAAGGCCTGGAAGCCGAAGAAGAAGGCACCCAGCACGCTGGTGAGGAAACGAAAGAAGAAGGCGGCGAAGAAAAAGGGGCGGAAGAAGAAGCCGGCGGTGAAGCAGCCGGAGCCGCTCCGAACGCCGAAGCAGGCAAAGAAGTGTTCGCCGAAAATTGCTCGGTGTGCCACGGCGCCACCGGACATGGCGGCAACGGCGGCCCTGACCTGACCACGATGCCGAAAGCCAAAGAACAAAAAGGTGCCGAAGAACAGGTGACCAACGGCGGCGGCGGGATGCCGGCGTTCAAAGGCCAGCTGTCAGAAGAAGAAATCAAAAACGTGGCGGGCTACGTCGTCGAAGACATCGTCGGTAAGTAGACGATGCTGATCGTCGGGGCGCCACTGGGCGCCCCGACGGCGCGTTTGAGCGACCTCCTCCGACTCGGTCTCGAGACCAGGTCGGGGGAGGTCGCACTTCTTTCCAACCGGCGCGCGCTCACCTGGGCCGAGCTGGAGGACGCGAGCTCACGCCTCGCGGCCGGATACCTGCTCTCCTCCCTGCGCGTCTGCCGCGCAGGCTCCGACACGGTCTCGACCGAGCGCTTGTGGGCCACCCCGCGGTGGGGCTCGCCGGTGCCGTAGGCGTCCAGGCGGGGCGCTAAGCGACCGACTCGATCGCCTGCTGAATCGTTTCGGCGGCCAGTTTGTGGGCGTCGCAGATGCGGCCCAGGTGGAGGAGCGAATCGGTCTCGGTGGCCACCTCGCCGTCACCCAGGCGCAGGACGATGGGGACATCGGGTCTTAGGTCCTCTGCCGCTAGGCCTACCGCGACGTTCACGAGGTCGTCGGAGGTGACCGCTGCGACGGCGCCGCAACGCTCGATGCCGACGCGCTGAAGGATCTCGCGGTCGTCGCCGCGGCCGATCGCGACCGGGATGCCGGCGGCTTTGGCCAGGCGGATGCTTGGGGCTTCGGCGTCGCGCTCGATTGCGACAACGGCCACGCCTCGATCCTTCAGGGCTTGGGCCAAGCGGAAGCCCACCTGGCCGAAGCCGACCAGGACGACGTGTTGGCGGGCTGGGGCGGCCCGCGGGCCGACGAGGGTGGTGAGGCGACGGCGGCTGAGGCGACGGACCAGGGCGGCGGTGAAGATCGCGACGAGGGCTACGGCGAGCACCATGTTGGCGGCGGAGACGACCTTGAACCAGGCGGGCCCCTCGGCGGCGCCGGGCGGGCCGGCGACGGTGGCCACCGAGCGGGTGGAGAAGTAGAAGGCGTCGACGAGGCCGTGGTGGAAGGCGATCATCGTGATCACCATCTCGATCACCAGGGCGACGAAGAGGCCCGCGGAGGAGAGGACGAGGAGGCGCAGGGCGTCGTCGACGATGCGGACGCCGTGGCGCCGGCGGCCGGCGATCTCCTCCCCCGCTTCGGCGAGGCAGCCCTCGGCGAGGTCGCCGGCGACGATCTCCGAGGGCGAGAGGACGTGGACCTTCGGGGCGACGTGCTCGAGCTCGCGGGAGACGGTGTGGTCGAACATCGTCACCCAGAGGGGCAGGTCGGGACGCACGTGGGCGCTCAGGAGGGTGAGGCGCAGAGCGTGGGCGTCGTCGCGAGTGACGACGGCGACCGCGCGCCAGTCCCCTTCGCGGAGCATCTCGGCTGCCCGGCCGTCGCTCAGGTCGAGCGCCGAGGCCGCAGGCGAGCCGCTCTGCTCGAAGCGCCGCAGGAGTGCCGCGCCCAGCCCTCCCCCCTCGCCGAGGACGAGGACGGCACCCGTGCTCGGCGCGCGCGGCGGCTCAGGCGGGGTCTGGCTGGAGGTCTGCGGCGGGGTCTGCGTCACGGTCCGTGGAATCTTGGCGATTCGACGGCTCGTCGTCCTCCCCGCCCCAGCCGCGGGCGAGCAGTCGCAGGGCGGCACCGATCAGGAAGCAGACGAGCGCGGCGGCCGCGAAGAGCCACCAGGCTCGGTGCGAGGAGCCTTCGATCGCGCCCGGATCGGCAGCGCTGAGCGTCCTCCCGCCCGATGCCGAGGCGAGCGGGCCGAGCGGCGTCGTGTCGATCCTCCCGAGGCGGAACTCGGCCGGGTAGCTGATCGCCAGCGTGCCTGCCAGGGAGCCGCCGCCGGCCGATTCGAGCACGTATTCGTATTCGCCTGCGGGCAGGGTCGGAAGCGGCGCGGCCCAACGCCCCGGCGCCGTCTCTTCGAAGCGCAGCGGGACGGACCTGCCGGCCGTCGAGGTCAGCGAGCCTTTCAGCGAGGCCAGGACGATCGACTGGCCTTTTTCGTTGGTCGGGACGACTTCGAGCGTGCGTGGGTCCCCGGGCGCCAGGCTCGGGGTGAGCGGCGGCGGGGCGACCCCGCGCTCGACCCAGCGGCCCGCGTCCTGGAAGAGGCGCTCGTGCCTCAACCATTCGCCCGCCCAGGCGGGGGACAGCCCCGGGGTCCATGCCGCCACCCGGCCGGAGCCGTACTGCCACTGGGCCAGCACCGGGTCGGGCGGGTGGTCTTTGTCCTGGCCGAGGAGCGCCGCCTCAGCGCCGGGCTTCAGTTCCGTCACCACGTTGCCGCCGAGCGGCGGCAGGTGTTCACCGACAAGGCTGCCGGTGATCGGGCTTGGGTCCCCGGCGGAGACGCCGATCTGACCGCGCAGGCGCACGGTACGGGTGTTCAGGCGCGTCTCTTTGTCGAAGATTTTCGGCAGCTCGCGGGCGTTTTCGGTGCGGTAGTAGTTGCCGCCGGTGTCCGCCGCGATCTGCTTGAGGAGCTGGAAGTCGGCTTCGGCGCCGAGGGCCACGGTGGCGACGCTGATGTGGTTCTTTTTCAGGCCGGGCAGCAGGTCGGCGTAGGTGCCCGGTTCGGAGATCCCGTCGGTGAGCAGGATGATGTGTTTCTCCTTGGCGGTCGAGCCTTCGATCTCCTTGACCCCTTCGCGCAGGCCTTTGTAGACGTTCGTCCCGCCGTTGGCCGGGATGTTGTTGATCTTCTGTTCGATCGCTTTGACGTTCCCCGGTTCGACGCGCGTCAGCGGCACGACCGTCTTCGGTTTCACTTCGAAGGCGACGATGCCGATCTGGTCGCGGTGCTTGACCAGAAAGTCGAGCGCGCCGCGGGCCGCCGCCTGCGCCATCGCGATCTTCGGCACTCCGCCGACCTCGTTGATCATGCTGCCCGAGCGGTCGAGGACGAGCTCGACCGCGACGTTTTTACGCTGCAGCTTGCCCGGGACCAGCGATTTGACCGGCAGCACGTTCTGCAGCGGCGACTTGTAGTACTTGCCGAGCGAGAAGGAACGGTTGCCGCCGAGCGCCAGCAGGCCGAGGGCCTGGGTACGGACGGCCGCGTCGATCGCCCGCGCCCGCTGCCTGCCGAGTTCTTCGCTCGAGACGTCTTCGAGCACGACCGCGTCATAGCCCTTGTAGCCGGCCGGGCTCGTCGGCAGGGCATCGGCGGCGACCGGGGTGACCTCGAAGCCGTCGGCGCCGAGCACTTCGGCCGCGCTCGAGCCGTCGGCACCGGCGACCAGGACCCGCGGCGGGCCCTGCACGCGCACCGTCGTCCCCAAGGTGTCGTTCGCCGGGCGGGTGTCCCCTTCGCTCGTGATCGAAACCTCGTAGCCGTAGGAGCCGGGGATCTGTGGGACCCGTACGGAGAAGAGGTAGGGATTGTCCCCGGGCGCCAGGCCGACTTTCTGGCGGCCGACCACGGTCCCGTTGCGCCGCACCGTGAGCACTCCCGGGGCTTCGACGGTGCTGCGCACCGTGACCTCTAGCGACAGCGGGTCCCCCGCGTGCAGCGCCGCCGGTGCCTGCAGGCGGGTGACGGCGGCGTCGTCGGGCCGGCGCGTGAGGGCGACGGTGTCCACCGCGACCCCCCGTTCGCGCGCGGTCGCGGCGAGAGCGGTGGGTTCGCCCGCCGTCTGGCGGCCGTCGCTGAGGAGGACGACGCGGCCGCCGCGCGGGGTGCGCGCGAGCGCCAGTTCCAGCGCCCCCTGCAAGTTCGATTCGCGGCTTTCGACCGAGGCGCCGGTGACCTGCGGCAGGAGCCCGGCGCCATCGCCGGTGAGTTCGGAGCCGCCGCCGAACTGGACGACGCGACAGTCGGAGCCGCAGCCGCCCTGCGCCGCGAGCCATTCGCCCTCGGCTTCCCCCGACGCGCCGCCGATGCTGAGCGAGCGGTCGAGCACGAGCGTGGTCGGCGGAGGCTTGGTGCCGACGGTCGGGTCGAAGAGGGCGGCTGCGACGAGGGCGATCGAGGCGATCTGGAGGCCGACCGCGACGCGGCGGCGAGTTGAGCCCGCGCGTTCCGGTTCCCGCCACCAGGCGTAGAGCGCCTCCAGGATCAGGAGGAGCAGCGCCGCCGCCAGGAGCCACGGCCAGAGGTCCGTGTGGCCCGCCTGGGCGGGCGGCGCCGGAGCAGAGAGGTCGACCGGCGCGCCGGGCGCCACGATCGGCCCGGGATTCACCGCGAGTGCCAGTTCCCGGGTCCCCCACGGGCCCTGTAGAGCGACCGTGTAGTTGCCGGGCGCGGCGATCGCGACCGGGACTTCGCCCCCGGCGGCTACCTTCAGCTTCCGCGGCGTGCCCCCGGCGGCCGGTTCGAGGCTCGCTGCGGTCGTCCCGGCCGGCTCGGTCAGCGCGAACGGCAGTCCGGCCGCGACCGACTGCGGCACCAGGCGCTGCGACCAGGCGACGATGTTGTCGATCAGGGCCGGGAAGGCGGCGAGCTGGGGCAGGTTCGATTCGGAGGGCTCGAAGGCCATCACCGCCACGCGGCTCCCGACTTCGGTCCCGGAGGCGATCAGCGGGCCTTCCGCGCTCCAGGCGGCGGCGGACATCGTCGCCGGCAACGCCAGCCGCCGCGCCGCGCCGGCGCCGATCGTCAGCGAGGAGATGTCGGCGCCTTCGAGTAGCGGGCTCGCCGCTTCGGTGCCGCTGAGGCGGCTGTCGCGCATCTTCGGCGCGTCTTCCAGGCTTTGGCCGCCGGTCGGGAAGTACGGCGGGTTGACGAGGAGCAGCGCGGGCGCCTTCGGCAGCCCACCTTTCGGGAGGAAGCCGTCGAGGACCAGCAGGTCGCTCGTCCCCGGGTCGGTCGGCCGGTAGGTCTGCGGCGTGCGCAGGCGGAGCTTCACGCCCGGCACCGAGGCGAGCGCCCGGGCCAGCGGCAGAGCGCGGATGCGGTTGCCGACCAGGGTGATGTTCTCGCCGCCAGGGCGGGGGACGGAGACGAAGGCGGAGTCGTTGGCGACGAGGCCGTCCCCGGACGGGATGCTCATCCGCACGGTCGAGCCAGGCGGGGCGGTGAAGACGAGCGGCGCCCCTTCGCCGGCGGGGACTTCGACCGGGACGGTGTGGACCGGCTCGCCGCTGATCTCGACTCGCACCGGCAGCGTCTGCTCGGCCCCGCGCGTGTCGGCGACCTTGACGAAGACTTCGCATTCTTCTTCGCCGAGGCGGTCACAGTGGGCGCTCGCGCCGGAGAGCGAGGCGTCTTCCACCGGTTCGCCGACCTCAAGGTCTTCGTAGTTGTCGCCACCGCGCACCTGCGGCGCCGCTTCCTCGGGTGCCCGCAGGAGGGCGATCTGGTCCCCGTCCCCCGCCCGCAGCCCGGCGGCGAGCCGCAACGCCGCCGCCAGGTTCGCGGCGCCCGGGGCGGCCGTAAGCCTTCCCAGCGCCGGGCCGGCATCGGCGGCCTTGCCTTCGAAGAGGACGGACGGGATCGCGCCCGCGCCGACGATGCGCACCGCCTCGTGCGCCGGCAGGCCGGCGATGCGTTCGCGCAGCACTTCGCGGGCGGCGTCGATCCGCGGCGCCCCTCCCTGGTCGGCCCCCATCCACATCGACTCGTCGACGACGTAGACATGCGAGGAGGTCGTGGCGGTCCCGTCGCTGACCGGGCGGGCCAGCGCGACGACCAGCACGATCAAGGCGAGCAGTTGGAGCAGGAGCAGGAGCGGCAGAGGCGGGCGGCCGATCCGCCGCGCGCCACCTCCCCCGGCGGCGGGGAGATCGCGCCACGCGAGCAGGCTGCCGACCGCGCGACGCGGCGGCTTGCGGCGGCGCAGGTGCAGCGCGACGAGGGGGATCGCCAGGAGGAGGGCGGCGAGCGCCGCGCCACTCAGCAGCGTCAACGCGGCCTCATCCCCACGGCAGTCGTTCGACCCACTTGAGCGATTCGAGGTAGTTCAGCTGCAGGCCCGCGCCCGGCCCGGGGACGGCGCCGCCGGTCACCGGGACGAAGGAGAAGCGCTCGCCCACCTGGGTCGCGCCGGTCACCTGGCCGGTGCGCGCTTTGCCGCCCGCCCCTTCTTCACGGCCCGCTTTGCGTTCTTCCCTTTCGGCTTCCTTGGAGCGCGAGGGCGCGTAGGCGGGCTGGATCCGCACCGCCTGGGAGGCCTGCCCGGTGATCGGCTTCGCCTGGCTCTTCTGGTTGGTGCCCTGTTCGCCGCCGGCGTGGTTGGCGCCGCCGGAGGGGGTGCCGCCCGGATTGTTGCTTTCGCTTTCGCCGCCGGCAGTGGTCTGATCCCCGGCGCCGTTGGGGACGGCTTTTTTCCCTGCCGCCCCTCGGACTTTGGAGGTCCCGCGGCGCGCGTGTTCGCCGTTGCCGCCGGTGCTTTTCACGTTGAAGCCGAGCGTCGGGTTTTCCTTTTCTTTCGGCAGGCCGGGCGCCGATTTGTCGCCGCCCGCTTCTTCGCCGCCTTTCGCTTCCGAGTTGGCGCCGCGTTTGAGCTTGTCGCCGGACTGCGGTCGATTCCCCGCGTCGCCACCTTCGCCCGCCTTCGCTTTCCCGTGCTGCTGCCCGGTCCGTTCGGCCTGCGGGATCTTCTGGTATTCGGAGTTGGCCGATTTCTCGGCGCTCGGCGGCGCGCCTTCTTTGCTCTGGAATTTGTGGAGTTTCCCGGTCGGCGCGATCGTCTTGCTGTGTTTTTCGGCGTGCTTGACGTATTCGTTTTCCATCGCCCCGTCGCCGCCGCGGCCACCGAGGCGGATGCCGAGCGCCTCGAGCCGCGCCTGGGAGGACGAGTTGCCGGCGCTCAGGGCACCGATCGCGATCGCTACCCCGATCGCCGCGGCGGGCCCGACCAGGGCCCACCACTCACGCCCCGCCGGGGCGGCGCTCGCGTGCCAGTCCTCGCGGCCCGCGGCGAGGAGGCCGGCCGCGTCGGCGACCGTACGGCGCTCCAACACCGAGTCGCCGCCGCGCGCCTCGATCTCCAAGGCCGTCGCCAGCCGGTCGTTCAGCCCGAGCTTGTCGTCGAGCATGCGCGCCAGCCCGAACGGAGAGGGGCCGCGCGAGGAGAGGGCCGCCATCGAGACAACGAAGAGGACGAGCGGCACCGCGACCACCGCCCACTGCGGGACGGCGTCGAGCTGGGCAGCGATCTCCAGGAGCGCCGCGAGGACGAGCGCGGCCGCGGCGTGGCGGCGCGCGAGGACGACGAGGCGCCTGCGGGCGACGATCCGGCGCCAACGGCGGAGCTCCTCCGGGAGGCTCGGCCCGCGCGCGGGTTCGCCGAGCTCCCGGGCTCCGGCCAGGTCGACTACGTCGCGGGGGTCAGCAACCAGCCATCGCCACACAAATCGACGGTACCAAGCGGCGAGAATGGCCGAACCAGCCGAATTACTAGGGTTGAGCGTTCATGCGACGCCCACCCGGCCTGCCGGTTCTCCTCCCCCTGCTGCTCCTGCTGTGCTGCGCCCCCTCGGCACTCGCCGCGGGGAGGGCGCAGGAAGCCTGGGGGCCACTCGGCAGCTTCATCGGCCGCTACCACGCCCAGGTTCTGAGCGGCGGCGGCTCCGGCGTCCGCGGCGGTGAACTGACGATGTTCGTCCAGGAAGAATTCCCCGGCTCCGAAGAGCCGGCCGGGATCCTGAAGCTGCGCACCAAGACGAACAACGACGTCGTCTACCTGAAGGAACTGATGCGCCGGGGACGAGCCCGCACGGCGATCGTCAAGGGCGGCTCGTTCCTCGGACCGAGGATCGGCAAGTTCGTCGGCAAGATGCGTCGCCCGGGCAGGATCGTCGCCAACGTCTCCACGCACAGCCTCGGCACCGTCGAGCTGCTCTTCACCCGCTACTCGAGGAAGCCGACCCCATGAAGCCGAAAGCCTTGCTCCTTGCCCCCGCCGTGCTCGCCGCCGCGATCGTCCTAGCTGCCTGCGGCGGTGGTGGCTCGTCGTCCGGCGGCTCCTCGACCGCCGCGACCGGCAACGGCCCGAACGCCACGGCGTTCCCGGAAATCGAAGACTGGCCGGTCTTCGGGCGCGACCGCGACAACACCCGCTTCGCCACCCAGGACGAAATCAACACCGACAACGTCGACGAACTGGGCGAAGCGTGGAGCACCGGGCTCGGGCCCGACCAGTACCTGATGGAGAGCTTCCCGCTGGTGATCGGCGAAAACGTCTACGTCACCACCTCGACCGACGAGGTGATGCAGATCAACGGCAAGACGGGCCACATCAACTGGACCTACACGCCGGAAGTCGACTTCTCGCAGTCGACCGGGGTCGGCGGCTACGGGATCACCGTCAACCGCGGCGTCGCCGCCGAAGACGGCAAGCTCTTCGTCCTCACCTTCGACAACAAACTGCAGGCGATCAGCCAGAAGACCGGTGAGCGCCTCTGGTCCTCGCAGGTGGAAGACCCGGCCACCGGGGCGTATGAGTCGATGGCCCCGACCGCCTATGACGGCAAGGTCTACGTCGGCGTCTCCGGCTCCGAGGACGGGGTGCGCGGCAAGATCTCCGCCTACGACGCGAAGTCGGGCAAAGAACTGTGGACTTTCTACACCGTCCCCAAGGAAGGCACGGGGTGGGTGCCGAAGGGCGGCGGTGGCGGCACCATCTACATGCCGCCGACGGTCGACCCGAAGACCAACACCGTCTACGTCGGCACCGGCAACCCGGCGCCCGTCCTGGTCGGCGCGAAACGGCCGGGCAAGAACCTCTACACCGACTCGATCCTCGCCCTCGACGCGAACACCGGCAAGCTCAAGTGGTACCACCAGGAGGAGGCCCACGACCTCTGGGACTACGACGCCGAGAGCCCGGTGGTCCTCTTCGACGTCGAAATAAACGGCGAAAAGAAACGCGGCCTGGCCGAGGCAGGCAAGAACGGCCTGCTCTTCCTCCTCGACGCGGAAACCGGCGAAGACCTCTTCCCACCGGTCGGCTTCGTCAAACGCGACCACAAGCCGCCGACGAACAAGCCCACCCTGGAGTGCCCCGGCGCCGTGGGCGGCTCCCAGTACTCACCGCTCGCCTACAGCCCGGAAACCCAGGCGGTCTACGTCTCCGGGATCGAACTCTGCATGTACCTGCGGGTGACCTACGAAAACCACAACGGCGAGAAACAGTTCGCCGGCGACCGCGTCGTCCCCAAGGACACCGAGAAGACCGGCACCTTCACCGCGGTCGGCGTCAACACCGGCAAGGTCCTCTGGAAGCACGACATGCCGACCCCGATGGACGGCGGCGCCACCGCCTCCGCCGGCGGCCTCGTCTTCACCGGCGACCAGCAGGGCATCCTCTACGCCTTCGACGCCGCCGACGGCGACGACCTCTGGCAGGCGAACCTCAAACTCGCCTTCGGCACCGCCCCCGTCATCTACTCGATCGACGGGACCCAGTACGTCCTCGCGACGGTCGGCGGCGCCGCCCTGACCGCCTCCGAAGAACTCGGCGAAATCGGCGCCCGGGTGGTCGCCTTCAAGCTGGGTGGCAAGAAGCTGCCTGAAGGCCCCGAACTCAAGGGCTGAAGCTTCAGGCTTCGTTCCAGCAGCGCGCCAAGGTCTGGCGCCAATTGCCCCAGGCGATCGCCTCGACCTCGTCGCTCGTGAACCCGTGCTTCTCGAATTCCTCGAGTAGCCGGGGGATGCCGGTGACGTCCTTCAGGGCGTCGGGGACCTCGGTGCCATCGAAGTCGGAGCCGAGGGCGACGTGCTCGACGCCGATCCGGTCGGCCACGCGACGCGCGTGTTGAACAATTAGAGCCAGCGGAGTATCCGCAGGTTGATTCCGGCCGTCGGGGCGGAGGAAGGCCGGGGCGTAGACGATGCCGACGAGGCCGCCGGTCGCCCCGACCGCGTCGATCTGGGCGTCGGTGAGGCAGCGGGAGTTGGGGCAGATCGCGTGGCAGCCGGCGTGGCTGACGACGAGCGGCCCGGCTTCCAGGGCGGCGGCGTCCCAGAAGCCCGCTTCGTTCATATGGGCGAGGTCGAAGACGATGCCGAGCTCGGCACAGCGGCGGGCGAGGTCCTTCCCCGCCTCGGTGAGGCCCGGGCCGATGTCCGGGGTGGAGGGAAAGCGGAAGCGGACGCCGTGGCCGAAGGCATTCGGGCGGCTCCATACCGGGCCGACCGAGCGCAGGCCGGCCGCGTACCAGAGGTCAAGCGATTCGAGGTCGGCGTCGATCGCCTCGGCGCCCTCGAGGTGGAGGACGGCAACCGGCGGGCCGCCCTCCGCCGCGGCGTCGACGTCGGCGACCGTCCGCCCCACCCGCACCGCGCCCTCGCGCTCCCAGGCGAGGAGGCGCCCTGCCGCAGTGGTCGAGGCGGCGCTCGCGTAGGCGTGGTCGAGTTCCGGCGCGGGCCCGGCGCCGCCAGGGCGTTTGCTCAGCGCCGGCCGCCACTCGGCGGTTTCCGGGTTGCGGATGAAGACAGCGAAGATGCCGCCCCGCATGTCCGCCTCCCGCATCCGCGGCAGGTCGAGCTGGCCGCCCCCGCGCCCGCCGAGGAAGTCGGCGTGGTCCTCACGGGTCAGCGAGTCGTTATGGCCGTCGAAGAAGAAGGTCACCGCCCGGAGCCTTTCAGATGGTGCGGTGCGCGGGATCGGGCGGTTGGAAGCCGGCGCCCGGGGAAAGGGACGTAGGGACTTGCGCCGAGAGCGGCCGGGATATGAGAGGTGAGGAGGAAGTGCGACGCCGTCCCACGACACCGCGGCGACGCTCGCTGAGTTGAGCCCCCGATGGCGCGCCTAACTCAGCGAGCGGCGATCTGGGTCCGACGGAATCAGCCTCAGGTACCGGCGGGCGTCGGCTTCCGCCCGCTCGCGCGGGCACGGCCGCCGGGCAGCGGCAGACGTCTCGCCGCGCCGCCGAGCATCATCGGCGCCAGGTGCTCTTCGCGACCGAAGAGGTAGGACGCGAGGGCGAGGCAGACGAGGGAGAAGGCGCCGAGGTAGGCGACGTCCATCCACGCTTGGAATTGGGCCGGCGCGAGGATGCGGTGCTCATTGTGGAGGAGGGTCTGGCGCATCAGGTCGACCCCGTAGGTGAGCGGGTTGAGGCGGACGAGGGGCTGCATCCAGCCGGGCAGCTCCCCCGCCGGGTAGAGGGCGCCGCTGAAGAAGAAGAGCGGGAAGATGACGAAGTTCATCGCCACCGCGAAGTCCTCGAGCTTGCGGATCCGCGAGGCGGCGAGCATCCCGAGGGACGACAGCGCCAGCGCGCAGAGCAGGCATGCCCCGAGGAAGGCGAGGTAGTCGTGGAAGCCGACTTCGACGTCGAAGAAGACGACGAGGAGGGAGAAGACGACCGCGAACGCGGTGCCGAGCAAGGTCGAGGAGAGGGTCTTCCCGAGGACGATGAGGCCGCGGGGGACCGGGGCGATCAACAGCATCCGCATCGGCCCGAACTGGCGGTCGTGGACCGAGCCGAGCGCGCTCAGGAGGCAGGAGAAGAGGATGACCATGCCGATGATCCCGGGCAGTAGGTAGGTCTCGTAGTTGCCCCCGGGGATCAATGCCGCGAAGCCGGTCCCGGCGGCGATCAGCCACAGCAGCGGCCGGGCGAAGGTCGAGGCGAGGCGGCCGCGCTGGCGCACCGCGCGCTTGAACTCGCGGCCGACGATGCCCGACAGCGGCCCGGCCGGGGCGGGCAGGCGCAGGCGCCCGGCGCCGACCTTCTTCGCCTTCGGTTTCCGGCGTCCCTCACCGCCGAGGAACATCGCCGAAAGGTGCTCCTCGCGGCCAAAGAGCTTCGTCGCCACGGCCAGGCAGATGACCGTGAAGACGACCAGGTAGGCGATGTCGAAGAGCGGCTCGAATTCGACCCGGCTGAGGGCGCGGAATTCTTCGGCGAGCAGAGTGTGCCGCATCAGGTCGACGCCGTAGGTGAGCGGGTTCAGGCGGACCAGCGGCTGCAGCCAGTCGGCCAGCTTTTCGGTCGGGTAGAGCGCCCCGCTGAGGAAGAACATCGGGAAGATGACGAAGTTCATCGCCACCGCGAAGTTCTCCAGTTTGCGGATCCGCGAGGCGACCAGCATCCCCAGGCTCGCGAGCGCCAGCGAGCAGAGCAGTGTCGCGCCGAGGAACTCGAGCCAGTCCTCGAAGGTGAAGTGGATGTCGAAGACCCACGCGAGTGGGGTGAGGACGACGGCGAACGCGGCGCCCATCAGCGTCGCGCCGAGGGTCTTGCCGAGGACGATCGACCCACGCGGCACCGGCGAGATCATCAGCATCCGCATCGAGCCGAACTCGCGATCCTGCACCGACCCCAGCGCGGAGAGCAGCGAAGAGAAGAGGACGACCATCCCGACGATCCCCGGCAGCAGGTACTTGTGGTAGCTGAAGTTGCCGCCCGGGATCAGCGCCGAGAAGCCCGAGCCGATGATGATCAGCCAGATCAACGGCCGGGCGAAGGTCGACGCGAGGCGCGCGCGGCTGCGCAGCACGCGCTTGAACTCGCGGCCGACGATCCCTGCCAGGATGCGCGGCGTCATTGCCCGGCAGGCGCCCCCGTCCCGGCCGTCGCCCCACCGGGCGTGGTGGCGGCGACAAAGACGTCGTCGAGGGTCGGGCGGCGCACGCTGAGGCTCTCCAGCCGCTCGCCGATCAGCGGCAGGAGCAACGGCAGCACCGCTTCGGCCGAGTCGACCGAGACGATCACCCCGGTCGCGGTGCGCCGCGGCTCGGCGCCGGTCCGCTGGGCGACTTCGGCGAGCAGGCGCGGGTCGGGATCGCTCATCACCAGTTCGATCGACTCGCGCCCGCCGAGGTCGCGCTTCAGCTCGTCCGGCGTACCCCGCGCGATCGCCTGGCCGCGGTCGACGATCATCACCCGGTCGCAGGGCTCCGCCTCCTCCAGGTAGTGCGTGGTGAGGAAGAGCGTCATCCCTTCCTCGGAGGCGAGCCGCTCGAGGAAGCCCCAGACGCGGCCGCGGTTGACCGGGTCGAGGCCGAGCGTCGGCTCGTCGAGGAAGAGGACCGTGGGCCGGTGGAGGATGCCGCGGGCGAGGTCGACCTGGCGGCGCATGCCGCCGGAGAAGGTGCGGACCGAGTCGTGGCGGCGGTCGGTCAGTTCGAAGAGCGCGAGGACCTCCTCGATCCGTTCCCGCAGCTCGGCCCGGCCGAGGCCGTAGAGCTTGCCCGCCAGCTGCAGGTTCTCCTCGGCCGAGAGCTCGCCGTCGAGGGTCGTCTCCTGGAAGACCAGACCGATGTTCTTGCGCACGGCCAGCGGTTCGGCGACGACGTCGTGCCCGGCCACCTCGGCCCGCCCGCGGGTCGGCGAGACCAGCGTCGTCAGCATGTGGATCATCGTCGTCTTCCCCGCCCCGTTGGGCCCGAGGAAGCCGAAGAACTCGCCCGAGCCGACCTCGATGTCGACCGCGTCGACGGCGCGTAGCTTGCCGTAGTCCTTGCCGAGCCCGAAGGCCTGGACGACGGCGCTCTCGCCCGTCATTGCGGGATCAGGTCGCGGTAGACGAAGGGCGCGGGCTCGGCGGGCTCCGGATCGTCGGCCTCGCGGCGAGCCGCCACGATCGTGTCGTGGTGCGGGGAGAACTGGCAGACCGGGTCGGTCGCCGCCGCGTCGCCGGTCAGCGCCAGCGCCTGGCAGCGGCACCCGCCGTGGTCGTCATGCTGGCGACCGAGCGGGCAGGAGCGGCACGGCTCCTGCATCCAATCGGTGCCGCGGAAGGCGTTGAACATCTCCGACTCCAGCCAGATCTCGCGCAGGCTCTTGTCGCGCACGTTGTCGATCGCGATGTCGGGGATCGAGGCCGCCGCCTGGCAGGGCAGCACGTCGCCGTTCGGCTGCACCAGCGCCGCGTCCTGGGCCCAGCCGCCCATGCACGGCTTCGGCAGCTCCTCGTAGTAGTCGGGCAGGACCCAGAGGATTTCGAGACTCGCACCGAGGCGCTCGCGGGCGGCCTTCACGGCCTCCTCCCCGCGCTCGAGCTGCGCCCGCGTCGGCATCAGCGCGTCGCGGTTCACGGTCGCCCAGCCGTGGTACTGCGTGTTCGCGAGCTCCAGGCGCCGCGCGCCCAGCTCCACGGCCATGTCGATGATCGAGTCCACCGCGTCGATGTTGCGTCGATGGAGCACGCAGTTGACGGTCAGGGGGAAGTCGAGCTCCCGCGCCAGCGCCGCCGCCTTCACCTTGCGGTCGAACGCGATCGTCCCGCCGATCTCGTCGGCCAGACCCGGGTCTGCGTGCTGGAAGCTGATCTGGACGTGGTCGAGCCCCGCCTCGTGCAGCGCTTCGACCCGCCGCTTCGGGAACGGCAGCGCCGAGGTGACGAGAGTCGAATAGAGGCCTGCCTCGGTCGCCGTCCGGGTGAGGTCGACGATCTCCTTGCGGGCCATCGGCTCGCCGCCGGTCAGCGCCAGTTGCAGGACCCCGAGGTCGGCGGCTTCGCGGAAGACCCGCTGCCAATCCTCGGCCGGCAGCTCGTCGGTGTACTTCGACGCGCCGATGTCGGTCGGGTTCGAGCAGTAGGGACAGTGCAGCGGGCAGCGGTAGGTCAGCTCGGCGATCAGCAGCAGCGGATGCGGCGCGCCCTCTGGCCACTCAGCCATCGGCCTCGACCACCAGCCCGCGCTCGCCGATCCCGTCGAGCAGCTCGGCCACGTCGTCCTTCACGTTGGCGCCCTCGTAGCGCTCGCTCAATACCGCGGCGATGTCGTCGAGCGTCCGCTCCCCGTCGACCAGGTCGAGCACCTCGAGCGCGGTCTCGTTCAGTACCAGCGCCCCCTCGGGGAAGAGCAGCACGTCCTGCTCGCGCACCTTGTCGCGGTGCAGGCGGACTCCGGTGGCGAGCTTGGGACGGGTGAAGGCCACCGGGTCAGGCCTCGGGCCGGGCCGCCGCGGGCCGCGTGTCGCCGCGGTCGATCGCGTCGAGCTGCGCCCACAGCAGGTCGGTCTTGAAAGAGAGCGCGGCGACGGCCCGCTCCTGGTCGACCCGTGTGCGGCAGCGGTCAAGCGTCACGCCGAGCGCGTACTGGGCGTCGCGCGGCGCCAGCGTCAGCCGCGCCCGGAAGTACTCGAGGCCGTCGGGGTCGATCCAGGGGTAATGCTCCTCCAGTGCCGCGAGGCGGACCTTGATCGCGCCGGGGCCGAAGAGCTCGGTCAGCGAGGACGCCACGGCGAAGACCCACGGTTCCTGGCGACAGAAGTTGATGTAGGCGTCGACCGAGTAGCGGACCCCCGGGAGCACCAGCCGTTCGGAGCGGATCGTGCCGCGATCCACCCCGAGCGACTCGCCGAGGCGCAGCCAGGACTCGATCCCGCCCGAGCTCTCGCCCTCGGCCCCGTCGTGGTCGAGGATGCGCGAGATCCACTCGCGGCGGATCTCCACCTCGGGGCAGTTCGACATGATCGCCGCGTCCTTTATCGGGATCGAGCGCTGGTAGTAGTAGCGGTTCGCGACCCAGCGCTGGAGCTCCTCGCGGGACAGCTCGCCGGCGTTCATACGAACGTGGAACGGGTGCTGATCGTGGTAGCGACCGCCTTGCGCGCGCAGAGCGGCGACGAACTCGTCCTCGCTCCAGGGCGCGGCCTGCTCGAGCTCACGAAGGTCCGGCGTCGTGCTCACAGATCGATCTCCATGCCGTCATAGGAGATTACGAGGCCGCGACCCTCGACTTCGGCGCGCTCGGGCGAGTCCTCGAGCAGCATCGGATTGGTGTTGTTGATGTGGACGAGGGCGACGCGCGCGTCGAGCGCCGCCAGAGCGTCGAGCGTTCCCCCCTCGCCGGTCAGCGGGGCGTGTCCCATGGCCCAGGAGTCACGCGTCCCCATCCCCAGCGAGACAAGGTCGTCGTGGCGGAAGAAGGTGCCGTCGGCGAGGACCACGTCGCCTTCGGCGAGCCGCTCCCCCACGCCGCTCTCGAAGGACTCGATCGCCGGGACGTAGACCAGCGTGCCCTCGCCCGCGGTGTCGCGGACGGTGAGGCCGATCGCGCCCGGCCCGGGCGCGTCCCCCATATATAGGGGCGCGTCGCCGCCGGTCGGAAACGTCTCCACGGTCAGAGACGAGCCCGCCAGCGCCGTCGGTCCCTCCGTCGCCAGCTCGTTCCACTCGACGCCGCAGTAGCGCTCCAGCATCGTCATCAGCGGGTAGTTCGAGGTCAGCGCGGCGCGCACCTCCGGGGTCGAGTAGACCCGCAGCGGCGCGCTCGACTCGCGCAGAAGGAGGAGGCCCGCGGTGTGGTCGATCTCCCCGTCCGTGAGGACGACGCCCGCGATCGGGTTCGAGCGCAGCGCCGAGCGGTCGGCAGGCAGGTCCTCCAGCTGGCGCAGGAGGTCGGGCGAGGCGTTGACCAGGTACCACGGCTCCTCGCCGGAGCGGACGACGATCGAGGACTGCGTGCGCGGCGTCGCGCGGCCCTCACGGGCGGCGGTGCAGACGGGGCAGTTGCAGTTCCACTGGGGGAAACCGCCGCCCGCGGCGGAGCCGATGATCCTGGCGCGCATGATGAGAGGATGCCTTGGTCACCTGCGGACCACGGGGGAGATCTCTGTCCCCGCGGCCCTCAGGCGATTCGAGAACCGACTACCGGGCGTACCGGTAGGCGGTGACCTCGGAAGCGAGCTCGAGCGTCTTGAACGCCGGCTTCGTCCACTTCATTTCCAGCCTCCTCATCGATGAGTACTGCAATGCCGGAAATGATAAACGAACCCCTAAACTCGGTTCAGTAGATGGAGCTTCGACGGGCGACCCCCACGATGTCCGGACGGCGTCGCCGGCCAATGCTGAAGGGGCTCGGCTGGGCCTTGGTCGCCATCCTTGCCTGCTTCATCGTCGCCGTCGCCGCGGGGCTGATCCACGGGAACATCGAGCGGCCGAAGGTCTGGCCGGGGCCCGCTCCAGAAGCCGAACGCCTGCACAACGGCTGGGGGGAACCGGCGAGCTTCGTCGGCCAGTACCACGTCCGCTTCCTCGATCCCCCCGCCGCCAATCGCTCCAGCGGCTACGCCGAATACGCCGGCGAGCGCTTCCGCGAAGGCCACCTGACGATGTTCATGCGCGAAGCCTACGAGCACCGGCCGTTCATTCCGGGCGGCGTCCTCGTCCTCAACGGCCCGACCCACAACCTCGTCCTCTACCTCTCCGAACTCTCCTCCAACGGCGGTCGCGTCCTCTACGCGACGGTCAAGGGCGGCACCTACGAAGGCCCGTCGATCGGCTCCTTCGCCGGCGTCAGACGTGGCAACCGCATCTATGGGGGCCTGCGCCTGCGCGGCCTCGCCAACGTCGAAGCCAACTTCGTCCGCTACTCGCGCAACCCCGAGGCCAAAGGCCCGATCGGGTCTACCGGTGAATAGCTTGCGCCGGACCTGGGCGCCGATGCGGGTCAGAGCCCTGTTCGTCGTGCTCGGGATCCTCGGCGCGGCGATCACCCTGAGCGCCTGCGGCTCCTCCACCAATAACCGCATCACCACCGGTGAATACGTGGTCAGGCCGGCGGACCTCGAAGACTGGCCGCTCTCCGGGCGCGACCGCGACAACACCCGCTTCGCGACCCAGGGCGAGATCGACACCGGCAACGTCGACGGCCTGGGCGAAGCGTGGAGCATCGACCTCGGGGCCGGCAAGCGCCCGATGGAGAGCAACCCGATCGTGATCGGCAAGGAGGTGTTCGTCACCACCGCGGCCGACGAGGTCATGGCGATCGACGGCGCGACCGGGCACGTCGACTGGACCTACACGCCGGAAGGCTCCTCCTCCGGGTCGGGGAACCATGGCGTGGCGGCCGAAGACGGCAGGCTCTTCCTGCTCACCTCCGGCGGTGAGCTGCAGGCGGTGAGCCAGAAGACGGGCAAGATGCTGTGGTCCTCGCCCGTCGCGGGGCCGGCGACCGGGGCGGAAGGGTCGATGGCGCCGACCACCTACGAAGGGAAGGTCTACGTCGGCGGGACGGCCGCGGGGCGCGGATTCGTCGCCGCCTACGACCAGAAGACCGGCAAGCAGCAGTGGCGCTTCCACACCGTGCCCAGGCCGGGGACGGGGTGGGTACCGAAAGGCGGCGGTGGCGGCGCCGTCTACATGCCACCGACCGCGGAACCCGGCACCGGGGTCATCTACGTCGCCACCGGCAATCCGAAGCCGCCGACCGTCGGGACCAAGACCCAGGGCAAGGACCTCTACACCGCCTCACTGCTGGCGCTGGACGCCGACAACGGCGAACTGCTCTGGTACCACCAGGAGGCGGCGCACGACCTCTTCGACTACGACGCGTCGAGCCCAGCCCTCCTCTTCAGGGCGGAAATCGAAGGGCGCCGCCGGCGTGGGCTGGCCATCGCGAGCAAGAGCGGCCTCCTCTTCCTCCTCGACGCCAGGACCGGCAAGACCCTCTTCGACTCGGTGCCGCTGATCAAACGCGACCACTCGCCGCCGACCCGCGAAGGGACCGAGGAGTGCCCGGGAGCGATGAACGAAGCCTGGTATGCCCCTTCGGCCTACAGCCCCGAAACCCAGTCGGTCTACGTCCCGGCGGCCCGCATCTGCACTCGCCTCAAGACCGAACGATCGGCGAGCGGCAAGAAGGCCTACCGCGTCATCCCCGGGGGCGGCACGCAGACCGGCACCGTCACCGGGGTCTCGACCATCAGTGGCGAAGTGATCTGGAAACGCGTCACCCCTACCCCGATGGCCGGCGGCGCGACCGCCACCGACGGCAACCTCGTCTTCGCCGGAGATCAGAGCGGCATCCTCTACGCCTTCGACGCCGAGAACGGCCAGGTCAAGTGGCAAGGCGACCTCAAGCTCCCCATCGGCACCGCCCCGGTCGTCTACTCCGTCGACGGCACCGAGTACGTCCTCTGCACGATCGGCGGCGAGGCGCCGGCGCCGTCGGAAGAGGTCGGCGCGGCGGGGGCGCGGATCGTGGCGTTGAAGCTCGGCGGGGATGAATTGGCGCCCGGGCCGGGGTTGAAGAGTCGGTAGGGGCGAGGGTTCGGGGCACCTGTGAGGAGAAAGTGCGACGCCGTTGCGGGAGACGTAACACCGAGGCGACGATGGCATCTCACGCACGAACCCTCGGAGAGACGCCGCACTCCCTCCGTCCTGCATAGGACTGCCGCAACGCCCCGAACTACAAGCTCACCAGCCGCGCATCCCGGGCCGCGCCGAACAACAGGTCGATCGGCGCCACGTCGGTCGGCGCCCGCAGGTAGGTGACGCCGCGGTCGGAGCAGCGGTCCTTGAGGTCGGTGGAGGCTGACTTGAGCCGCTCTTCGTAGGTGGACCGGACCCGGGGCGTCACCTCGACGACGAGGCGCTCGCCGGTCTCGCGGTCCTCCAGCTCGTATGCGCCCTCCAACGCGGCGAGAGCCCCGTCGCTCTCGACCAGGTGGACGAAGGCCGCGGCCCGGCCGGAGCCGGAGAGCTCATCGACCGCTTCGGCAAGGGCGTCGGGATCGGCCAGGCCGTCGGAGAGGAGCACGGCGAGGTCGGCGGGCTCGGCGCCGCGGCGGTAGTCGCGGATCGAGGAGGCGAGGTCGGTGCGCGTGCCGCGGGGCAGCTCGCCGACCTCTTCGATCAGCTCGCCGACCAGGTGCGGGGCGGCCAGGCGGGCACCGGTGAAGGAGGTGCCGTCGGCGAGCATGTGGACGGCGACCACGTCGGAGCCGAGCAGGGCGACGGTGCCTAGCATCGCGCCGAGCTCCTGCGCGTAGCGGAAGCGTGGTGGAGTGCCGTCGTCCATCGAGCGGCTGCCGTCGAGCAGGAGGGCCAGGTCGACGTGGCCCTCGGCCGGCGCCGCTTTGACGACCACCTCGCGTAGGCGCGCGTAGACGTTCCAGTCGATCGAGCGCAGGTCATCGCCCGGCGTGTAGCGGCGGTAGTCGACGAATTCGAGGCCGCGAGTGCGCTGGGCCCCCGCGCGCTGTCCGCCGAAGCCGGCGACGACCGCCTCGACGCCGGCGAGCGAGAGCGTTTCGAGCTGGCGCAGCTCGGCGGCGTCGACCAGCGACGCGCCCGCTGCGCGCGAGTCCGGCGTCGCGGCTACGACGCCTCCCGCGGCAGCGCCTCGATCGCGCCGCGGACGATCTCGTCGGGAGAGACGTTCTGGCGCTCGGCGTCGATCGAAAGCACGAGGCGGTGGCGCAGCGCCGGCAGCGCGATCGCCTGGATGTCGTCGATCGAGAGGTTGTGGCGACCCTCCATCAACGCCGCGACGCGCCCGGCGAGGGCGAGCGCCTGGGCGCCGCGCGGGCTCGGGCCGAGGCGGACGAACCGCTTCACCTGCTCGGTCGCGCCGTCGGTCCCCGGGTGCAGCGAGACCACCAACCGGCTGGCGTAATCGATCACGTGGTCGGCGGCGGGGACGGAGCGGACCAGCGCGTTCATCCGCAGGACCGTGGTCGCGTCGGCGACCGGCGCGGCGGACTGCTGCGCGAGATCGTGCTCGCTCGTCGTCGTCAGGGCGACCATCTCGTTCAGCTCGGCGACGGGCGGGAAGTCGAAGCGCAGTTTGAGGAAGAAGCGGTCGAGCTCGGCCTCCGGTAGCGGGTAGGTCCCGTACATCTCCACCGGGTTCTGGGTGGCGAGGACGAAAAACGGCGCCGGCAGCTCCCGCGTCATGTTGGCGGTGGTGACGGTGTGCTCCTGCATCGCCTCGAGCAGGGCGCTCTGGGTGCGCGGCGCGGCGCGGTTGATCTCGTCAGCGATCACGACGTTGGCGAAGATCGGCCCCGGTTCGAACCGCAGCTGCGTCTCCTGCGTGTCGGCGCCCTGGATCAGGACCGTGGTGCCGGTGATGTCGGCGGGCATCAGGTCGGGGGTGAACTGGATGCGTTTCGGGTCCAGGTCGAGGGCTCCGGCGAGGGCGCGGGCCAGGGTCGTCTTGCCCAGCCCGGGGACGCCCTCGAGGAGAGCGTGGCCGCCCGCGATCAGACAGATCAAGGCGCCGCGGACCGCCTCCTGCTGGCCGACCACGATCTTGCCCACCGCGCCCTCGATCGCGGCGGCGACCCGCTGGAACTCCTCGGCGTCCAAGGGGGCGAGATCAGCAGTACCGGTGAGAGAAGCCGTGTCCGCAGTCATTGCGTGATGACTTTATTGAAGTGGTGTCTGCTGCTCATTTCTTTCGCTTTTCCATGCGTTTCTGGACAAGTGTTCGACCCCCCACTTCAACTTTCTGCTTAAGCCACTCAAGTCGTCCGCCGATGCCCGGCCAGCGATTCCGCATGGTTCCCCAACGAAAGGACTAGACATGGGCTTCATCACCAAACGCCGGGCATTGTTCGCGATGACCACCGCGCTGCTGGTCGTCATCGCGAGTGGCGCCTACGCGTACTTCACGACCACGGGAAGCGGCACCGGCACGGCGGCGGTCGGCTCGGGCTCCTCGGTGACCCTGCATGCGACGGTCACCGGCAGCCTGTACCCCGGAACCTCCTCGCCGGTCACCTTCACCGTCGACAACCCCTCCTCCGGCAAACAGCGGGTCGGGACGATCACTCTTGCCAGCATCACCCCGGACGCCTCCCACAGCGAATGCAGCACGGTGCTCACCGGCGGTAACCCGGACTTCAAAATGCCCGCCGTTACGGTCAACCAGACCTTCGGCACCGGCAACGGCCAGGCTGTGACGCCGACCGGGACGCTGACCATGAACGACACCGGGATCAGCCAGGACAAATGCCAGGGCGCGACCCTGACGCTGAACCTGACCAACAACTAGTCACCGGCAGTCCCGACCACCCGGCAAGGCCGATCAGGACCGTGCATGGATCGCGCTACAGAAGGCGCCCGACGGCGAAGCTCGCCGTCGGGCTGGCGGCTGCCCTCCTGGTCGCCGCCGGCGCCTCCTACGCCGCGGTCCGCCCGGCCGCACCGCCCGGGCCCCAGCGCCACTCCGCCCCGGCCAGCCCGATCAAGTCCCCCGCGACCATCCCGATCGTCGCGGCGGGCTCGACCGGATTGCGCATCGTCGAACATCCGCCGCCGATCTCGACCCACCCGACGGCCCGCTTCCGGGTCGTCGCCGCGGGCGAACCCGAACTTCACTGCCGGCTCGACCGCGGGCCGATCAAGCCGTGCGCTTCCAGCGTCTTCTACCGCGGCCTCGCCGGGGGCGACCACACCTTCCTCGTCGCCGCGCAACGTCCGGGACGACGCGCCGTCCGGGCCGACTTCGGCTGGCGGGTGCTCGAACCGGAGCCGTTCGAAGTCGAACCGCGGCCCGGCTCGATCGGCCCGCTCTACCCCGGGGCGGCCCCGTTGCCGATCCGGATCGTGATCTCCAACCCGAACGAAGTGGCGATCACCCTGACCGCGCTGAAGGTCACCGCGAGCGGCGGCGCGCCGGGCTGTGACCCCGCGACCAACGTGGCCTTGACCACGCCCGCGCTGGGCAGGTGGGAACCGCGCATCCCCGCGGGCGGCTCGCTCATCCTGCCGAGCGCCATCATCCCGGCGCCGACGATCGCCCTGCGTGAGCTCGGCGTCAACCAGGACGCCTGCAAGGGCGCGAAGTTCTCCCTCTCCTTCTCCGGGAGCGCCGGCGCATGAGGCACGCCCGGCTCCTCCTTATCGCGCTCGCCGCCTGCGCCCTGGCACTGGTGCCCGCGACGAACGCGTCCGCCTACTACGCGGTCGCCGGCAGCGGCTCGTTCACCACGACGCTCGGCGCGCTCACCGTGCCGACGATCTCCTCGGCGACCGCGGCGACGGGCGGCACGGTCGCGCTCAGCTGGGCCTCGGCCGGCGGCCCCGGCGAAAATTCCTACTCGGTGACCCGCGACGGCGGCGCGCCGGGCGGCAATTGCCCAAGCGCCGGCGAACCGAAAACCGAAGTCACCTCCTGCACCGATGAAAGGCTCGAACCGGGCACGTACGTCTACAAGGTCACCGCGAAGTACCGAAGCTGGACCGCCGTCAGCGCGACGAAATCCGCCACCGTCACGGTCGGTCCTGCCGCCCGCTTCACTCTTTCCGTCGCCTCCTCGACCCCTTCGGCCGGGGCGACGGACAACCTGACGATCACCGCCGTGGACAAAGCGGGCGGCACCGTCACCACTTACGCGGGCGAAAAGTCCCTCACCTTCAGCGGCGCCGAAACGATCGGCACCAACGTGCCGGTGGTGGTCAATGCCTCCGGGACCGCGGTCGCCTTCGGCACCCCCACCACGATCAATTTCACAAACGGCGTCGCTGCCGTCGCTTCGTCGAAGAACGGGGTGATGAAGCTCTACAAAGCCGGACCCGCGGCGATCTCGGTGAGCGATGGGACGATCGAAAGCGAAGTCGACCCGACCGTCACCGTCGCGCCGCTGGCGATGTCGAAGCTGGTGTTGAGCGCAGCCAACGCGACCCCTGCGGTCGGGGCCGAAGACGCGTTGACGACCACCGCCACCGACACCTACGGCAACGTCGCCACCGCCTATACCGGCTCCCACAGCCTCGTCTACTCCGGGCCGGTGGCGTCGCCGAGCGGCACCGGGCCGACCGTCACCGACAAATCCGGCACCGAAGTCGCGATCGGGACCGCGACCCCCACCGAATTCACCCAGGGAGTCGCCACGGTGAGCGGCAAAGCGAACGGCGTCCTGCGCCTCTACAAGGCCGCGGCGGCGAACGTGAAGGTGACCGAAGGCTCGATCTCCAGCGCCACGGTGACGATCACCGCCACGCCGGGCATCGCGGCCGCGCTGAAGTTGGCCGCGGCGACCACGACCCCGGTCGCGGGCGCCACCGACAACCTCACCACCACCGCGCTCGACGCCTATGGCAACACCGCGACCTCCTACACCGGTTCGCACAGCCTCACCTTCTCCGGCCCGGAAGCGAGCCCGAGCAAAACCTCCGCCACGGTGTCGAACAGCTCCGGCACGGCGACCAACATCGGCACGGCGACCGCCCTCAGCTTCGCCTCCGGCGTCGCCACCGTGAGCTCGACCACCAACGGCGTCTTCAAGGCTGCTCGATCGGGGGCGACGACGCTCTCGGCCACCGACGGCTCGATCTCCACCGCGAGCGCACTGTCCCTCACGGTCAGCGCCGGGACCGCCTCGAACTTCGCCTGGAGCACGCCGACGATCAGCGCCGGAACGCTCGGATCGCCCTGCCTTTTCACCTGCACCGTCACCGCGCTCGGCAACAGCGGGACGTTCACCGCCAAGCTGGCGGTGACCGACGCCCTGGGCAACGTCGTCTCCAACGTCGGCAGCAGCCGCACGGCGACGGTGAGCGCGACCGGCGGAACGATCACCGGCGGCTCGCTGACGATCGCCTCGACCGGCCTCGCCGAATCGACCGCGACGTTCACCTACAAAGCGCCCTCCAGCGGCTCCTTCACCAACACGATCACGGCGACGAAGACAGGCAGCTCCACCTATGCCAACGCCACCGCGACGGTCAGCAAATAGCCCGGACTCAGCCGCCGAGACGGAAGACGAAGAGGCGGGCGGGCCGATCCGGGACCGCCCCCTTCGCTTCGACCAGGGAGCCGCCCGCAGCGATCGCGATGTACTGGACGCCGCCGATCTCGTAGGCGATCGGGGCGGAGCCGACGCGGCGGTGCAGGTCGTAGCGCCAGAGGACCTTGCCGGTGCGACCGTCGAAGGCCCGCAGGTAGCCGTCGTCGCAGCCGACGAAGACGAGGCCGCTGCCGGTGGCGAGGGCACCGCCGTTGGAGGTACTGGGCAGCTTCGCCTTCCACCGGACCTTCCCGGTGGCCGGGTTGAGAGCGGCGAGGACTCCGGTCGCCGGGCCGACCTGTTGGACCGTGCCACCGAGGTCGTCTTCGCCAGGCTCCCGATTCGCCAGCTCCGGCGGCGAGGCGAGCTTGTAGCGCTGGCACATCTGGTTGCCCGCGACGAAGATCGATTCGTGCCCCGGGGTCGGGTCGAGCGCCGCCGGGCCGTACTCGATGCCTCCATAGATCCCCGGGCAGACCACGGCTCCCTTCCGGGTCGGGCGCAGGTGCGGGCGGGAGTACCGGGTGAGGTAGGGCGAGCGGGAGATCGGCTTCCCGGTCTTCGCGTCGAGCACCGCGTAGTAGCCGGACTTGCTCGCGCTGCCGACCGCGCGGGTGGCTTCCCCCGTCCCGCCCAGGTCGAGGACCATCGGCGCCTGCACCGTGTCGTAGTCCCAGCTGTCCTGGCAGACCATCGTGTGGGTCCACTCGATCTTGCCGGTCTTCGCGTCGAGCGCGACCACCGCGTCGGCGAGCGGGTTGCAGCCGGGCCGTTCGTCGTTGGTGTAACCGGGGGTCGGGTTACCGGTCGCGACGTAGGCGGTCCCGCTCCGCGGGTCGACGGTCGGCGGCATCCAGACATCGCCGCCACCGTGCCTGCCGCGGGCCCGGTTCCACCCCTTGCCCGGCGGCGGGACCATGTAGGTGCGCCAGAGCTGCTTGCCGGTGGCGGCGTCGTAGGCGGCGACGAAGCCGCGCAGGCCGGCGTCCCCCGCGGGCCCGCCGACCAGGATCTCACCCTTCCAGAAGGTTCCCGGCGAATTCATCGTGTTGCCGAGTTCGGGATCGACCACCTGCGTCTTCCACCGCACCTTGCCGGTGGCGGCGTCGAGCGCGATCAGCTGGTCGTCGGCGGTGGTGAGGTAGATGCGGCCGGCGCCATACGCGACCCCGCGGCTGACCGGCTCCGACAGCTCGAGCCCGGGGCCGGCGAGGAAGTCGACCTGCGGCAGGTAGGTCCAGCGGACCTTGCCGGTGGCGGCGTCGACGGCGAAGACCTGCTCGGTGCCGGTGTCGTAGTACATGGTGCGCCCGACCACGATCGGGAACGTCTCCCAGGCGGCCTGCCCCGGGCCGCCGGGCCGGGTCCAGGCGACGCGCAGCTTCCCGACGTTCTCGCGGTCGACCTGGTGGAGCGCGGCGAAGTGGTCGTTCTCGGGCGCGTTGCCCCAGCCGGGCCAGCCGCTGTCGGGCGCCGCCTGATCGTTCCCGCCGCCGCATCCCGCGAGGACGACGAGGGCGGCGAGGACGAAGAGATAGCGCACGCGGGTCGCGGTCAGGCCTCGAGCACCCGCACCGGCGCACCTTCGAGGTAGGCGAGCACGTCCTCGACCGCGTCGCTGAAGAAGGTCGCGTAGGTGTCCTCGGTGACATAGCCGAGATGCGGGGTCAGGACCGTGCGAGGGGCGCTGCGCAGGGGATGGTCGGCCGGGAGCGGCTCGGTGTCGTATACGTCGAGTCCGGCGCCGGCGATCGCCCCGCTCTCGAGCGCCGCGAGCAGCGCGTCGATGTCGACCAGCGGCCCGCGCGAGGTGTTGACCAGGTAGGCGCTCGGCTTCATCGCGCCGATCTCGGCGGCGCCGACGAGGCCGTGACTGCGCTCGCTCAGTTTGTAGTGGACCGAGATCACGTCGGCGCGTTCGAAGAGCTCCAGCTTCTCCACCGGCTCGGCGCCCGCGTCGCGCGCCGCCTGGACGTTCAGGTTCTGGCTCCAGGCGAGCACCTCCATGCCGAAGGCCTTTCCGATCGTCGCCATCTTCCGCCCCAGCCGGCCGAGCCCGACCAGCCCGAGGATCGCCCCGTCGAGGTCGCCGCCGATCGTCGTCTGCCAGCCGCCTTCGCGCATCACGGCGTGCTCGGTGGGGATCGAGCGCAGGAGCGAGAGGATCAGGCCCCAGCTGAGCTCCGCCGTCGGCGACCCCTTGATGCCGGTCCCGCAGACGGTGATGCCGTTGGCGTCGGCCGCCTCGATGTCGATCGCGACGTTGCCCATCCCGGTGGTGATCAGCAGCTTCAGGTCCGGGAGGCGCTCGAGGATCGCCGCCGGGAACGGCGTGCGCTCGCGCATCGCGACGACGATCTCGGCGTCGGAGAGCGCTTCCACCAGATCGTCGGGGTCGTCGATGTGCTGCTCCAGGGCGACGACCTGCCACTCGTCCGGCACCCGGTCCCAGCCGCCGTAATCGAGGGCGACGCCCTGGTAGTCGTCGAGCAGCACGATCCGTTTCACCCCCCGAGCCTTGCACACGGCTAGATTCCGCGCCGTGACTTTTCTCGCCTCGCTCCTCGCGGTCCTCAGCATGGCCGGCGCGCACCACCCGCTGGCGGGCAAGGTCGTCGGTATCGACCCCGGCCACAACGGCGGCAACTTCTCCGATCCGAGCTTCATCAACCAGCCGGTCTGGAACGGCCGCGAACAAGAGGCCTGCGACACCACGGGCACCGAGACGAACGCCGGCTACACCGAGGCGCGCTTCAACTTCAACGTGGCGATGTACCTGCGCGCCTACCTCGTCCGCGAGGGCGCCAAGGTCGTGATGACCCGGCGGACCAACCACGGCGTCGGCCCCTGCATCGATCGCCGCGCCCAGATCCTCAACAAGGCCGGCGCCGACGTGGCGATCGACATCCACGCCGACGGGGGCCCACCCTCGGGCCGCGGCGTCGCCATCCTCACCCCGGTCCCCGACGGGCCGAACGACAAGGTGATCGCCGCCTCCCGCCGCTTCGGCCGCGTCCTTCTCGACCGCTACACGGCTCTCACCGGCATCCCGGTCTCCAACTACGACGGCACGAACGGCTTCGCCCCCCGGAACAACCTCGCCGGGCTGAACCTCACCACCGTCCCGAAGGTCCTGATCGAGTGCGTGAACATGCGCAACGCCGCCGACGCCGCCGGCCTGGTGAAGCCGGCCTTCCAGAAGCTCGCCGCCAAGTCGATGGCCGAGGCGATCACCGGATTCCTGAAGTCACGTTGAGGGAGCCGGCACGGCGGCGAGGTGGCGTGGTGGCGGGCGACGGCAAGTTCCGGTTCGTGATCGACATGGAGTCGATGCCGGCGGCGGCGTAGGGGAGCGCGAAGGCCTATGAAGCCCGGGCGCGGCGGTCGCGGTTCGTCGGTGACGCTTGCGCCGCCGCCCGGGCCGCGTAGGATCCTGGTCGTGCCTGGGAAGCACGCGGACAAGGCGGTGCGGGCGCGGTCGTTCGGGGCCGCCGCCGATGCCTATGAGCGGGCCCGGCCGGGGTACCCCGACGCGGCGGTCGACTGGCTGGTGCCGGAGGGGGCGCGGACGGTGCTCGACCTCGGTGCCGGGACCGGCAAGCTCTCGCGGTCGCTGGTCGCCAGAGGGCTGGACGTGATTGCGATCGAGCCGCTGGCGGAGATGCGCGAGGCGCTGGCCGAGGCGGTGCCCGAGGCGCGGGCGCTGGCGGGGACGGCTGAGGCGATCCCCCTCCCGGACGGCAGCGTCGACGCGATCACGGTCGCCCAGGCGTGGCACTGGGTCGACCCGGAGCGGGCGACGGCGGAGGCGGCCCGGGTGCTGCGGCCGGGCGGCACGCTGGGGTTGATCTGGAACCGTCGCGATGAGCGGGTCGACTGGATCGTCAACCTGACCGAGGTCATGGGCAGCGCCGAGGTCGAGGTCATGGACATGGACGCGGTCGAGATCGGGCCACCCTTCGGTCCCACCGAGAGCTTCGTCACCGACTGGGGGCGGCCGATGGACGTCGACCTCTTGGTCGACATGGCCGCGTCCCGTAGCTACGTGATCACGGCGACGCCGCGGCGGCGACGCGAGATCCTCGACGGCGTACGACAGGTCGTCGAAGCCGACCCCCACCTCGGTACCGAGTTCGACCTGCCCTACCAGACCTTCTGCTACAAAGCCGCCCTGCCCGGGTAACGGAAGCGTCATGAGAAGAGCCGCCGCCGCGCTCCTCGGCTTCCGCGTCGCCTACGGCGGCGCCCTGCTGATCGCCCCCGGGAAGGTGGCGGGGAACCGCTGGCTCGGCGCAGGCGCACGCCAACCCGCCGCGACGGTCGCCCTCCGCGGCGTCGGCGCCCGCGAGATCGCCCTTCATGGCATCGCCCTGGCGGAACTCGCCCGCGGCGGCCCGGTCCGCCCATACCTGGCAGCGAGCTTCGTCGGCGACCTGGCCGACATCGCCGCCACCTTCTCCTCCCGCGAGGGCCTGCCCTCGGGCAGCGCCACCGCGACCGCCGCGGTCGCCGGCGGCTCCGCGGCCCTCACCGCGGCCATGGCGGCCGGGCTCGAGAAGTAGCGACGATTAGTTTGGAGGCCCCTCGTCGTCTAGGTAGAAACGCGACGAGAGGGATCTCGTCCAGATCGCTTAGAGGAGGAATGAATCATGGGGAAGATCGTTGCCACCGAGTTCATCTCGCTGGACGGGGTGATCGAGGATCCGGGCGGGTCGGAGGACTTCGTCCACGGGGCCTGGACCTTCGAGTTCGACCGCGGGCCGGAGGGGAACAAGTTCAAGCTCGACGAGGTGATGGAAGCGGAGGCGCAGTTGCTCGGCCGGGTCACCTACGAAGGCTTCGCCGAAGCCTGGCCTGAGCGGGAAGGCGACGAGGGCCTCGGTGACTTCGCCGAGCAGATGAACACCATGCCCAAGTACGTCTACTCGACCACCCTCAAGTCGGCCGACTGGCAGAACTCCACCATCCTCTCCGGCGATTTTCCCAGTGAGATCCGCACGGTGAAGGACGAGGTCGACGGCATCATCCTGGTAGCCGGCTCCGCCACCCTGGTCCAAGGCCTGATCGCAGCCGACCTCCTCGACGAGCTCCGCCTGATGGTCTTCCCGGTCACCCTGGGCGGTGGCAAGCGCCTCTTCGCCGACGACGGCCGCAAAGTCCCGCTGACCCTCACCGATGCCCGCACCGTCGGCGCGGGCATCCAGATCCTGACCTACGAGCGCGCCGCCTGATCCAGGCGGCGCGTCGCCGTCAGCGGCCGGCCTGTTCGAAGGTGTGCTGGTACTGCGTCTTTTCGCCGTTGCCGTAGATCGATTCGATCTTCTGCTGTTGGCGGCAGGGCGGGATCGGGGCGGCCGCGGTGCTCGACTGTTCGCCGAACGCGTATTTCTTGATCCGATTGAGGAGGTCTTCGATCGCTTCTTCGTGTTCCTGCTGAGTGAGGGCTTCTTCTTTGCCTTCGTTGAATTTGACGGTCTTGCCACGTTCGAGGAAGGCCTGAGACTTCGCCGAGTTCGATTCGATTTCAGCGTTCAGACCCGAGCTGCAATTGGCCGTATTGAAGCTCGGTAGGCCCTTCAGCAATTCGCTCGCCCACCCCGGTGGGCTGTAGGCACTGTTGCGGTTGAGGGCGAGCCGCGACGGATAGCTGGCGACGGATTCCGGATTGAGCGGCCCGAGCGCGCGGAGGAAGTGGATCTTCTGCCCGGCCGCGTTCGTTTCCGTGAGTTCGGCGTTGGTCGCGACTGCAAGGTTGGCAAAGAAGGAGGAGACCTCCTGCTTGTAGAGGCCGAGGCCGGTGACGAGCGGGTTGATGTTGCGGACGAAGGGGTCCACCGCGCGTAGGAGCGGTGGGAAGTCGTCACGGAACAGCTTGCGTAGGGCCGGGAATCCGGTCGGAGCCAGTTTCTCGACGGCGGGCAAAGCTTCGAAGAGCTTCTTTGCTTCCGGCGCAAGTTCGCCGAACTTGATCAGCGTCGGTGAGAGCTCTTCGGCCACCGGCACCAGTTGCTTCGACAGCGGGTCGGCATTGGTGGCGAAGCCCTGCAGACGATCGACGGTGAGGCGTGACTCGTCGAGGAAGGTCGGGAACGCGCGGAAGAGCGCTTCGATGTCTTCGTTGCGATTCGCGGTCGTCTTGAAGAGTTCGTTCGAGCTGCGGATCAGGTTCGCTAGTTCGCCTTCGCGACCGCGCAGCGCTTCGAAAGTCTTGGCACCGTTGCTGAACAGCTTCGAGACCGCCAGCTTCTGGCTGTTCAACACCCGGAAGAGCCCTTCGTATTCCTTGAAGGTCGGTTCGAAGTTGCCGATCGCGTAGGAGAGGTTCTGTCCTTGTCCTTCGATCGCGACGGCGGCTTCCTGCATCCAGGTTCGGAAGGCGCGACGGGTTTCCGGGTTGAAGGCCTGGAAGATCTCGTCGAGCTGCACCGATTCGGCCACTTGGGCGGAGGGCAGCTCGGCCCCGTCCTTCATGGCCGGTTCGCCGTTGGAGCCGGGTGAGAGTTCGACGTAGGTCTCCCCCAGTAGCGTCTTCGTACGCAGGATCGCCCGCGTGCCTTGTGGCA
>JAFDWG010000337.1 GCA_018268605.1 Actinomycetota bacterium | reverse complement strand
GTAGGCCCCCCGAAGGCACCGATCAGACTCGTCCCGTCAGGAGGGGATTCAACTGGCACGTCCAACCGACTCCAACGAGCAGCTCCTCTGCAGCTTCTGCGGGAAGTCGCAGCGCCAGGTCAAGAAGCTGATCGCCGGCCCCGGCGTCTACATCTGCGACGAGTGCATCGACCTCTGCAACGAGATCATCGACGAGGAGCTGACGGCACCGCCGACCTTCGAGCTGGAGAACCTGCCGAAGCCGCGCGAGATCTTCGACGTGCTGCAGGAGTACGTGGTCGGACAGGACGCAGCCAAGCGGGCACTCTCGGTCGCCGTCTACAACCACTACAAGCGGGTGCAGATCGGCCAGTCCGACGAGAACGACGTCGAGCTCGGCAAGTCGAACATCATGATGCTGGGGCCGACCGGCTGCGGCAAGACGCTCCTTGCCCAGACCCTGGCGCGGATCCTGAACGTGCCGTTCGCGATCGCCGATGCCACCGCGCTGACCGAGGCCGGCTACGTCGGCGAGGACGTCGAGAACATCCTCTTGAAGCTGATCCAGGCCGCCGACTTCGACGTCAAGAAGGCGGAGACGGGGATCATCTACATCGACGAGATCGACAAGATCGCGCGCAAAGCCGACAACCCGTCGATCACCCGTGACGTCTCCGGCGAAGGCGTGCAGCAGGCGCTGCTGAAGATCCTCGAGGGGACGACCGCGAGCGTGCCGCCGCAGGGTGGACGCAAGCACCCACATCAGGAGTTCCTGACGATCGACACCACCAACATCCTCTTCATCTGCGGCGGCTCCTTCGCCGAGCTCGACAAGATCATCGAGCGGCGGGTGGGCGACCGCGGCGTCGGCTTCGGCGCGGCGATCGCCTCGCGGGCGGAAAAGGACACCGGCGAGTGGTTCGAGCAGGTGCTCCCCGAGGACCTGATCGACTACGGCCTGATCCCCGAGTTCATCGGCCGCCTGCCGGTGATCACCGCGATCCATCAGTTGACCCGCGACGACCTCACCACCATCCTCACCGAGCCCAAGCATGCGCTGACCCGCCAGTTCCAGCGCTTCTTCGAGTTCGACGACATCGAGCTCGTCTTCTCCGACGACAGCCTCGAGGCGATCGCCGACCGGGCGATCGAACGCGAGACCGGCGCCCGCGGCCTCCGCTCGATCCTCGAGGAGACCCTTCTCGACGTCCAGTTCGAGCTGCCCTCGCGCCGCGACGTCACCAAGTGCGTGGTGACCAAGGAGACGATCCTCCAGGGCCGCCGCCCGACCTTGGTAACCGAGGCCGCCCAGCAGGACATCGGCCCCGCCAGCGAGCCCCTGGGCGAGGAAACCGCCTAGTCGAGGAGCGCGTCGGCCTCGATCTCGACCCTCCAGCGAGGGTCGAGAAGGCCGGCGACCACGACGGCGGTGGCGGCGGGCGGCGCTTCGCCGAAGACTTCCGCGTGCGCGGCCCCGACCGCGTCGATGTCGGCGGCATCGGTCAGATAGATCCGCGTCCGCACCACGTCTGTGGCGGAGGCGCCGAGCCCTTCGAGCGCCTCGACGATGATCTCGAGGCAGCGCCGCGCTTGAGCACCGGCGCCGGAATCGAACGATCCGTCGTCCCAGATCGGCCCGGTCCCGGACACATGCACCTGCTCCCCGAGCCGCACTGCGCGGGCGAAGCCGATCTTCGGTTCGAAAGGCGACCCGCTACTGACACGTTTCCGCTCGGTCATTCTCGGCCTGAGCTTAGGGGGCCGCTCGTCGGATCCTTCCCTGACGAACAGCGGAGACATCCGTCCGGGGGTCCGGCGAGCGGCCCATCAGGGCCAGGGAAAGGGCTCCGCCGAGGAGGAGCGCCCCGCCGCTGAAGATCAGGGAAGTGCCGATCGACGCGAGGCCACCGATCAGGGCGACGCCGATCGCGCCGCCGACCTGACGGGAGGTGTTGTTCACCGCCGAGGCGATACCCGCGCGGTCGGGGCCGAGGGCCTCGGTGGCGCCGGCCACCAGGCCGGGGACCGCGACGCCCATGCCCGCTCCGGCGACCAGGAGGAATGCCCAGCCGATCGGGGTGTCGATGTTCGAGTCGCCGACGAGGGCGGCGCCTAGGTAGCCGGTGCCGCTCAGCGCGAGACCGACGCCGGCGGGGAGTCGCGGGCCGACACGGCCGACGAGGCGACCCGTGAACGGCGTCAAGGCAGCGAGGGGGAGGGCAAGTGGAACGAGCGCGAGGCCCGCTTCGAGAGGAGAAAGCCCTTCGGTCTCCTGCAGGAACAGGCCGAGGGCGAAGAGCCCGCCCAGCGTCCCGAGGTTCATCAGCCCCGCTCCGGCGTTGGCGCCCGTGAACTCCGCGCGACGGAACCAACCGAGGTCCAGGAGGGGGCGCGGCGCGCGCCGCTCGGCGGCGAGGAACCCGGTGAAGGAGGCGAGGGCCATGGCGATCCCGACCAGCGCCGGGATCGCGCCGAAGCCGTTCTTGCCGCCCTCGATGAGGGCGAAGACCAGGGCGGCGAGAGCGGCGGTTCCGAGTGTCTGCCCGGCCACGTCGACCCGCGCCCCCTTCGCCCGGGCGCCTTCGGGCAACGTCAGGAGGCCGCCGGCGAGCGCCGCGACCACCAGCGGCACGTTCAGCCAGAAGATCGTCCGCCAGCCCAGCGGACCCACGAGCAGTCCGCCGAGCACCGGTCCGAGGACCAACGCCGAGCCGCCGAGCCCGGCCCAGACGCCGATCGCCTTGGGGCGCTCCGCCGGGTCGGGGAAGAGTTGGTTGACGATCGCCAGGGAGCTGGGGAGGATCGCCGCCGCTCCCATGCCCTGTACGGCCCGGGCGGCGATGAGGGCGCTCGCGCTCGGTGCTACCGCGCAGGCGGCCGAGGCGCCGCCGAACGCCACGAGCCCCGCCAGGAAGAGGCGGCGCGAGCCCAACCGGTCGGCGAGGTCCCCCGCGCCGAGCATGCCGGCGGCCAGCACCAGCGCGTAGGCGTCGACCACCCACTGCAGCTCGGAGCGGGAGCCGCCGAGGCCGCTACCGATGCGAGCAAGGGCGACATTGACGATGGTGACGTCGAGGAGCACGAAAAAGTAGCCGGCCGAGGCGACCGCGAGGGCCGGGGCCCGGCCACGTGGGGTGTCGGGATCGGTCATGCCTTCACCGTAGGGTCGGAACGATTCGGTGCCGGCCGAATCGTGGGGGTCTTAACCTGGGTACATGGCAACCCCTACCCGCATCGAGGGGGACGTCGACATCTCCGCCGCCGCGGCGCTGATGGCGGACCCCAGTCGTGCCGCCGTCCTGGTCGAGTTGACCGATGGCCGCGCGCTGCCGCCGAGCGAGCTGGCGGAGGTCGCGGGCGTCTCGCGCTCGACGATGTCGGAGCACCTCGCGAAGCTGCAGAAGGCGGGCTTCCTCGTGGTCGACCGAGGCGGGCGCAACCGCTACTACCGGCTCTCGGGCCCCGCGGTCGCGACGGCAGTCGAGGCGCTCGCCGCGCTGGCGCCGCGTTCGGAGGTCCGCAGCCTGCGCCAGGCGAATCGGGCCGGCGCGCTGCGCGCCGCGCGCACCTGTTACGGCCACCTGGCGGGCGAGCTCGGCGTCGGTATCGCCGACGCGATGATCGACCGCGGCCTGGTCGAGCGCGAAGGAGAGGTATTCCTCCTCACGGCGCCCGGGGCGGAGTTCTTCGGTGACCTCGGGATCGAGAAGCCGCCGCGCGCCGGCAAGTCCTGCAACGACTGGTCCGAGCGCCGTCCGCACCTCGCCGGGAAGCTCGGCGTGGCCCTCGCCAAGCGCCTCTTCGAGCTCGAATGGATCGAGCGGACCGAACGAAGGCGCGCCGTCCGGGTGACGAAAGTGGGATGCAGGGAGTTGAGGAAGCGCCTCGATATCTAGACTCGCTTCTCCCATGGACGCGGCGAAGCGACAGCAGTTGGAGCAGAACACCCGGTACGCGCCGGGGGAGATCGAGGCGCGGGTCTTCGCCGAATGGATGGAGGGCGGCTACTTCCATCCCGAGCCGACCGGCTCGCCGGAGGAGAACTTCACCGTCGCGATCCCGCCGCCCAACGTGACCGGCGCCCTGCACATGGGCCACGCGCTGAACGGCTCGATGCAGGACGCGCTGGTGCGGATGAACCGGATGCGGGGGCGCAACACACTCTGGATCCTCGGCACCGACCATGCGGGCATCGCCACCCAGGCGGTGGTCGAGAAAGGCCTTCGCGCCGAAGGGAAGAGCCGTCAGGAGCTTGGGCGCGAGGCGTTCGTGGAGCGCGTCTGGGAGTGGAAAGAGGAGTACGGCTCGCGGATCGTCGAGCAGTACAAACGCCTCGGCGCCTCCTGCGACTACGAGCGCGAGCGATTCACCCTCGACGAGGGCTATGTCCGCGCCGTCCACAAAGTCTTCAAGCAGCTCTACGACAAGGGCTACATCTACCGCGACAACTACATGGTCAACTGGGACCCGGGGACGCGCTCGGCGATCTCCGACCTCGAGGTCGAGAACCGTGAGGTGACCGACTCCCTGTGGTCGGTCGACTACCCGGTCGAGGGGACCGACCGCGTGCTGACCGTCGCCACCGTCCGCCCGGAGACGATGCTCGCCGACACCGCCGTGGCCGTGAACCCCGACGACGAGCGCTATGTCGACCTGGTCGGGAAGTTCTGCACGCTGCCGCTGGTCGGGCGTCGCCTGCCGATCATCGCCGACGCCTACGTCGACCCGGAGTTCGGCACCGGCGCGCTGAAGATCACCCCAGGCCACGACATCAACGACTTCGAGATCGGCCGTCGCCACGGCCTCGAGGAGATCATCGTGATCGGCCCCGACGGGCGGATGAACGAGGAGGCCGGAGAGTTCGAGGGGATGACCGTCGCCGAGGCCCAGCGTGCCGTCGGCGCCCGCCTGCGCGACGAGGGCTTCCTCCGCGACGAGCAGCCCTACACCCACGCGGTGCCGTTCAGCCACCGCTCCGGCGAGCGGATCGAGCCGCTGATCAGCCTCCAGTGGTTCTGCCGCATGGACGAGCTGGCGGCGCCCGCGATCGGGGTCGTCGAAGACGACGAGGTCCGCATCCAGCCCGAGCAATGGAAGCGCGTCTACCTCAATTGGATGGAGGAGATCCGTCCCTGGTGCGTCTCGCGCCAGCTCTGGTGGGGCCACCAGATCCCGGTCTGGTATTGCGGGGACTGCGACGCCGATCCCCTCGTCGCCGAGGTCGCCCCTGACCCTGCAGAGTGTCCCGAGTGCGGCGGTGTCCTGCGTCAGGAGGAGGACGTCCTCGACACCTGGTTCAGCTCGGCGCTCTGGCCGTTCGCGACGCTCGGCTGGCCCGACGACACCCCTGACCTGCGCGCCTTCTACCCGACCAGCTTCCTCACCACGGCGCGCGAGATCCTCTTCCTCTGGGTCGCGCGGATGGTGATGATGGGGCTCGAGTTCCCCGGCCGGATCCCGTTCCGCGACGTCTACGTGCACTCGGTGATCCAGGCGCGCGACGGCCGGCGGATGTCGAAGAGCCTCGGGACCGGGATCGACCCGCTCGAGGAGATCGACCAGCGCGGCGCCGACGCCCTGCGCTTCGGCCTGCTCGCGATGTCCTCCACCCAGGACGTCCGCTACTCCGACGCCAAGGTGGAGCAGGGCTCAGACCTCGCGAACAAGCTCTGGAACGCCTCGCGGCTGATCCTGCTGAACGCCGCCGAGGTCGAGCCGGGGCCGCGCCCGGCGCGGATCGAGGACCGCTGGCTCCTCTCCCGCCTCGAGAAGACGATCGCCTCGGTGACCGAGAAGCTTGAGGCCTGCGACTTCGCCCACGCCGTGCAGGAGTGCTACGGCTTTGTCTACGGCGACCTCTGCGACTGGTACCTGGAGATCGTCAAGCCACGGCTCTACGACGGCGAGGAGGACGTCTCGGCGACGCTCCTCTACGCGCTCGAGCGCGTGCTGGCGCTGCTGCATCCGACGATGCCGTTCGTCACCGAGGAGCTCTGGTCCTTCCACCCGGCCCGCGACGGGCACCTGGTCGTACACGCCTTCCCGACCGCCGACGAGTCGCTCTTCGACGACGACGCCGAGGCGGAGATCGCCGAAGGCATCGCCCTGACCCGCAGCCTGCGCGCCTGGCGCGACCTGGTCGGAGTGCCGGCGAGAGCCGTCCTCCCGGCCGTCATCGACGGGATGGCGCCCTCGGAGTTCGTCGGTCGCCTCTCACGCTTCGCCTTCGACGGAGTCGGCGCCGACCCGGTCGCGTCGGTCGGCCCGGTGCGGGTGCTCGCCTCCGATGAGCTCGACGTCGGCGCGGTGGAAGAGCGGCTCGGTAAGCGGCGCGAGGAACTGACCGCCGAGATCAACCGCGCCGAGCGCAAACTCGGCAACCAGGGCTTCGTCGCCAAGGCCCCGCCGATCGTGGTCGAGGAAGAGCGCGGCAAGCTGGAGCGCTACCGCGCGGAACTCGCCGAGCTCGGCTAGCGCCGTGCCGCTGCCCGCGGAACCGCCGCCAGAGGGGTTCGACCCCGATAGGTACCTGGACTCCCTCGAGGCGGTCGGCTGGAAGCTCGGGCTCGACCGGATGTGGAGGCTGACCACCGCGCTCGGCTTCCCGCAGCGCCGCTTCGCCTCCGTCCACGTGGTGGGGACCAACGGCAAGTCCTCGGTGACGCGGATGGTCGCGGCGCTCCTGGAAGCCCACGGCGTGCCCTCCGGCGCCTGCCTGTCCCCGCACGCGACGCGCTGGACCGAGCGCACCCTGATCCGCGGTGAGGAGATCGACCCGCGGGCCTGGGCCGAAGCCGTCGCCCAGGTCGCGGCGGCCTCCGAGGGCGTCAACCGGACGCTGGAGGACGGGGAGGTGGTGACCGAGTTCGAGGCGGCCACCGCCGCCACGTTCGTCGCGCTGGCCCGCGCGCGGGTGAAGGCCGCGGCGATCGAGGCCGGCCTTGGCGGTCGCCTCGACGCGACCAACACGATCCCGTCGCAGGTCACCGTTCTCACCTCGGTCGGGCTCGACCACACCGAGTGGCTGGGGGAGACCGAGCTCGAGATCGCCGCCGAGAAGCTCGCGGTGCTGCAGGATGCCTCGACGCTGGTCCTGGGACGCGTGTCGGCACCGGTCCGCGAGCTGGCCGAACGCACCGCGGAGGAGCGCGGCGCGACCCTCGTCGTTGCTCCCGAGGATCCCGGCTCGGCCCTCGAGATCGCCGCAACAGGCCCATTCCAGCGCCGAAACTTCGCTCTCGCGTGCGCCGCCGCCGAGGCCTTCCTGGGGGAGGACCTCGACCCGGAGCGCGTCGCCACCGTCGCCGCGGGCATCCGCGTCCCGGGCCGCCTCGAGCTGGTCGCCGAGGACCCGCCGACCTACGTGGACGCCGCCCACAACCCCGACGGGGCGGCGGCGCTCGCCGAGGCGCTCCCCGGCATCGCCGACGGCCGGCCGGTGGTCGCCTGTCTCGCGGTCCTCGCCGACAAGGACGCCCCCGCGATGATCGCGGCGCTCGCCCCGGCGCTCCGTGCCGCCGTCTGCACCGAGATCCCGCCGGCGGCGCTGCTCGGCCACGGCCGGCCAGGGGCGCGTTCGCGCCCGGCCCGCGAGCTGGCCGACCTCTGCCAGGCCAACGGCCTCGAGGCTACGCCTGAGCCCGATCTCCACACCGCCCTGCGGCGCGCCACCGAACTCGCCTCCGCCTCCTTCGCGGGCGTCCTCGTGGTCACCGGATCGCACTACTTGATCGGTGCCGCGGCCGCCGCGGGAGACCAGCGACCCTGACTGTGCGAGGATTCCTGCATGGACCGCAGCGCAGGGTCGGAACTGCTGTCGATGATGGGCTTGGTCGCCGCTGTGGTGGCGATCGTGATCCTCGTGTTCTTCGGCGTCGGGTACCTGTTCGGGAGGCTTTTCCTCTGAACCGGGCGTCCCGTCGGGAGGCCAGACAGGATCAGCCGCCATCACGGCGAATACACTGCGCGATCCCCATCCCCGAAAGGGGTAGACACACATGGCACTAGCGATCTTCGGAATAACCAACTCTGGCCTCAATCTGGCCGCGACCCTCGTTCTGCTCCTGCTGATCGTGGTCTGGCTGGCATTGATCGTCTACACGTTCCTCGACGCCCGCCGGCGGATCTCCGATCCGTTCCTGGTCGCGTGCGCGACGATCGCCTCGTTCTTCCCCTACATCGGCACGATCATCTACATGATCGTCCGCCCGCCGGAGTTCCTCGAGGACGCCCACGAGCGCGAGCTGGAGATCAAAGCCGCCGAGCTACGGGTGCGCCATCTGCGTGAGGAAAGCTGCCCGAACTGCGAATACCCGGTGGAGAAGAACTACCTCCGCTGCCCCAACTGCCAGCGCCGGCTGAAGGACCCGTGCCCGACCTGCGGCGAACCGGTCGATCCGCGTTGGAGCCTCTGCCCCTACTGCGAGACCGCGCTCGCCGGCGAACGCTCGCCGCAGCCGCGCCGCCGCGGTCGCCGCCCGGAAGAGGAGCGCGAACGCGAACGCGACCGGGAGCTGGAAGAAACCGGCGCCCAACCGCCGGTCCGCCGTTCGCGCAAAGGCGGGAAATCCGGGCAGCAGGGACAGAAGCAACGCGCGGGCGCAACCGCCACCGCCGAAGGCGACACCCCGGCGCCGCGATCGAAATCTTCGGGCTCCCGCAAACAGGGATCCGCCCGCAGCGCCTCGCCGAAAGAGGCGCCGACCACCGAACAAAAACAAAGGAGCCCCCGCCGTGAGCCGGACCCTGATCCTCGTCAAGCCTGACGCCTTCGAGCGCGCCCTGACCGGCGAGGTGATCGCCCGCTTCGAGCGCAAGGGCCTGCGGATCGCCTCCTTGAAGTCGCTGACCGCGACCGAGGAGATCGCCAACCAGCACTACGCGGAGCACAAGGAGAAGCCCTTCTTCGGCGAGCTGGTCAGCTTCATCACCGGCGGCCCGCTGGTCGCGATCGTCTTCGAGGGTGTCGAAGCGGTGAAGGCTGCCCGTCAGCTGATCGGCGCCACCAACCCGGTCGAGGCCGCCCCCGGCTCGATCCGCGGCGACTTCGCCCTCGAGGTGACCTTCAACATGGTCCACGGCTCCGACTCCGACGAGTCGGCCGAGCGCGAGATCGGCATCTGGTTCCCCGAGTTGTCCTAGCTTCAGGCTCGCCCCAACGCCGGGAGATCTTGGCGAAGCTGGGGCTCGAGTTCGACGTCGTCGTCCCCGGGGTGGAGGAGCTCGACTCCGGGGATCCCGAATTCCTCGTGATCGAGAACGCGCGCCGCAAGGCGCGCGCCGTCGCTCGCCCCGAGGGCGCGATCGTCATCGCCTGCGACACCGACGTCGTCCTCGACGGCGAGGTCCTCGGCAAGCCTACTGACGCCGAAGACGCCCGCCGCTACCTCGAGCGCATGTCGGGACGCGGCCACATCGTGCTGAGCGGCCTCGTCGTCCTCGACGAGCGCGGCGGGGAGCACAGCGGCCTCGAACGCTCCGAGGTGGTCTTCAAGGAGATCCCGGAGACGGAGAAGCAGCGTTATGTCGACTTCGGCGAGTGGGAAGGGCGCTCAGGCGGTTATGCGATCCAGACCTTGGGCTCGAGCCTGGTCGAAAGGCTGGAGGGGAGCGTGTCGAACGTGGTCGGGTTGCCGGTGGGTCTGCTCGCGCGGTTGGCGCCGAGGTTGTTCGAGCGGCGGCGGCAGTCCTAGCTGCGGTGCCCTGGGCGTCTCACGCAACGGCGTCGCACTTCCTCCCTACCTCTCACACCCCGGCCGTCTCGGCCACGGCCACAGCCGGCCCGGGCCGTGGCCGAGACGGCCGTGCTCGCCGCAAATCCTTGCGTCCCTTTCCCCGACCTCCCGCTTCGTGAGCGTTTACCAACGTCTCGACCCGCTGCAACCGGGCCCCGGAGACCCAGAAACCCGCCCTGTGCGAGTCCCTTCTTAGCGCCCTGTTAGCGCGCTACAAAGGGAAATTAATCCTGCAAGTGCGGGATTTTCTGCGGTCGGAGAGGCGGGATCGAATCGATTGGGTCCGTTTGCTTTCATGGGTCGCTCTGCCCACTCGTTGGACTGAAATATGAGTTGGTTCACGCGCCTCTTTCGGCTCGGTGGCCGCGACATGGCGGTGGACCTCGGCACCGCCAACACGCTCGTCTACGTGCGCGGCCGCGGCATCGTGCTGTCGGAGCCCTCGGTGGTCGCGATCGACACGAAAACCGGCCAGGTGCACGCGGTCGGGGTGGAAGCGAAGCGGATGATCGGCCGTACCCCCGGCAACATCACCGCGATCCGGCCGCTGAAGGACGGGGTGATCGCCGATTTCGAGGTCACCGAACAGATGTTGCGCCACTTCATCCAGTCGGTGCACTCCAATCGGTTCGCCCATCCGCGGGTCGTCGTCTGTGTGCCCTCGGGCGTGACCGGCGTGGAGAAGCGGGCGGTCGAGGAGGCCTGCCTCTCGGCGGGTGCCCGCCAGGCCTACCTGATCGAGGAGCCGATGGCGGCTGCGATCGGCGCCGGCCTGCCGGTTGCCGAGCCGACCGGATCGATGATCGTCGACATCGGCGGCGGCACCACCGAGGTCGCGGTGATCAGCCTCGGCGGCATCGTCGTCTCCCAGTCGATCCGGGTCGGCGGCGACGAGCTCGACGAGGCGATCGTCGCCCACTGCAAAAACAACTACAAACTGGCGATCGGGGCGCAGACCGCCGAGGAGGTCAAGCTCGAGGCGGGCTCCGCGGCGCCACTGCCGACCGAGATCCGCACCGAGATCCGCGGGCGCGACCTCGTCAGTGGCCTGCCGAAGACGGTGGAACTGACCTCCGAGGAGGTCCGCGAGGCCCTTTCTGAGCCGGTCGGCCACATCGTCGCCGCGGTCAAGGAGACGCTCGACCAGACGCCGCCGGAGCTCGCCGGCGACATCATGGACCGCGGTATCACCCTGGCGGGCGGCGGCGCGCTCCTGCAAGGACTGGAACAGCGCCTCCACGACGAGTGCCAGATGCCTTGTCAGCTGGCAGAGTCGCCCCTCACCTGCGTCGCGGTCGGCTCGGGGATCTCCCTCGAGGAGTTCGAGACGATCCACCGCAGCGGACCGAGGAGGTAGGACGGCCGCGTGTATCGCAAGCAAGTACGCCGCCGCCGGGCGGTGTTGGCACTCTTGATCGTCGGCAGCTTCGCCCTGCTGACGCTTACCTACGGGCAAGGCTCGAACAGCCTGCAGCGCGGCGTCACGGCCGTATTCGCCCCGGTCTCCACGGTCCTCGACCGAGCGCTGAAGCCCGCCCGCGACCTGATCAACTGGGTCGACGAAACCTTCGATGCCCGCGGCAAGAATCAGAAGCTCGAAGAAGAACTCCAGGTGGCCCGCAAAGAGGCCGTGAGCGGCAAGGCCGCGCTTGCCGAAAACAAGGAACTCAGCGCGCTGCTGAAACTCGACAAATCCGCCGCGATCCCGGAAGGGGCCGAACCGGTGACCGGTCGCGTGATCGCGCTCTCGCCGACGGTCTGGTTCAGCGACGTGACGATCGACGTCGGCTCCGGCGACGGGGTGACGGTCAACGACCCGGTGGTGAACGGCGACGGCCTGATCGGCCGGGTGACCGCGGTGACCGGCGGCACCTCCAAGGTCATGCTGCTCTCCGACCACTCCTCCAAAGTCTCGGTGCGGATCGTCCCGGCCGGGGTCCAGGGCATCGTCAAGGCGAGCGTCGGCGAACCGGAACGCCTCGTCCTCGGCTTCCTCAACTCCGACAAGAGCATCCGCAAGGGCGAATCGGTCGTGACCGCCGGCTGGCACGGGGAAGGGATCGAATCGCGGTTCCCGCCGAACATACCGGTCGGTGAAGTGACCAAGGCGACGCTGATCGAACAGGAGGCGCAGGAACGCTCGATCGTGCGTCCCTACGCCGATCTCCGCAACCTCGACACCGTCCAGGTGCTGACTGGGGGAACCCCCTAGTGATCCTCACGCCCAAAATCACCATCCGTCTGGTCCTCGTCGGGCTGTTCGGCGTGCTCCTGCAGCTGACCTTCTTCTCCCAGGTGGAACTCTTCCACGTCGCCCCCAACGTGCTTCCGGCCCTGGTGGTCTGCTTCGGCCTGCTGGGCGGCTCGATGACGGGGGCGGTGTCGGGCTTCGCGATCGGCTTCCTGCTCGACTGCCTGCTGATCCAGCCGCTCGGCGGTGCCTCGCTGGTCCTGATCGCGATCGGCTATGCGGCGGGGACCTTCCGCGAGCGCTTCGAGATCCACAGCCGTCTCGTGGTGCCGCTGATGTGCGCGGTGATGACGCTCCTCGGTGAACTCGGCTTCGGCGCGGTCGAGGCGATGTTCGGCATCGACACCTCGGTCAGCGTGCTGGTCGTGCGCGACATCCTGATCAAGAGCCTCTTCGCCTTCTTCCTCGGCTGGGCGATCTACGTCGGCATGCGGCGCCTCGTGCGCCCGGCCCTGGTCGACGAGGCGACGGTCCGGCGCACACGGCGACCGACGGTGCTGGGAGCGTAGGCCGATGTACCTGCGACCAGAGGACAGGGCGCGGCCGAACCGCATGGCGCTGCGCATCGCCGTCGTCGGCGGCGTCGCCGTGGTCCTCTTCGCGATCCTCTTCTTCCGCCTCTGGTCCCTGCAGATCCTCGACGGCGCCGAAAACCTGGCCGAGGCGAAGAACAACCGCACCCGCTCGACCAAAATCGTCGCGCCGCGAGGGAAAATCCTCACCCGCAACGGTGAAGTCCTGGTCGACAACCGGACCAGCCTGGCGCTCCAGGTGGACACCTCGAAGCTTCCGGAAGACGAAGCGGCGAAGAATGCGGAGCTGCGCGAACTCGGCGCCCTCGTCAACATGAAACTGCCGCGGGTCCTCGAACGGATCGAAGAAGAAGAAGGCGTGGTGGCCGCGGGCGCGCCGATCACGGTCCGCAACGACGTCGGCTACCAGCTCATCTACTACATTGAAGAACACCCCGGAAAGTTCCCCGGCGTGACCGTGGAAAAGGTCTTCGTCCGCAACTACCCGAACGAAAACGAGGCCGCCCAGGTCCTCGGGCATACCGGCGAGGTCTCCGAAGAAGAGCTCGAAAAAGGGCCCTATAAGGGGTTCGAACCGGGCGAAGTGGTCGGTAAGGAAGGTCTGGAGGCCAGCTACGACAGCGTCCTCCGCGGCACGCCGGGGATCTCGCGCTACCAAGTGAACGCGCTGGGAGAGCCGACGCCGGGCGGCAACCTCACCACGACGCCGCCGGTGCCTGGCAAGAGCCTGAAACTGACGATCAACCCGGCGGTGCAGCGGGCCGGCGAACAGGCGCTGTCCGAACGCGGCGCGGGTGCCTTCGTCTCGATGAACATCCACACGGGAGAAATCCTCGGCATCGGCTCCGATCCGACCTATGACCCGGCGGTCTGGACCAAGACGATGAGTCAGAAAGAGTACGAAAGCCTCGCCGGGGAAGAAGGCGGCGAACCGCTCTTCAACCGGGCCGTCGAAGCTGCCTGGCCGACCGGGTCGACGTACAAGCTCATGACCGCTCTGGCGGGTCTCGAAAACGACTACGTCACCGGCTCGACCGTTGTCGACGACAACGGCTACATCGAACTGGCGGGGCAGAAATTCGAAAACTCCGAAGGCGCGGTCAACGGGCCGATCTCTCTGACCCACGCCTTCGAAGTCTCCTCGGACGTCTACTTCTACAAGCTCGGCGCGCGGATGTGGAACAACAACGACCTGCAGAACTGGTCCCACAAGATGGGGATCGGCGACCCGACCGGTATCGACATCCCGACCGGCGAATCCGCCGAAGGCCTGGTCCCGAGCAGGCAGTGGCGCGACCAGCTGTTCGAAGAAGAACTGACGGAACGACCGTGGTCGCAAGGCGACGACGTCCAGCTCGCGGTCGGGCAGGGCGACCTGCAGACCAACCCCCTGCAGATGGCGATCGCCTACGCGACGCTCGGCAACGGCGGCACGGTCGTCACTCCGCATCTCGGGATGGAAGTGTTGGACCCGGCCGGAAGGGTGCTACGGGAAATCGACCCGGGCCCGCGCCGGCACGTCGACATCAAGCCGGAATCGCGGCAGCTGATCATGGAAGGGCTGCACCTGGCGACCTCAGGACCCGGCGGTACGGCGACTTCTGTCTTCAATGAATTCCCGATCGAAATCGCGGGCAAGACCGGTACCGCGGAACGTGCCGGCCACGCCTACAACATGTCCTGGTTCATCTCGTTGGCGCCGTACCCGAACCCGAACGTTGTCACCGTGGTGGTGGTCGAAGAAGGCGGCTTCGGCGCCGAATCGGCGGCCCCCGCCAACAAGCAGATCCTCGAAGCGTATTTCCACAACACGCTGAAAAAGGAAAACGAAGAAGAAACGAAGGAAACGGAAGAATCCTACGAAGGCGAAGTCGGGTCCGGCGAAGAAGCCGCGGTCGAAGAAGAAGGCTACGAAGAAGTACCTTACGTGGAAGAAGGCGCGGAAGGGACCGGTGAAGGCGGATGATGTACGCGACGCGGGCGCGGCAGGCGCGGCCCGAGCTCTTCGAGGACCGGCCGACGATCGGCGAACGCCTCGGCCTCGCCCGGATGGACTGGGTGCTTGCCTTCGCCGCCTTCGGCCTGATCGGCTTCAGCGTCTTCACGCTCGGCCAGGCCACCACCCACGACGTCCCCGGCAGCCCGGACTACTACGTCGAGCGCCAGGCGATCTACGGCATCGTCGGGATCGTCGGCATGTTCATCGTCTCCCGCATCGACTACTCGCGCTTCCGCGAGCTGCGGGTCGGCATCTACACCTTCGTCTGCGTCTCGATCGCGCTGGTCTTCGTCTTCGGCTTCGCGGCGCTCGGCTCGCGGCGCTCCTTCGAACTCCCGTTCTTCTCCTTTCAGCCCTCGGAGCTGGCGAAGCTCCTGCTCGTCCTCGCCTTGGCGGGGTTCGTCATCGACGGTGCGAGGCGGAGCTCACCGATCCGCCGAACGATCCGTTATCTGGCTCTGGGACTGGCCCCGGCGGCAATGGTCTTCTTGCAGCCGGACCTCGGCACGTCCCTGGTGCTTGTCGTCGGGACGCTGGCCGTGATGTACTTCGGGGGAGTCCCATGGCCCCACTTTGCGGTAATCGGCGGTGTGATGACCGTCCTCATAGCTTCAGTCCTCGTCGTCGCCCCCGACGTCGGGCACCCCGTGCTCAAGGAATATCAGGAGCAGAGGCTCACCTCTTTCCTGAATCCGAGCTCGGATCCGGCGGGCGCGGGCTACCAACAGGACCAATCGATGGTTGCCATCGGCGCCGGTCAGAAGACCGGGCGCGGCAACCAAGCCACCCAGACGCGGCTCGACTTCGTGCCCGAGCGCTCGACCGACTTCATCTTTGCGGTGATCGGGGAGCGATACGGGTTCATGGGCGCCGCTTTCGTCCTATCCCTTTACGCCCTTCTCATCTGGCGGGCGCTCCGGATCGTGACGCTCTCAAAGAACAGATACGGAATCTTGATCGCCGGCGGGATCGCCGTCGAGCTCTTGTTCCAGGTCTTCGTCAACGTCGGGATGTGTCTCGGCATCATGCCCATCACGGGCATCCCCTTGCCGATGATGAGTTACGGGGGGTCCTCCGTGCTCGCTACCTTCCTGGCGATCGGAGTTCTTCAGAGCATCAACGTCCAGGCGCGTCTCAGCCGGCAGGGAAGGTTCGCGTGGTGACGCCTTTGTAGAGGCTCCGCGCATGCGTACCTATCCGAACTGAGACAAAACCAATGAAAAAAACGATCCTGGTGTCCGCCGAGCGTGGCGAGACCCGCGTTGCCGTACTCGAGGCGAAGACCAAAGGCGCGAAGACCAACGTCGCCGAGCTCTACATGGAGCGTCGCGGTCGCCGCTCGATCGTCGGCAACATCTACAAAGGCAAGGTCGACAACGTCCTGCCCGGCATGGAGGCCGCCTTCGTCGACATCGGCCTCGAGCGCAACGGCTTCCTCCACGTCGACGAGATCGTCCTGCCGGACGGCCAGCAGGCCCCGCGGCGCGGCCGCGGCAGCGGCAAAGGCGCGCGGATCAACGAGCTGATCAAACCGGGCCAGGAGATCCTGGTCCAGGTCGTCAAGGACCCACTGAAGACGAAGGGCGCCCGCCTCTCGATGAACGTGTCGATCGCCGGGCGCTACCTGGTGTTCGCGCCGCAGGGCTCGGGCGTCGGCGTCAGCCGCAGGCTCGCCGACAAAGAGCGCGACCGGCTGCGCAAGATGGTCGACCGCACCTACAAAGGCCCGGGGGGCCTGATCGTCCGCACCGCCGCGCACGGCGCCAAAAAATCCGACTTCGTACGGGAGATCTCCTACCTGCAGAAGCTGAACTCGGTGCTCGACCGGCGTGCCTCGGAAACGAAGGCGCCGTCGATGGTCTTCCAGGAGGCCGACCTCTCGGTGCGCGTCCTTCGTGACGTCTTCCTCAACGAGTTCGAGAAGGCGATCATCGACTCCGAGAAGCAATACGAGCGGGTGACGAGCTTCTTCCAGCGCACCGCGCCAGAGCTGGTCGACGGGGTCGAACTCTACAAAGGCGAGAAGAAGTCACTGTTCGAAAAATATGGGATCGACAAGGAGATCGAGTCGACCCTGAACCGGCGGGTGGACCTGCCGTCGGGCGGCTATCTGATCATCGACTACACCGAGGCGTTGACCGTCATCGACGTCAACTCGGGCAGCTTCACCGGGCGCGGCAAAGGCGGCCTGGAGGAGACGATCACGAAAGTCAACACCGAGGCCGCCGAGGAGGCGGTGCGCCAGCTGCGGCTGCGCGACATCGGCGGGATCATCGTCATCGACTTCATCGACATGGCCCGCGCGTCGAACCGAGACAAAGTCCTGAAGGTGATGCGTAAAGCGCTCGACGCCGACAAGTCGAAGAGCTACGTGGTCGAGGTCTCGCCGCTCGGCCTGGTCGAGATGACCCGGCAGAACGTCACCGACGGAGTGCGCGAGATCCTCACCGAGATCTGCCCGACCTGTCACGGCGAGGGCGTCGTCCTCTCGGCCGAGACCGTTGCTCTGGACGGGTTGCGGAAGATGCGCGAAATCGCGGCGGAAAAATCCGACGAAGCGTTCCTGATCCGCGTCAATCCGAAAGTCGCGGCGGCGCTGACCGACGCCGACAGCGGGCTGACCGAGCTGGAGGAGGAGACTGGCAAGCGCTTCCACTTCGAGGGCGGCGACGCCAACGCGATCGAGACCTTCGAAGTCGTCGAGTCGGGGAGCCGTGGGGCGATCGAGGAGCGGGCCCTGCCGTTCAAGGTCGGCGAGGAGGTGCTGGTCAAGATCGACGAGCCTCACATGTACAACGACGCCGACGCCGTGGCCCGGATCGACTCCTACATCGTCAGCGTCACCGGCGGCGGGCCGTACGTCGGCGAGCGCAAGCTGGTGCGGATCGAGGAGGTCGAGCGAGCGGCGGCGATCGCCTCGCTACTGGGCGGTGAGGCCCCGGCGAGCAACGGAAACGGCGCATCCAGCGAGGAGTCTCTAGACTCCGATGCTCCCGCGCGCAAACGCAGCCGCGGCCGCCGAGGCGGTCGGGGACGTTCGCGCGCCAAACAAGGTTCGACGGACGAGTAATCGGAAGAGGAACGAGACGGCATGTACGCGGTGATCGAGAGCGGTGGAAAGCAGTACAAGGTCGAAGAGGGCACGACGCTGCTCGTCGACCGGCTGGACGCCAAGGACGGCGACAAAGTTTCCCTGCGCCCGGTGCTCTTCCGTGACGGAGACGTGATCGTCGGGGCAAAAGACCTGGCGAAAGTCAAAGTCGAGGCCAAAGTGGCCGAGCACCTGCGCGGCCCCAAGATCAAAGTCTTCAAATACAAGGCGAAGAAGGGCTACCGCAAACGCGCCGGCCACCGCTCCGAGCTGACGCGGCTCGAGGTGACCAGCCTCAAAGGCGGCTCCAAGGCTTCCGCGAAAAAAGCGGATACCGAGAAAGCCCCCGCCAAAGCGGACGGAGAGGAGTCCTAAATGGCCCACAAGAAAGGACTCGGTTCCAGCCGCAACGGCCGCGAATCGAACCCGAACATGCTCGGCGTCAAGGTCTTCGCGGGCCAGCAGGTCACCGGCGGCGAGATCATCGTGCGCCAGCGCGGCACCCGTTTCTGGCCTGGCGAGGGCGTCGGCATCGGCCGCGACCACACGATCTTCGCGACCGCCGAGGGGAAGGTCTCCTTCCATTCGACGCGCAAGGGTCGGACGATCTCGGTCTTGGCCGACGAGTAACGCGAGTTTCACGAGCGTGTGACGAGGGGCGCCAAGGGCGCCCCTTTTTATTCTCTTCTCGTGGACGACACGGCGAAAATCTGGGTCGAGGGCGGAGCCGGCGGTAACGGCTGCATCTCCATGCGGCGTGAAGCGCACGTTCCGCGTGGTGGGCCCGACGGCGGTGACGGCGGACACGGCGGCGACGTCGTGCTCGTCTGCGACCCGTCGCGGCGCGATCTAGGGGCGCTGCGAGGTAGCAAACATTTCCGCGCCGAACGCGGGCGTCACGGAGAAGGGTCCAACCGTCACGGAGGGCGGGGTGAGGACCGCGTCATTCCGGTGCCGCCCGGCACCCAGACGGTGACGGTCGAGGGCGCCGAGGTCGACCTGGTCGAGGCGGGCCAGCGCGCCGTCGTCGCCCGCGGTGGGCGAGGCGGCCACGGCAACCGACGCTTCACCACCTCGACGCGACAGGCGCCGCGCTTTGCCGAGAAAGGAACGAAAGGCGAGGCCGACTGGATCGAGCTGCGGTTGAAGCTGCTCGCCGATGTCGGCCTGGTCGGGCTGCCCAATGCCGGCAAGAGCTCGCTGCTCGGCCGGCTGACGCGGGCGACGCCGAAGGTCGCCGACTATCCGTTCACGACGCTGTCGCCGGCGCTGGGCACGATCGAGGGGGAGGACCGCCAGGCGGTGCTCGCCGACATCCCCGGGCTGATCGAGGGGGCCGCCGAGGGGGCGGGTCTGGGCCACGAGTTTCTCGCCCACGTCGAGCGCTGCTCGATGCTGGTACACCTGGTCGAGCTGGCGCCACTGGAAGGCGATCCGGTCGGTAACTACGAGCTGATCCGGGGCGAGCTGGAGGCCTACGGGGCGGGACTGGAGCGGTTGCCGGAGCTGGTCGTCCTCTCCAAGCGCGACCTGCTCGAACCGGCGGCGGTCGACGCGGCGGTCGCCGAGTGGTCGGAGCGCCTCGGCGATTCGGTGCTGGGCGTGATGGCGGTGAGCTCGGCGACGGGCGAGGGCCTCGACGACCTGCGTCGTCGCATCCTGGCCGACCTGGCGACGGTCCAGCCGCTGGAGGTCGCCCCCGAGGGCGTCCCGGCGGGCGAGTTCGAGGCCGAGCACCGCGTCTACCGCCCGGCGGGCGAGGGCGGCTACTGGGTCGAGCGCGAGGACGACGGCGCCTTCCGCATCGGCGGCCGCGGCGTCGAGCTCCTCTTCGAACGCCACGACACCAAAAACGAAGAAGCCCTCGCCTACCTCGAGCAGCGCCTCACCGAGATCGGCGTGATCGCCGCCCTGGGCAAGGCGGGCTTCGAGTCCGGGGACGAGGTGCGGGTGGGCGAGAACGAGTTCGAGCTGCATATCTAGGCGTTGTGCCGGCCGGGGCGGCAGTCCTAGAGGCGGCGTCTCATGGTGGTCCTGGCAGGCTGTGACCTCCATGAGACGCCAAGGACGCGAGGGGCTCCGTCTGAAAGTCCCGAGGGACGTGACGCTTCCGCCGCGAAGTCCACTCGTACGTGACGATTCCACAACGCCCAAATGTTGATGGGCCGAAAACCCACCGTATAGGTGGGTTTTCGGCCCATCAACATTTGGGGGTCGGTCTCCAGCTGGCATTGAAGACGATGCCCTGGGCGCCGCACTCGCCGTACCGCACGCGCAGCTCGGGGCTGAACGGGAGGCGCTCGCTCGTAGACTTGCCGGCCATGACGCTGGTAGTGAAGCTTGGATCCTCCGTCGTCGCCGCCGACGACGGGTCGCTGCGCGAGGACGTGCTCGATTCCGTCTGCGCGCAGGTGAGTGCGCTGGAGCGGGGCGGGGAGCGGGTCGTGCTGGTCACCTCGGGGGCGATCGCGCGCGGGATGCGGCTGCTCGACCTCGGTGAGCGGCCGCGGGGGATGGACGCCCTCCAGGCCTGCTCGGCGATCGGCCAGGGGGACCTCTTCCGCGCGTATGAGTCGCGGCTGGCGGCAGGGGCGACGCGCGCGGCCCAGGTGTTGCTGACGCTCTCCGACGTCTCCGAACGCAGCCACTACCTGAACGTCCGCAACACCCTCGACCGCCTGCTCGACTGGAACGTCGTCCCGGTCATCAACGAGAACGACACGACCGCCACCGACGAGATCACCTTCGGCGACAACGACTTCCTCGCGGCGCTGGTCGCGGCGCTCCTGAAAGCGCGGTTGCTGGTGCTGCTGACGAACACCGACGGAGTCTTTACCGGAGACCCGCGCACGTCCCCGGACGCCGAGCTGGTCTCGAGGATCGAAGACACCCAGGTCCTGGAGACGATCCAGATCGGCGAGTCCTCGACGCTAGGGCGCGGCGGCATGCAGTCGAAGATCGCTTCGGCGCGGATCGCCAGCGAGTCCGGCGTGCCGGTGGTCATCTGCAACGGGACGCGGGTCGACGAGCTGTCGGCGGCCGCGGCTGGTGCGGAGGTCGGCACCCGCTTCACCGCCGCGCGGGTCGAGTGGCGGCTCAGTCCCTACAAGCTCTGGCTCAAATACGCGAAGCAGCCGACGGGCTCGGTCCTCGTCGACGCGGGCGCCGCGGTGCGGTTGCGCGACAGTGGCTCGAGCCTGCTGGCCGTCGGCGTCGTCGGCGCGACCGGCAGCTTCCAACCGGGGGACGCCGTCTGGGTCACCGAGAAGGGCCTCGACCGGCCGCTCGGCAAGGGCATCTCCGAGTACTCCTCGACCGACGTCGCGCGCACCGCCGGCCACCGCAGCGCCTACCTGCGCGAGCACTTCCCCGAGGTCCCCGAGGAGGTCGTGCATCGCGACCGCTTCGTGCTGCTGTAGCCGGCCGGTTACCCTTCTCTGACCATGGCCGTGGCGACCAGAACGATTCCCGAGAGCTGCATCGCCGCGAAGCGCGCCGCGCGCACGCTCGCGAGCGTGCCGACCGCCGCCAAGGACGCGGCGCTGGCGGCGACCGCGCGGCTGCTCGACGAGCGGTCCGACGCGATCCTCGAGGCGAACGCCGCCGACCTCGCCGACGAGCGGGCCGCCGGCCTCAACGACGCTCTGCGCGACCGGCTGACGCTTACCTCCGAGCGGGTCGCGGCGATGTCGGAGGGCGTGCGCGTCGTCGCCGCGCTCGACGACCCGGTCGGCGAGGAGCTCGACCACCGCAAGCTCGACAGCGGGATCGACCTGCGGAAGGTCCGCGTGCCGCTCGGCCTCGTCGGCGTGATCTACGAGGCGCGGCCGAACGTGACGATCGACTGTGCGGCACTGACGATCAAGAGCGGCAACGCGATCGTTCTGCGCGGATCGAGTTACGCGCAGCGCTCGAACGCGGCACTGGCGGCGATCGTCCGCGAGGCACTCGCCGAGGTGGGGCTGCCGGAAGACTCGGTGCTCCTGCTCGACTCCGGCGACCGTGACGGGCTGGCCGAACTGGCGACCCAGGAAGGGGTCGTCGACCTGCTGATCCCGCGCGGGGGAGAGGGCTTGAAGGAGGCGATCAAGGCGGTCGCGACGGTGCCGGTGATGTATGCGGCGGCGGGCAACTGCCACGTCTACGTCCACGCCGACGCCGACCTGGAGATGGCGACGCGGATTGCGGTCAACGCGAAGGTGCAGCGCCCCGGGGTCTGCAACGCGGCGGAGAAGCTGTTGCTGGACGAGGCGGTGGCGGTGAGCCACGGGCCGACGATCCTCGCCGCGCTGGCGGCCGAAGGCGTCGAGTTGATCGGAGACGAGCGCGCCCGCGCGGTCGCCGGCGGGTCGGTCACGATGGGCGAGGCGAGCGCCGACGATTGGGACACCGAGTACCTGGCGCTGAAGATGGCGGTCGCGGTCGTCGACTCCCTCGAGGATGCGATCGACCACATCAACGCACACGGGACGGGCCACTCGGAGGCGATCGTCACCGGAGACGTGCGGGCTGCCGACGCCTTCGTCGCCGGGGTCGACGCGGCCGCCGTCTACGTAAATGCTTCGACGCGATTCACCGACGGCTTCGAGTACGGGATGGGCGCCGAGATCGGCAACTCGACCCAGAAGCTGCACGCGCGAGGCCCGATCGGGATGCGCGAGCTGACCACGACGAAATACGTCGGCCGCGGCAGCGGCCAAACGCGTGGCTGATTCTCCCGGCGCAGGCATCGGGGTCCTCGGGTCAGCTTTCAACCCGCCGCACCTCGGTCACCTGGCGCTCGCCCAGGAGGCGCTGTGGCAGCTGAACCTGGCCGAGGTGGTCCTCGTCCCGACCGGCGTCGCCCCGCACAAGCGGATCGCCGATGATCCGGGGAAAGAGCTGCGGGTGACGATGACCCGGCTTGCGGCCGCAGACGACACGCGCTTTTCCGTCTCCGCCCTGGAGGTCGAACGCGACGGGCCGTCCTACACGTATGAGACCTTGGAGCAACTTGCTGAGGAAAGAGGCGAAAGTGATCTCGTTTTCGTGATGGGGGCCGACGCCGCCGTCGGACTCGAGAGTTGGCGTGAGCCCGAGCGGGTGGTCGGGCTGGCGCGCCTCGCGGTCGCGCGGCGTTCCGGCATCTCCGACGCCGAGGTGGCGGCCGTGATGCGCAGCCTTGGGGCTGACGGACGGGCGACGATGCTCGAGATGCCCCAGTTCGGCGTCTCTTCCTCAGCGGTTCGCGAGCGCGCCGCCGCCGGCCGGCCGCTCCGCTATCTCGTTCCCGAGCCGGTCGCCCGATTCATCGAGGAGAAGGGGATCTACGCTTGAATCCGGTCCAATCAGAGAACCTGGCACGGCATCTCGCCGAGCTTGCCGATTCGAAAAAAGCCGAAGACATCGTCGCGATGGACATGCGCGACCTGGTCGCCTATACCGACTTCCTGATCGTCTGCACGGCGCGCAACGAGCGCCAGGCGCGCGCGATCGTCGATGAGGTGCGGGTGAGGGTGAAGAAGGACTCCGGTCTGTTGCCGGGCGGCGTCGACGGCGGGGGCGAAGCGGGGTGGACGATCATCGACTACCTCGACGTGGTCCTGCACGTCTTCACGCCGGAGGCGCGTGACCGGTTCCAACTCGAGGACCTCTGGCACGAGGCGCCGCGCCTCGACCTCGACCTCGAGGCCCCCGAAGCGCCCTCCGCCGCCGCGGGGGCGTAGTCACTATTGGGGACGTAACGGAAGTTACGTCCGAGAGCCGCTCTACGGTCGCGCTCATGACCAGCTTCAAATGGGCGCTACTGGGTTACCGCCGCCGCGAAGTGGACGCCGCCATGGCCGCTCACGACACCCACATCATGAGCCTCGAACAACATGCCGTGTCGCTCGGCGAGCGCAACTCGTCCCTTGAAGCGCAGGGCCTGATCCAGGCGCGCGCGATCGCCTCCCACGAGTCCGACCTCTCCTCGCTCTCGGCGATGGTCGTCGAACGGGAGCGGACGATCCGCGATCTGACCGAGCGCCTGGAGGAGGCGAACGCCGTCCACGACCGTAGCATCGCCTCGCTCGACGCGGTCTCGGCGCGGCTGGAGGAGCTGCAGGCCCAGGCCCGCGGCCAGGCCACCCGGATCCGGATGAAAGCCCTGCGCGAGGCCGTCGAGGTCAGCAAGCGGGTGCAGGAGGTGAGCGAGGCGGAAGCCGAGGAGGTCGTCGCGCCGGACGTCGCCCCCGCAGCCCCGGAGACCGTGATCGCCGTTCGCAGCGACGGCAATGCGAACGGGTACGGCAACGGACACGTCGAGGTCGATCCGGGCACCGCGTGGGAGCCGGGCCTCTTCGAAGGTAAGCTGCGCCTGGAGATCGGCCCACTCGGCGATTTCTCTCAGCTGGTCGGCTTCGAGGAGACGGTCGGCAAGATCGGCGCCACCGACATCTCGGTCGAACGCTTCTCCGAGGGTCGCGCGACCTTCTCGATGAACCTCCACGAGCCGGTCGACCTCCTGCGTGAGCTCGAGGCCCTCTCGACCATCGAATTCAAGGTCCGCCACACCGCGCCCGACAACCTGATCCTCGACGTCGACGAGGACGGCCCCGAGCGCCACGCCGCCTGACGTCGGCAAAGATTTTCAATTTCGGCACTGGATTCATACGTTCGCCCCTTGTGCTGACGAGCTGAAGGCACGAACATATGTTCGTGCCCGCCGACCAGAACCTCAAAGGCAACGTCGCCGAGCTGGCGATCGCCGCCGAAGCCGCAAAGCTCGGCCTCACGGTCCTGATGCCGATGACCGAGCACGAGCGCTACGACCTCGTGCTGGGGATTGCGGGCAAGTTGTTTCGCGTTCAG
>JAFDWG010000336.1 GCA_018268605.1 Actinomycetota bacterium | reverse complement strand
GGAACATCGCGATCGCCAACGCGCCGGCGAGGATGATCCGCTTGCCGGGGAATTCGAGCCGGGCGATCGCGTAGGCGGTGAAGGAGGCGAAGACGATCGCGATCACCGTGGTGATCAGCGCGATCAGGATCGAGTTGACCAGCGGGTGGAGGAAGGGGCTGTTCGACCAGCCGCCTTCGAACAGCGACTTGTAGTTTTCGAGCGAGAAGCTGGCCGGGATGATCCGCCCGTCGGAGATCTGGCTCGGTGGCTTCAGCGAGATCGACAGCAGCCACAGCACCGGGATCAGGGCGAACAGCAGCACGATCGTGATCGCGATCGTCCACAGCGAGTACTCCTTGGCTCCGATCTTCATCTCAGCCTCCCGGTCGCCCTTCTTCGACCTTCACCCCGAAGCCTTTGATGAAGACGAACGCGATCAGCACCACTCCGACGAAGATCAACACCGAGATCGCCGAGCCGAGCCCCAGGTTCAATCGGTTGATCAGCTGGTTGAACCCGAGGATCGACACCGATTCGGTGTTCTGCGCCCCTCGGGTCATGATGAAGATCGAGTCGAAGACGCGGGACGCCTCGAGGGTGCGGAAGAGGACCGCGACGAGGATCGCGGGTTTCATCAGCGGCAGGGTGATCTTGGTGAACCGCTGCCAGGCAGAGGCGCCGTCGACACGCGCCGCCTCATAGAGCTCGTCGGGGATCGTCACCAGCCCGGCGAGGAGAAGCAGCGCCATGAACGGCGTCGTTTTCCAGATCTCGGCCATGATGATCACGGCAAGCGAGGAGATGTGGCCGCCGAACCAGTTCATTTCGTCGGAGACGAACGGCAGGTTGTTGACGAACCCCGATTCGCTGGCGAAGGCGAACTGCCAGGCGAAGGCGGCGACGACGGTGATGATCCCGTAGGGGATCAGGACGACGGTGCGCACGACGCCGCGGCCGAAGATCGCGCGGTGCATGACCAGCGCGATCAGCATCCCGAGAACGAGCTCGATCGCCACCGAGATCACCATGATCACCAGCGTGTTCCAGACGTCGAGCCACCAGAGTTCGGAGCTCAACACCGTCCCGTAGTTGGCGAGGCCGATGAATTCGGTCTGTTCGGGGAAGCGCAGGTCGAGCTTCTGCAGCGAGAGGATGAACGCGTAGATGATCGGATAGGCGGTGACCGCCAGCATCACGATCACCGCCGGCGCGCAGAGCATCCAGGCGAGCTTGCGTTCCGACTTCGTCCGCGTGCTCGTCTTGCCGGTCTTCACCGTGCCCTCGTCCATCAGAGCAGCCCTTCCCGCTTGACCGCCTGTTCGAGGTCTTCCTTCAGTTCGTCGTACTTACCTTCCTCGCCTTCGACGGGGATGCTTTCCGGCGGGTGCAGGGCGCGCTGGATCGCCGAGGTGACGTCCTGGTAGGCGGGCGTGACCGGCCGCGGGCCGGCCGCTTCGACCGATTCTCGGACCAACTCGGCGAAGCCCGGGTAGGCCTTTTTCACCGTTTTGGAGTCGTAGAGGTTCTCGTGCGAGGGCGGCAGGCCGTCGAGTTCCACCGCGGTCAGCTCGCTCTTTTCGCCGGAGAGGCAGAGGGCAGCGTCGAAGGCCTGTTCCTTGTGGTCGGAGTAGTTCGAGACCGCCAGGTTGAAGCCGCCGAGCGGCGGTTTGGCCGGATTCGAGTTCACCTGCGGGAACGGCGCCGCGCCCATCTGTTCGTTGATTTCGGGCGCGTTTTCCTTGGCGCTGGCGAAGGCGAAGGTGTAGTTGGTCATAAAGGCCGCTTCGCCCGCCTCGAAGGCGAGGCGGGCCGAGTCCTCGTTGGAGGTCGGCAGGTTCGGCGAGGCGGCCGAGGAGTGGGCGAGGCGGCCGATCACTTCCAGCGCTTCTTCGGTCGGCTTCTGTTCCAGCTCGACTTCTTCGGGACCTTTGAGGATCGACGTCCCGGCGCTTTCGATCAGCGCATTCACCCACACCGTGTAGCCCTCGTAGCGTTCAGCCTGGACCTGGACCTTCCCCGCTTCCGGCAGCCCTTCGGCCACTTCGATCATTTCGTCCCAGGTCTTCGGCGGCTTTTTGACCAGGTCTTTGCGGTACCAGAGGAGCTGGGTGTTGGTGTTGAACGGCGACGCGTACAGTTCGCCCTCGAAGCTCGCCGTCTTCAGCACGCTGGGGAAGACGTTCTTCGAGGCTTCGTCTTTCTCTGTTCCCGTCCAGGGTGCGATCCAGCCGGCGTTGGCGAATTCGCTGGTGAGGATGACGTCGAGGCCGATGATGTCGATCGAGTTGTCCTTCGCGCCGAGGCGCCGGACCAGCTGTTCGCGCGACTGGCTGGCGTCGTTGGGCAACAGTTCCGGCTTGATCGTGTACTTGCCGTCGGCTTCCTTGGTGCAGCGTTCGGCCGTCGCTTCGATCGTCCCGCCCGGCTGGATCGCGACGAAGAAGGTGAGTTGGGGCGGCCCGGAGCTCGATCCGCCGCACGCGCTCAGCACGGCACCCGCCAACGCCGACGCCAGCACGACGATGAGCGCGTGCTTTCCCCGACGAGTGTTCGTTCGCTCTCCCATAGCCGGAGGCTCCGCCGCCGAGGCGGAACTCCCTCTACTGAACTCCCCGCCGCCGAGGCGGCTTAAACGTGACTAATGATGCTTGTGTTTCTTCGGCTTCTTCTTCGCCGGCTGGTGCGCCTTCTTGGCCTGCGTGGGCTTTCGTTGCCCCCGCAGTTTCACCATGCTCGTCGCGGTGCTCGGCGAGCCGGTCACGTTGGTGGCGCTCGCCGAGACGGTCATCGTCAGCGCCTTCTGCGTCGTCAACGCTTCGAGGGTCTTCAGCACGGGTTTGTTGAGGGCCAGATTGAAGCGACCGAGGGTTCCCGGCGCGACGGTCTGTCCCGGCGCGGTCAGCGTCGCCGTCTTGCCTTTGCCGAGCTTCACCGTGGCGGTGACCCCGATCGGTGCGGACAGGCTGCTGGAGATGTAGACGGTCACCGCCTTGGGGTGGGTGAGCGAGAGTGAGCTGACCGTGACCACCGGGCAGGCCGTCTGGTAGGCCGCACTCTGTGGGCACTGGTCCTGCGTTTCGTCGCCGTAGCCGTCGCCGTCGGCATCGGGCTCGACCCGCGCGGTGATCGGCACCTGGAGGCCGGACGACCGTTCGACACGGAAGACCGAGCCGACCGGGGTGCCGCCGGTGGCGGCCGCGTAGGTGTCGCCTGGTTCTTTGGTCTCGCACCAGCCGGTGAAGGGATTGCCCGCGATGCCCAGGTAATCGCCCGCCTGGACGGGCACGCGGGCCTTGTAGGTGTTGCTGCCTTTCAGGTTCAGCGGGCCGCCGGCCGCTTCACCGATCACCTTGAAGAGTTCGCCTTCGGCCCGCAGCACCAGCAGCCGCTGCTGGAGGACCCGAGGAAATTCGCCCACCAGTTTGCCTTCCGATTCGACCGCGATGTTCGTGTTCACGGTCCATTCCGTGATCACCCCGGAGATCGGCGCGGTGACCGGCAGCGTGTTCGCCGGCGCGTGGCCGGTCGAGACCCAGATCGCCCCGTCGGTGATCTGGTTGGCGGTGCAGCCACTGCCGAAGACCGTGGCGGCAGAGGCCGAGTTGGCGCCGACGAGAGCTGTCGCGGCGACGGCGGCCGCGACCACGGCCGACAGGCGCTTCTTCATGTCATTCCTCCGGGCGGGTGGTGGTTCCTACCCACTTTATGCGAGGTGCGGTGCCCTGGGGGGAAGGAGTGCGGTGTTTCTCCATGGGTCCGTGCGTAAGAGGCCACACCTCGGACGATTTCCGACGGCGGCCCCCGACCGCGGTCGTCCTTTCGTCCGCCCCCGCCCGGTTCGCCGACACGGATCCGTGCGTCCCCCCTGACCCTCCCGTGCGCCAGGCGTGACGAGCCCGCGGCGCACGCACCGGAGGCTCCCCTGCTCCCCTACACTCCCGGCCTTGTTCGACCGAGGCGCTCGCGTCCCTTTCCCCGGGGGCCGACCCAGGAGACCCTGCCCCAGTAGCTAGGCGTCGGCGGGGGGCTCGGCGTCAGATTCGGCCTTCGCGTCCAGGGAGCGCCAGGCTTCGGTCGCGTCGGTGAGGCCGATGACGAGGCTGCGGTCGCCGGCGGCGAGCTCGATGGTGGTGCCGCCGACCTCGCCGATGATCAGTGCACCCAGCGCCTCCAGCTCGGTGCGGTCGCCCGAGAGGACGAAGCCGCCCGGGCCCTCGCCGAAGAGCGCCTCGTCGGGCGTGCAGCCGCGCTCGCGCAGGTCCTGGAGGTCGGCGCGGCAGCCGATGCCGGCGCCGATCGAGGACTCGGCGAGGGCGCAGGCGAGGCCGCCGTCGGAGACGTCGTGGGCCGAGGCGACCTTGCCGGCGCGGACCGCCTCGCGGACCGTCGCGCAGGCGTCGGCGACGGCGGCGACGTTCGGGTCCGGAAGTCCCATCTCGAGCTCGCCACGCTGCTTGGCGATCTCCGAACCGTGCATGGTCGGCGTGAACGGGCCGAGCAGGCCGATCGCGTCGCCCTCGTTGGCGAACGACGACGGCGCGGTCTGCGCGGGGTCGGGCAGCTCGCCGACCATCGCCACCACCGGGGTCGGGTAGATCGGCCCGTCGGGGCCCTCGTTGTAGAGGGAGACGTTGCCGCCGACGACCGGCACGCCGAGCTCCTCGCAGGCGGCTGCCAGGCCCGAGATCGCCCGGTCGAGCTGCCACGCGGGGACCGGCTTCTCCGGGTTGCCGAAGTTCAGGCAGTTGGTCAGGCCGAGCGGCTCGGCGCCGACGCAGGCGAGGTTCTGGGCGCACTCGAGCACCGCCTCGACCGTGCCGTTGAAGGGCTCGCAGGCGACCTTGCGCCCGTTGCCGTCGATCGACACCGCGATCGCGTTGCCCGACTCGGGCAGCTGCAGGACCGCCGCGTCGGCGGACTCGGGGCGGCGCACCGTGCGCGAGCCCACGATCGAGTCGTACTGCTGGAAGATCCACTTCTTCGAGGCGATCGAGGGGGCCGCGAGCAGCGCCACCAGGGTCGAGGCCGAGTCGGCGCTCGGCGAGAGCGTCTCCTTGTTGCCGTAGATCCAGGCGGCCGGCGCGGCGGGCGCCAGGTCGTACAGCGGGCAGCCGTCGACGAGCGCCTCGACCGGCATGTCGCCGACGACCTCGCCGTCCTTGAGGATCCGGATGTGCCCGGAGTCGGTGACGACCCCGATCTCCGCCGACTCGGTCTGCCACTTGGCGCAGATCGCCCGCACCTCCTCGACCCGGCTCGGCTCGACCACCGCGAGCATCCGCTCCTGGGACTCCGAGACCATGATCTCGAAGGGCTCCATGTCGGCCTCGCGTAGCGGCACCTTGGCGACCTCGATGTCGATCCCGACCTCTCCCGCCGAGGCCATCTCGCCCGCGGAGGAGGTGAGGCCCGCGGCGCCGAGGTCCTGCAGCGAGACGAGCAGGCCCTTCTCCAGCAACTCGAGGCAGCACTCGAGCACCTTCGACTCCTCGAAGGGGTCGCCGACCTGGACCGTCGGGCGCTTCGCGTCGTCGCCCTCGCCGAGCTCGGCGCTCGCCAGCACGGACGCGCCGCCGATCCCGTCGCGCCCCGTGGTCGCGCCCATCAGGACCACCGCGTTGCCGACCCCGGCCGCCGCCGCGCGCACCATGTCCTCGGTCTTGGCGAAGCCGATGCACATCGCGTTCACCAGGCAGTTGTGCTCATAGGGCTCCTCGAAGTAGATCTCGCCGCCGACGTTCGGCACGCCGATCGAGTTGCCGTAGTGGCCGATCCCGCGCACCGCGCCGTCGAGCAGATGGCGCGAGCGGACCGAGTCGAGCTCACCGAAGCGCAGGCTGTCGAGGACGGCGATCGGGCGGGCGCCGATCGCGAAGACGTCGCGGAGGATCCCGCCGACGCCGGTCGCCGCGCCCTGGAAGGGCTCGACCGCGCTCGGGTGGTTGTGGGACTCGACCTTGAAGGCGACCGCGTACCCCGAACCGAGGTCGACCGCACCGGCGTTCTCGCCCGGTCCCATGACGACCCGCGGGCCGTCCGACGGGAGCTTGCCGAGCAGTTTTTTCGAGTGCTTGTAGGCGCAGTGCTCGGACCAGAGCAGGCTGAACATCGCCAGCTCGACGACGTTCGGCTCGCGCCCCATCTTCTCGACGATCAGCTCGTACTCGGAGTCGGTGAGGCCGAGCTCGCGATGGGCGCTCATGCGTACTTCTCCAGCGCTTCGAAGACCTTGCGACCGTCGATCGAGCCCGTCAGCGGGTCGACGGCGTGCTCCGGGTGCGGCATCAGTCCGACGACGTTGCCGGCCTCGTTGCGCACTCCTGCGATATTCCGTGACGATCCGTTCACGTTGTGGCCGTCGGCGTACCGGTAGGCGACCTGGCCGCCGGCCTCCAGCCGATCGAGCATCTCCTCGGGCGCGTAGAACCGACCTTCCCCGTGCTTGAGCGGGATCGAGAGCACGTTGCCCTCGTCGTCCAACAGGTCCGCCTGCCGGCAGATGAACCGCAGCTCCTGGTTGCGCAGCAGCGCCCCAGGCAGGAGCCCCGCCTCGCAGAGCACCTGAAAGCCGTTGCAGATCCCCAGCACCGGGCCACCCGCTGCGGCCAGCTCGGCGACGGCCTCCATCGCCGGCGAGAAACGCGCGATCGCTCCCGCCCGCAGGTAATCGCCGTAGGAGAAGCCGCCTGGGACGACGACGCCGTCGACTCCCGAGAGGTCACGCTCTTCGTGCCAGATCAGGCGCGCCTCGTCGCCCACGACTTCGCAGGCATTCAGCGCGTCGCGCTCGTCGCACGACCCGGGAAACTGGAGGACGCCCCAGATCACAGGTGCTGGATCTCGTAGTCCTCGATGAGCGGGTTAGCGAGCAGCTTCTCGCAGAGCTCGTCGAGCCGCTCGGGGTCCTCGGCCTCCAGTTCGACCATCCGCCCGACGTGGACGTTGCCGATGCCCTCGAAGCCGAGCGCCGGCAGGGCCCGCTCGACCGCCTTGCCCTGCGGGTCGAGAATGCCCTCCTTGGGGCGGATCAGAACGCGTGCCTTCAAAAGCTCTCTCCCGTGATTCGCTCGTATGCCTCGATGTATTTCGCCCGCGTCTGCTCGACCACGTCGGCGGGCAGGTCCGGCGCCGGCGGCTTCTTGTCCCAACCTTGGCCGGTCGCCCAGTCGCGCACGTACTGCTTGTCGAAGGAGGGCGGCGTCGTCCCCGGCTCCCACGATGCCGCCGGCCAGAAGCGCGAGGAGTCCGGGGTGAGCACCTCGTCCCCCAGCACCACCTCGGCGCCCGCGTCCCTGCCGAACTCGAACTTGGTGTCGGCGAGGAGGATGCCGTGCTCGACGGCCCGTTCGGCGCCGCGCTCGTAGACCTCGATCGAGACCCGCGCCAGCTCGTCCAGCAGCGCCCGGTCCCCGAGGATCTCGGCCGCGCGATCGAGGCTGACGTTCTCGTCGTGGTCGCCGATCTCGGCCTTGGTCGAGGGGGTGAAGATCGGCTCCGGCAGCTTGTCGGACTCGAGCAAGGTCGGCGGCAGCTCGATCCCACAGACCGACCCGCTCTCCTTGTATTCCCTCCAGCCCGAGCCGGTCAGGTAGCCGCGCACCACGCACTCGACCGGGTACATCTCCAGCCGTTTCACCCGCATCGCACGTTCGGCGACCTCCTCCGGCACGTCCTCGGAGATGAAGTGGTTCGGGACGATGTCCGCGGTCAGCCCGAACCAGAAGACCGACATGCGGTTCAGCACCCTGCCCTTGTCGGGGATCGGCGTCGGCATCACCACGTCGTAGGTCGAGATGCGATCCGAGGCGACCATCAGCAGCTCGTCGTCCCACTCGTAGATCTCGCGGACCTTGCCCGAGGAGAGGAGCTTCAGATCGAGGACGGAAGGCATGTCTCGACTCTAGCCAAACGGTGAGATGATGCCGTTCATGCCGCTGCCGCCCGAATCGCCGCGGGGCCCGCTCTGGCAGACCCTCGCCTGGAGCTTCCGGCCGCTTGCCTTCATGGCGCGCAACCGGGAGGAGATCGGCAGCGCCTTCAGCGTCACCTTCCTCGGCTTCGAGCGGCCGATGGTGATGATCTCCGACCCGGCCGCGGTCAAGGCCCTATATACGGAGCGCCGCAATGGGCTGCCGCCGGGCCGCGCCTTCGCGCTGGAACCGATCCTCGGCCCGCGCTCGGTCCTCCTGCTGGAGGGCGAGGAGCACCTGGCGCGCCGCCGCCTGATGCTGCCGGCGTTCCACGGCGAGCGGATGCGCTCCTACGAGGGGACCGTGGATGAGATCGTCGCCGCCGAGATCGACTCCTGGCCGCTCGGCCGCGAGTTCCCGATCCACTCGCGGATGCAGGCGATCACGCTGGAGGTGATCCTGCGCGCCGTCTTCGGCGTCGCCGAGGGGCCGCGGCTCGAGGTTCTGCGCGGCCTGCTCGGGGACCTGTTGGCGGCGACCGGCTCGACCCGCGTCCAGCTGCGCTCGCTCTTCGCCCGGCGGACCGGCACCGACCCGCTCGCCGAGATCCGCGCCCGCCTCGCCCAGGTCGACGAGGCGCTCTTCGCCGAGATCGCCGAGCACCGGGGGCGAGCCGACCTGGAGGAGCGCGACGACATCCTCTCGATGCTGATGACGGCGGAGTTCGAGGACGGCCTGAGTGCGGAGCGACCGAGCGAGACCGCCGATGATGATGAGCGCGAGGGAGCGAAGCACGAAAGTCATCAGGGGATGGACGACAAGGAGCTCCGCGACCAGTTGATGACGCTGCTCCTCGCCGGGCACGAGACGACCGCGACGGCGCTCGCCTGGACCTTCGATCTGTTGCTTCGCCACCCGATCGCGCTCGCGCGTTTGCGGACCTCCCTCGAGGCCGGCGAAGAGGCCTACCTGAAGGCGACGATCGCCGAGTCCCTGCGGCTGCGCCCGGTCGTCCCGCTCGCGGGGCGCCGCCTGGCAGAGGACCTGGTCACCGAGGATCTCGAGCTCCCCGCCGGCACCGACGTCACGGCGGCGATCTGGCTCACCCACACCGACCCGGATCTCTACCCCGAGCCGCTCGCCTTCCGCCCCGAGCGCTTCCTCGAAGGGGCGCCGGAGACCTACGCCTGGATCCCCTACGGCGGCGGCGTCCGCCGCTGCCTCGGCGCCGCCTTCGCCGAGTTCGAGATGCGCATCGTCCTGCGCGAGGTCATCACCCGCTGCGACCTGCGCAAGGCTGACCCGGCGCCGGAGAAGACCGGCCGCCGCAACATCACGTTCTCGCCCCGCGCCGGCACCCCCGTGGTGGTCGAGTCACGCCGCTCCGCCCGTGAGCCAATCGCGGCATAACTGGCACACAATTGTCACTTCTTGCGCAACACCCGTTGTAATTCTTTGTCTACGTTGGTTCCATGGGCATGGTGACCTGGACCGACGACAGATTGGACGTGCTGGATGGGAAGGTCGACACGCTGACCACGCGGGTCGACACGCTGACCACGCGGGTCGACACGCTGACCACGCGGGTCGACGTGCTGGATGGGAAGGTCGACACGCTGACCACGCGGGTCGATGTGCTGGATGGGAAGGTCGACGTGCTGGCGAAAGAGGTCCATGCGGGCTTTGCGCGTGCCGAGATCGAGTACGCACGCACCGATGAGCGCTTCAGGGCGGTCGACGAACGCTTCACCGAGGTGAATCGCCGGCTCGGCGCAGTCGAGACAGGCGTGAAGGAGGGATTCGCCGCGCTCGACGCGAAGCTCGACTCGAAGTTCAATGGGCTTCAGCGCACGCTCCTGCAGGTCGGAGGCGGCTTGATCGGCACCCTGATCGCCGGGATCGTGGCCCTGATCGTCACGCAGTAGCCCGTGCGGCGGGGTGCTGCTTCGCCCACTTCGCGATCGAGCCGGAGCCGGAGATGACCTCGCCGCCGTCGAGGACGAGGATCGGCACCTCGTCGGTGCCGGAGAGCTCCCGCACCTCGGCGCGGTCGTCCTTGCGCGAGCCCCAGGTCCAAGGCATCGCCCGGTAGCCCTTCACCGTCTTGATCTCGTACTCGTAGCCGGCCGCGTCGAGGGCGTGACCCGCTTTCGCGCACGGATGGGCGAAGCCGGGGCCGGTGGTCTTGGTGCCACAGGTGTAGAGGATCATGCCCCGCACCCTAGACGCCAGACCGCCGGCCGGCTACGCCTTCCGTGTTACTTCTTGACCAAGTCACCGCGGTGGTGGTGTTGGGTGAGCGGGGGCGGCCGTCCGAGGTTCGGCGCCCTGGGCACTTCTCCGCGGCAGACCCTTGCGTCCCCTTTCCCCAGGGCGCCACCCACTCGACCGAAGCCGCCCCGCCTACCCCCGAATAGCTTCGAGCCGCCCCAGGATCTCCGGCACGTGCGTCAGGTACGCGCTGTAGTCGAAGACCGCATCGAGATCGAGATCGGGTGCGGCCTCACCGAGGAGGTCGCGGAATTCGGTGCCGGAGTCCCAGGCTTTCTGGGCGTTCTCCTGGACGACGCGGTAGGCGTCGTCGCGGGACATGCCGGACTCGACCAGGGCGGTGAGGGCGCGTTGGCTGAAGAGTGCGCCGTGGGTGACGTCGAGGTTGGCGCGCATGCGCTCGCGGTGCAGGGTCATGCCCTGGGCGACGCCCTCGCCGAGGCCCTGCATGTAGTCGAGCAGGATCGTCGCGTCGGGGAGGATCACGCGCTCGGCGCCGGAGTGGGAGATGTCGCGCTCGTGCCAGAGGGCGACGTCCTCGAAGCCCGCCTGGGCGTAGCCGCGCAGGACGCGGGCGAGGCCGGTGATCCGCTCGGTGCGGATCGGGTTGCGCTTGTGGGGCATCGCCGACGAGCCCTTCTGGCCCGCGCGGAACGGCTCCTCGACCTCGCGCACCTCGGTTTTCTGCAGGTTGCGGACCTCCGTGGCGAAGCGCTCGAGGCCGGCGCCGGCGAGGGCGATCGTCGCGGTCAACTCGGCGTGGCGGTCACGCGGGATCACCTGGGTGGCCACCGGCTCGATCCGCAGCCCGAGCTTGTCCATCACTCGCGCCTCGACCGCCGGCGGCACCGAGGCGTAGGTCCCGACGGCGCCGGAGAGCTTGCCGTAGCGGAGCTGGTCGAAGGCGGATTCGAGGCGCTCGACGTTGCGATGGGCCTCGAAGGCGAAGCCCGCGAGGCGCAGGCCGAAGGTGGTCGGCTCGGCATGGACGCCGTGGGTACGGCCGACGCAGAGCGTGTCGCGCTCCTCCAACGCGCGGCCGATCAGCGCGTCGCGGTAGGCCTTCGCACCGGTGACGAGGATCTCGCCGGCGGCCTGGAGCTGCAGCGCCAGGGCCGTGTCGAGCACGTCGGAGGAGGTCAGCCCGTAGTGGATCCACTGCGCTCCCTCGGGCCCGATCGAGGAGGCGACGACGTCGACGAACGCGGCCACGTCGTGGTCGGTGACCTTCTCGCGCTCGTCCACCGCCTCGACCGTGAAGGCGGCCCGGTTGCGGGCCGCCGCCGCGACCCCGGCCGGGACGACGCCCTCCTCGGCCCAGGCGTCGGTGGCGGCGAGCTCGACTCGCAGCCAGGTCTCGAGCTTCGCCTCCTGGGTCCATACGGCCCCGATCTCGGGGCGGGTGTAGCGCGGGATCATGCGGTGATTATCCGTGCCGCGAGCACGCCGGCGCTTTCGGCTCCGTCGATCGCGACGCCGGCGACCGGGGTGGCGGCCGGCACCTGCACGGTCGCCAGCAGTGCATCGCCCGAGTCGAGCCCCTCGCCGACGAGCGGCACGCCGATCACCGGCAGGTCGGTGTGGGCGGCGGCGACGCCGGGCAGCGCCGTGCTCATGGCCGCCCCGACGACGATCGCCTTCAAGCCCTTCGCCCGTGCGCCCTCGCAGTACTCGCCCACCGCGTCAGGAGCGTCCATGACCCGGACCTCGGAGGCGATCCCCTGTTCGGCGAGGTATTCCTCCGCCGGCAGCATCCGCGCCAGGTCCTCGTTCGTCCCGGCGATGATCCCGACCAGCGGCCCGGAGGCGGCGAAGTTCTCCTCGATCTGCTCCAACTCTGCCTCGACCTCGGGGTCCGGCGGCGGCAGCTCGGCGGTGCCGATCTCTGGTGGATTCGGGTCGGCGATGTCGCTCATCGGTGGGGATCCTCTCGGTGGCCTCGGTCAGGGACTGGGGGCTCGGGCGACTGCGCGGGCGGCGATGTCGCTGCGGACCTGCATCCCGTCGAACGAGATGCGGCCGGCGGCCTCGTACGCGCGGGCGCGCGCCGCGGCCGGATCGGGGCCGAGCCCCGTCACGTTGAGGACCCGCCCGCCGGCGGTGACTATCTCACCGTCGCGTTCGGCGGTCCCGGCGTGGGTGACCTCGGCGATCGCCGCGGCCTCCTCGAGCCCCTGGATCACGTCGCCCTTCGAGGAGCTCTCCGGATAGCCCGCCGAGGCGAGAACCACGGTCACCGCCCAGTCGTCGTCGAACTCGGCGCGCATCCCGGCGAGCCCGCCCGGCTCGCGCGCGGCGCGGAAGAGGTCGACGAGGTCGGAGCGCAGCCGCGGCAGAACCGCCTGCGTCTCGGGGTCGCCGAAGCGCACGTTGAACTCGATCACCTTGGGACCCTCGGCGGTCATCATCAAGCCCGCATAGAGGATCCCGTGGAACGGGGTGTCGCGCGCGGCCATCGCCGCGACGATCGGCCGATGGACGCGCTCGACGATCTCCTCGATCTCCGCGGCGCCCGCCAGCCCCGGCACCGGCGAGTAGCTGCCCATGCCGCCGGTGTTCGGCCCCTCGTCGTCGTCGAAGATCCGCTTGTAGTCCTGGGCGGGGGAGAGGGGGACCACGTTCTCGCCGTCGCAGAGTGCCAGCAGGGAGAGCTCTTCGCCCTCGAGGTACTCCTCCATCACCACCGGTGTGTCGCCGAAGCGCTGCTCGGTGAAATAGACGTCGAGCGCGCCACGCGCCTCGGCCTCGTCGGCGCAGAGGATCACGCCCTTGCCGGCCGCGAGGCCGTCGGCCTTCAGCACGGTCGGGTAGGCGCTCTCGGCAAGCGCGGCATCGGCCTCCTCGCGGGTGCGAAGGAGGACGTGGGACGCCGTCGGCACCCCGGCGCTCTCCATCAACTCCTTGGCAAAGGCCTTCGAGCCCTCCAGCTCCGCCGCCGCCCGCGACGGGCCGAAGGCCGGGATCCCCGCCGCCTCGAGCGCGTCGACCGCGCCGACGACGAGCGCCGCCTCCGGGCCGATCACCGCCAGCTCGACACGCTGCTCGGTCGCCAGCGCGACGATCGCATCGACGTCGTCGGCCGCCACCTCGGGGAAGCACTCCGCGTCCGCCGCGATCCCCGCGTTGCCCGGCGCGCAGAGAACCTCCGGCGCCGACGCCGAGCGGCGCAGCGCCCGGACGATCGCGTGCTCGCGGCCGCCGCTCCCGACTACGAGTGCCCTCAAGTGGAGAGGTCCGAGGCGGGCATCGCCGAGAGCGTGCGGCTGGTCATCGTGCCGCGGGAGCCGAGCTCCACTGAGATCTTCGCCATCGTCTGCTCGTCGGGCGCCTCGATCACGGTGACGAAGTCGTACTCGCCGAGCGTCGCGTACTGAGTGACGACCTTGCCGCCCATCTGCTCGACCTCCTTGTTCACCTCGGTGACCCGGCCTGGGTTGTTCTTCAGGGTTCGCAGCCCCTCGGCGGTCAGATTGGTCAGCATCAGGTAAGTCGGCATGGCTCCTCCCTTGGAATCCTAGTGGCCGTTCGCTCGTTCGGCCACTACCCGGGAGCGAGGCTCCCTAGTACCCCGCCGGATGCCGCACGACGAACCCTTCCGGGTAGGGCGGTTCGGCGTGCCAGCGGGGGCCGGTGCCTTCGGCGTCGCCGACCGTGTCCCAGCGCAGGCCGGCGATCGTCATGTAGGTGTGGGTGGCGTTGGCGTAGATCGTGATCCACCTGCCGGGGCCCGGTTCGCCGTAGCCCTCGAGGGACCCCGAGGTCAGCGGGGTGTCGAGGAGCCCCGCCCCGTAGAGGGCGAAGGAGACGGCACCCGAGCAGTCGTAGCCGTAGGAGTAGAAGGAGGCATGGCCGCCGCCCCAGACATAGGGGGTGGTGGCGATCGAGTTGGCGGCGGCGATCGCGGCCTTGACCGCCGGCGGGGCGCTCGCCGGGGCGGCGGCGAGGCCGTTGGGACCGATCACCGCTTCGGCGCCCGCCACCTGGGTTTCGGCGGCCAGCGGTGCCACCCGCCAGTCGACGTGGTGGACCTGGCAGCCGCCTTCGATCCGTTCTGCGTCGGCAAGGACCTCCTCGACGTACCACTGGGCCTGGTTGTGGGAGAAGACGCCTGCTTCGAGCGATCCCTTCGACCAGATCTCCCGCGCCAGGGTCGCGGCGGAGTCGAAGACGTCCTTGTGTTCGATGTGGCCGTCGTCGTCGCCGTCGACCCGGAACTGCCTCCACTCCGACGCTTCGAGCCCGAGGGGCCCGGCTTCTTCGAGTTCGGCCTTGTCCATGCCCCTGCCGAAGTTCGACTCCAAGCGGGCGATCGCCGCCAACGCCCAGACGCCCTTCTGGCCGAGTTCGTAGCGGGCGGCGGCGTCCTCGAAGGCTTCGAGGTATTCCGCCGGGATCTGCTTCTTCCACCCCGGTGCCGCTTCGCAGCGGAGCACTTCGATCTGCGGTGCGAGCCCGGCGGCGGTGAAGGCCGTGTCACCGATTTCCCCGGCGTAGCAGCCGGCGTTCGCCAAGACCTCGGAGACGTACCAATCGGCGTGGTTATAGGCGTAGATCGCGCCGTAGGTGTCGGCGGGCATCCCGGCGGCGGAGAGGTAGCGGGCGGCGGAGAAGATCGCGTCTTCGGGGTTGCTGGGGTCCGCCACCCCGTCGCCGTTCGCGTCGACGCCGTATTCGGCCCAGGTGGCGGGCATGAACTGCATCCATCCCTCCGCCCCGGCCGAGGAGGGCCCGAGGTTGGTGCCGAAGCCGGTCTCCACGGCGTTGATGCCGGCGAGGACCGCGGGGCCCTGGGGGCCGAGGGCGTAGGCGGCCGAGGCACGCCGGTAGATCGGGATCAGCTGCGGGGGGACGGCGGTGGCTGCGCAGGCAGAGGCGGTCAGAGACGGGATCTGCAGGACCGGGGCCGGGAGGCTGGTCCCCGCTTCTTCGCCGGCCCGCTTCGCGGCTTCGTCTGCTTCTTCTTCGGTGGCGGCTTCTTCCAGTTCTTCCTCGCCCTTGGTCGGTTCTTCGGCGGTGGTGCCGCCGGAGGCCGGGGGGAGCTTCGGGTGGCGTATCGCTTCCGGGACGAGGGGGGCGTTTTCGGTGACGGGTTCCTTCTTCGGCGCCGCTTCTTCGGGTGCCGCTTCTTCGGTCGGCGCTTCGGCGGGTTCCGTCGCCGGCGTTTCCTTCGCTTCGGTTGCCGGCGCCAACGGGCTGTTTTCGACCGCCGCGCCGAGCGTCGCTCCGTGCGTCGGTTCCTTGCTTTCCGCCGCGGCGGCGACGCCGATCGGCAACGCGAGGGCGACGGTGAGGACGCCGGCCGCGGCGACCGCGCGGAGCTTGCGGGGGTAGCCGGGCATCAACTCAGCCGAGGACGTTGGTGACTTGCCACTTCTTGCCCACTCCCTGTTCCATTTCGAGCCGTAGCTCGCTGGTCACCCCGACCCGCAGCAGGGAGACGCTGACGGTGTAGACGTTCCCCTTCGAGGGCCCGGCGACGACGTTGACCACCTTCGCCTTCGGGACCTTGACGCTCGCCGGCTGGCGCGGGGGACGCTGGAGGAGGGAGCGGGAAAGCTGTTTCGTGCTCGTCAGGCCGAAGGCCTTGCGGACTTTCGTGTCGATTCCGCCGACCTCATAGGAGACGAAAGCCTCGGCGAAGCGCCGCGCGACCTTCTTCGCCGCTTTCGGGGCGGGCGGCCCGCTGAGTTCGTCGGCGCCCTTGGCGGTTTCGCCGTTCGCGTTGCTTTCAGTACCTGCTTCGTTGATGTCGGCGCCGCTCGCCGTCGCCAGGCTCGAGGCCTGCGCCTGCGCGGCGGCGGTGGCCTCCGGAGTCGCGCCGATCTTCGCGGTGGAGGCGGGTGCGTCGTTCGCGGCCGTCGCGTCCCGCCGGACAGGTTCTTCCTCGGTCGACGCCTTGGATTTCTGCGGCGCCTTGGAGACCGCCTTGCCGTCGCCGACGCCGGACTGCACGTTCTTGGCCGCGGCGAAGTCAGGCGGCGCGCCGTGGAGAGTCGGACCGGGAGGCTTCGGCGCTTCCTTCTTCGGCTTCGGCGCGGGCGCGACCACGGCTGGGGTCGGAGTCGGCGGGCGCTGCGGCGTGACGAAGGCCTCGGTGCTCTCGGCGCCCGAGCCCGAGCCGCCGGACCCGGCGATCGCCAGCGCCGCAACGACCCCCGCGACGGCGACCCCACCGCCACCGAAGACGCCGATCGTTCCGCGTCGTCCCAGCCGATAGAAGGAGTCCTCGACCGGCCAGGCCACGTGTTCGCGGAGGAACCACCCGGCGTCCTCGACCGCGAGCCACGCGCGATCGACGCCCGCACGGGCGGTCTCGACGCCGCTCCGCAGGCGTCCGGTGCCCTCGGTCTGATCGTCGATCAGCTGCCGCTTCTGGCCGCTCGCGTCCATCTTCTTCTTCCCAGAGTGTAAGAGCACTTTCCGGGAGGTTGTTTCGGCATATCCGGCCGAATCCCTAAGTGGGGAGCGGGATTGCGCGCCCACTCCCCACTTTTACCTATTTGTTACAGGGATAACTCGGGTGGGGCTAGGCCGCGGCCGGGGCCTCGGCGCTCGCGCGCTCGAAGGTCAGGGCGCCGTCTGAGGTGTCGACGCGGACGGTGTCGCCCTCGACGAACTCGCCCTCGAGGATCTTCAGCGCCAGCTTGTCGATCAGCTGCTTCTGGATCACGCGCTTCAGCGGACGGGCTCCATAGACCGGGTCGTAGCCGAGGTTGCCGAGGAGGGTCCGGGCGTCGTCGGTGAGCTCGATCGCGATGCCGCGCTCCGCCACGCGTCCCACCAGCTGGTGGACCTGTAGCTCGACGATGCGGCCGATGTCGTCCTTCGAGAGGCGATGGAAGATCACCGTGTCGTCGATCCGGTTCAGGAACTCGGGCTTGAACGTCGCCGCCAGCGTCTCTTCGATCGCCTCGCGGATGCCCTCGTCGACGACGTCGCCGACGATCCGGTCCGAGCCGACGTTGGAGGTCATGATCAGCACCGTGTTGGTGAAGCTGACCGTCCGGCCCTGGCCGTCGGTGAGGCGCCCGTCGTCCATCAGCTGCAGCAGCGTGTTGAAGACGTCCGGGTGCGCCTTCTCGATCTCGTCGAGTAGGACCACCGCGTAGGGGCGCCGGCGCACCGCCTCGGTCAGCTGGCCGCCCTCCTCGTAGCCGACGTAGCCAGGAGGCGCGCCGACCAGCCGCGACACCGTGTGCTTCTCCATGTACTCGGACATGTCGAGGCGGACGATCGCCTGGTCGGAGTCGAACATGAACTCGGCCAGCGCCTTCGCCAGCTCCGTCTTGCCGACTCCGGTCGGGCCGAGGAAGAGGAAGCTGCCGATCGGCCGGTTCGGGTCCGACAGCCCGGCGCGCGACCGCCGCAGGGCGTTGGAGACCGCCTCGATCGCCTCCTGCTGACCGATCACCCGGTCGTGCAGGCGCTCCTCCATGTGGATCAGCTTCTCGACCTCGCCCTCCATCAGGCGACTCACCGGGATGCCGGTCCATTTGGCGACGACCTCGGCGACGTCTTCCTCGGTCACCTCGTCGGCGAGCATCGTGCCGCCGCCCGAGTGCAGCTCGGCGAGCCGCGCTTCGGCGTCCTTCACTTTCGCCTCGAGCTCCGGGATCAGCCCGTACTGAAGTTCGGCGGCACGCTGCAGGTCGGTCTCGCGATTGGCCTGCTCGAGCTCGGCCCGCGCTTCCTCGAGTTCGACCTTTGCCGCCTTCATCTGCTCGATCGGCTCTTTCTCGTTCTGCCAACGGGCGCGCAGCTCGGTCTCCGTCTCCCGGAGATTGGACAAGTCCTCCTCGAGGGTGGCGAGCCGCGCCTTCGACGCGTCGTCGGTCTCTTTGCGGAGTGCCTCTCGCTCGATCTCCAGCTGCTGGATCCGCCGCGCGACCTCGTCGATCTCCGTGGGCACCGAGTCGATCTCGATCTTCAGCCGCGACGCCGACTCGTCGATCAGGTCGATCGCCTTGTCGGGCAGGAAGCGGTCCGCGATGTAGCGCTCCGAAAGTGTCGCCGCGGCGACGATCGCCGAATCGGCGATCCGCACGCCGTGGTGCTGTTCGTAGCGCGGCTTCAGCCCACGCAGGATCGCGATCGTGTCCTGCATGTCGGGCTCACCGACCAGCACCGGCTGGAAACGCCGCTCGAGCGCCGCGTCCTTCTCGATGTGCTTGCGGTACTCGTCGAGCGTCGTCGCGCCGACCGCGCGCAGCTCGCCGCGCGCCAGCATCGGCTTCAGCAGGTTCGCCGCGTCGACCGCGCCTTCGGCGGCGCCGGCCCCGACGATGGTGTGAAGCTCGTCGAGGAAGAGGACGATCTGGCCCTCCGCCTCCTGCACCTCGTTCAGCACGGCTTTCAGCCGCTCCTCGAACTCGCCGCGGTATTTCGAGCCGGCCAACAGCGAGCCGATGTCGAGCGCGATCACGCGACGGTCGCGCAGGCTCTCGGGCACGTCGCCATCGACGATCCGCTGGGCGAGCCCCTCGACGATCGCCGTCTTGCCGACGCCTGGGTCGCCGATCAGCACCGGGTTGTTCTTGGTGCGCCGGGACAGGACCTGGATCACGCGACGGATCTCCTCGTCGCGCCCGATCACCGGGTCGAGCTTGCCCGAGCGCGCGTCGGCGGTCAGATCGCGGCCGAATTTCTCCAGGGCCTGGGCGGTCGACTCCGGGTTGTCGGAGGTCACGGGATTGGGACGGACCTGTGCCACGGCCGCGTCGAGCTCGTCCTTCGACGGCAGGATGTCGCCGACGGTCGGGTCCTCGGTCAGCGCCCGCAGCAGGTGGTCGGTCGAGATCATGCTCGATCCGTCGCGTCCCATTTCGCGCTCGGCGACCCGCAGGGTCGCGGCGAGGGACGACGACAGGCGCGGTTCCTCGCTCGAGGCGCCGCTCAGTTTCGGCAGCCCGGCGACCGCCTCGTTGGCCCGCGCGACGATCGTCGCGGTATCGGCACCGACCCGTTGCAGGATCGGCACGACCAGGCCCTCGGTCTGTTCCAGCAGCGACACCAACAGGTGCGCCGGGGTCGCCTCGGGGTTGCGATGGCTGCGCGCCAGCTCCAGGGTCGCGGCGATCGCTTCTTGCGATTTCTGGGTGAACTTATCCGGTTGCATCCGGCTGATCTCCTCTTCTTGCTGGTCCTTCCAGTTCTTCCACTCTTCCTTTCAATTGCTCCACCTGCTCTTCCAGGTCCAGGACCATCTCGACGCCGACCAGGTTCAACCCTTGCGCCGTCATTTCCTGGATCCGGCGCAGTCGTTCGACGTCGCGCCGGCTGTAGAGGCGGGTGTTTTTGGGCGATCGCTTCGGGGCGATCAGCCCGCGCGTCTCATACATCCGCAGCGTCTGCGGGTGCATCTCGGCGAGTTCGGCGGCGACGGAGATCATGAAGACCCCCTGCTCGTCGTCGAACGTTGCCCTCACGTTGGTCACCTGGCGTCGGTACTGAGCCATCAGGCACCTGCCTTTCGCAGCAGGTCGGCGCGCGGGTCATGCCCGTTCAGGGCCGTGGCCAACTCGTCGACAGCTTTCTGCTGCTCCTCGTTCAAGTCTTTGGGGACCTCGATCTCGAGGCGGTAGCGGATGTCGCCACGACCCTTGCCCTTGCCTTTCGGGGCGCCCTCGCCGCGCAGGCGCTGCAGCGCGCCGTGCTTGGTCCCGGGCGCGACCTTGATCTTCTTCGTCCCGTCCAGCGTCGGCACTTCGATCGTCCCGCCGCGCACGGCCTCGGGGATCGTGATCGGCACCGTCACCTCGAGGTTGCCGTCGTCGAGCCGACGGAACACCGGGGACGCGGCCACCCGCGTGGTCACGTAGAGGTCGCCGTTCGGCCCGCCGCGCGGCCCCGCCTCGCCTTTGCCGGCGAGCCGGATCCGGGTCCCGTCCTTCACCCCGGCGGGGACGTTCACCTTGTAGCGCTTGCTCTGCTGGGTGACGCCGGAGCCGCCGCAGGTGGGGCAGGGGTCCTCGATGATCTCGCCCGCCCCGCCGCACTGCGGGCACGGCTGGCTGATCGAGAAGAAGCCCTGGTTCTGCGGGTCGATGCCACGGCCTTCGCAGCGCGGGCAGGTGACCGGCGAGGTGCCGGGGGCCGCGCCCGAGCCGTGGCAGGTCTCGCACCGTTCCTGCTTTGGGACGGTGACGCTGATCTGCGTGCCGTTGATCGCCTGGTCGAAGTCGAGGTGGACTTCCGTCTCCAGGTCGCGACCGCGGACGGACTGGGGGCGCGCCCGGCCGCCGCCCCCGCCGCGGCTGAAGATGCCGCTGAGGATGTCGCCGAAGTCGGCACCGAAGCTCCCCTGCTGCGCGCCGCCGCCTCCCCCGAAGGGGTTGCCGCCGCCGAACGGGTTCCCACCCGCCCCGCCGAATCCGCCGAAGGACGGACCCGCGTCGTACTCCTTGCGCTTCTCCGGGTCGGAGAGGATGTCGTGCGCGGCCGAGACCTCCTTGAACTTCTCCTCGGCCTCTTTGTCGCCGGGGTTCCGATCAGGGTGGTACTGGCGTGCCAGCTTGCGGTACGCCTTCTTGATCTCGTCCTCGCTCGCGTCCTTTTTGACGCCGAGGGTCTTGTAGAGCTCGTCTGCCACTTCCGTCTCTTCCTATGCGGCCACCACGACCATCGCGGGGCGGATCAGGTGCCCCTCGAACCGGTAGCCCTTCTGCATGACCTCGACCACTACGCCCGCCTCGGTGCCCTCGACCTGCACGGTCGACAGCGCTTCGGCGAGGTTCGGGTCGAACTTCTCACCCTTCGGATCGACGACCTCGACCCCGCTGCGACCCAACGTCTCCCGCAGGTTGCGGAAGACGAGGATCACGCCGTGGGCGAGCCCGTCCTCGGAGTCGCCTTCCGGGTCGAGGCCCGCCGCCTGAAGCGCCCGCTCCAGGTCGTCGAGCACTCCGACCACGCCCCGCGCGACCTCGACCTTCCCGCGCAGCGCCGCGGCCTGGACCTCGGCCGCCATCCGCTTGCGGTAGTTCTCGAAGTCCGCCTGGGCACGGCGGGCGATTTCGAGGTACTCGTCCCTTTTGGCTTCGGCGTCAGCCAGCAGAACGCCGAGATCTTTCTCGACGTCCTGCGCCTCGGCCTCTCCCGCGGGTGGCACGGGTTCGGGGTCTCCGCCCGCAGCCTGCGAGGACGGGGACCCCGAACCCGGGACAGGACCCGCGGGCCGAAAGCCCGCGTCCATGTCGTCCTGCTCCGGCCTCATCTACTTGTCCTCGTCGACCACTTCGGCGTCGACGACTTCCTCGTCCTCGGCCGCGCTCGCGCCGCCCCCGTCCTCGGAGGCACCGTTCGCCTCCGCCTCGGACTGCGCCTGGGCGTAGATCTGCTGCGAGGCGGCGGTCATCGCCGTGGTCAGGGCCTCGGTCTTGGCTTTCACCTCGTCCAGCGAGCCGGAGTCGAGCGAGGCACGGACGTCCTTGACGGCCGCCTCGACCTGCTCCTTCGTCGCCGGCTCGATTTTGTCCCCGGCGTCCGCCAGCGTTTTCTCCGCCGAGTAGGCTGCGTTCTCGGCGATGTTGCGGGCCTCGGCCAGCTCACGCTGCTTGCGGTCCTCCTCGGCGTGCGACTCGGCGTCGCTCACCATCTGCTGGATTTCCTCGTCGGAGAGCCCGGAGCCGGATTTGATCTCGATCTTCTGCTCGGTCCCGGTG
>JAFDWG010000335.1 GCA_018268605.1 Actinomycetota bacterium | reverse complement strand
ACCGCCACCGTGATCGGCTTCCTGAGGCGGGCCCTCGCCTTCTACCGCTCCCACGGGATCGAGGTGGAGCGGCTGATGACCGACAACGGCCCCGCCTACGCCTCCGCCGCCCACGCCCTCGCCTGCAGGGCGATGGGCATCCGCCACCTCCGCACCCGTCCCTACCGGCCCCAGACCAACGGCAAGGCCGAGCGCTTCATCCGCACGATGCTGCGCGAGTGGGCCTACGCGGGCGTCTACGGATCGTCTCCCGAGAGGGCGGCCGCCCTCTCGGGATGGCTCGAGCGCTACAACTCCACCCGAAGGCATGGCGCCCTCGGCCACCGGCCGCCGCTCGAGCGGCTACGGGAGCTTCAGGGGAACAACGTGGCCGGCATCTACAACTAGGACGCCCGAAGGGGCTCAGGCCGTCGTGGCGGCCTGAGCCTGGGCGCGGGCTTCGGCGACCTCCTCGGCGGAGGCGACCAGCTCGCGCAGCATCTCCTCGAGCGCGCCGGACTGCTCGGGGGTCAGCGTCAGTTCCCCGTCGGCGTAGGAGTCCTGCGCACGGGGGAAGGGGAATTCGCGCTCCAGTACCCGGCCGCCGAGGGCGCCGAGCACCTTGCGGGTCTCCGCCTGCGCCCAGACCGCGCCGAACATGCCGGTGGAAGCGCCGATCACCGCGGCGGGCGTGCCCATCAGGGCGCTCTCGCCGGCGGGCCGTGAGGCCCAGTCGAGGGCGTTCTTCAGCGCGCCCGGGATCGAGCTGTTGTACTCCGGCGTCGCGATCAGGACCGCGTCGGCCTCCCGCATCGCGGCCCTCAGGTCGGCGACGGCAGGCGTCGGGCCCTCCTCGAGGTCGCCGTCGTAGGCGGGGATCTCCGCCAGCCGGTCGAAGCTGACGAACTCGACCCCACCGGGCAGCCGCTCGGCGGCTGCCCGGAGCAGGGCGGAGTTGTAGGAGTCCCGGCGCAGGCTTCCGGATATGCCCAGGACCCTCATGACTAGGCCTCCTGGGCGACGAGCTCGAGGTCGACGTTGATGGCGACCTCCCACTCGAGGACCGTGCCGCCGCTCGGCAGGTCGGCGTTGAACTCGATGCCGAAGTCACGCCGGTCGACTGCGGTGGCGACGGAGAGGGCGACGCGGGGGTTGCCGCCGAGGTCGCTGCCGATCTCGCCGAAGCGACCGGTCGCCTCGACCTCGCGGACGTTGCCCTTGATCTCCAGCTCGCCGGCAAGGCGGACGCTGCCGTCGTCGGCGACGTCGAAGCGGGTCGAGGTGAACTTCAGCTTCGGGTGCTGCTCGGTGTCGAAGAATTCAGGCGACATCAGGTGGCCCTTCAGCTGCGGCTCGTCGATGTCGATCGACTCCACGTCGACGGTGCCGACCAGCTTGGGCTCCTCGCCGCCGGTCAAGGTCGCCTCGTAGCCGTCGAACTTGCTGCGGAAGGTCGCGACGTTGTTGTGGGTCACGGAGAACGCGACCGAGGAGTGGACCGGGTCGACGGTCCAGGTGCCGGCCGGGACCTTCTGGTTGATCGTGTCGGTGCTCATTGGTGCTCGCCTTTCGTTGCTCTGCCTTATGGTGCTTTCGAAGTCAATGATTGCCGCAGAAATGATCTTAGCAGAAATACTTGAGAGAACAACTATTGACCTGACAAGTGTCATGTGTCATCATCTGGGTCATGTCTGACACGTCCGCCCTCGGCACCGAACGCACCATCTCCCAGGGCTCATCGGGTGCGGCCAAGGCCGATCCGCTCGGGACCTGCTCCCCGCACCACGAGGCCTGGCGGTCTCTCGCCCGCACGCACGCCGCGGTCAGCGGTCGCCTTCAGGAGGCACTCGCGCAGGCCGAGTTGCCGCCCCTGGCCTGGTTCGAGATGCTCGCCGCGATCGCCGCGTCCGACGAAGAGCGGATGAAGATGGGGGAACTGGCCGAGGCACTCGTCATCACCCGGGGTGGCCTCACCAAGCTCGTCGACCGCCTCGTCAAGGCCGGCCTGATCGAGCGCACCTTCTGCGAGACGGACCGCCGCGTCAGCTACGCGACCCTGCTCCCCGCGGGCGCCGAGCTGCTCGAAGAAATGGTCCCGGTCGTCTCCGCCGAGCTCGAGCTCGCCTTCGCCGCCCGCCTGTCCGAGCACCAGGCCGACGACCTGCGGGTCACGCTGGACGCCCTCCGCGGGACGGCTTGTAACGGGGATTAGGGGCGGCGGGCGACGGCTACTTGCTGCCGCCCGCGCAGACCCTGATCCCTTGGCTCAGTCCGCCGCTGCGGCTGCCGCCGGGAGCTCCGCACCCGCCCCGAGCCGTGCCGGCAGCGCCGCGCCGAACATCGCCGCCAGGACCGAGAGGCCGGCGCTGACCGAGATCGCGGCGACGAAGCCGTCGCTGAAGTCGGCCGGGGAGGCGTAGCTCCCGGCGCCCGCGAAGGCGGCGACGCCGATCGCGATGCCGAGGACACCGCCGAGCTCGCGCATCGTCGAGTTGGTACCGGCCGCCTTGCCGATCGCCTCCTCCGGCACCGAGCTGACCACGGAGCTCTGGGCGGCCGGGAAGGACATCGAGATGCCGACGCCGGCGACGATCAGGGGCGGGACCAGGGTCCAGTAGCTCATGTCCGCCTTGGCGATCAGCGCGATCCAGCCGAAGCCGATCCCCTGGAGGAGCGGGCCGACGACGAGGAACGGGCGCTCGCCGAAGCGATCGACCAGCTTGCCGGCCACGGGGGCGACGAAGAAGAGCGTCGCGGTCCAGGGGAGGAGGCGCAGCCCGGCTCTGAGCGGGCCGTAGCCAAGGCCCTCCTGGAGGAACTGGGACATGAAGAAGACGGCGCAGAAGAGGCCGCCGACGGCGCAGAAGATCGCCGCGTTGCCGGCCGAGAAGGCGCGCGAGCGGAAGAAGCCCATCGGCAACATCGGCGCACGCGCCCGCAGTTCGTAGGCGACGAAGCCGGCCAGGAGGACTGCCGCGGCGGCGAACGCGCCGAGAACCTCGGTGGAGCCCCAACCGGCGTCGTTGCCGCGCACCAGACCCCAGACCAGGCCGAGCACGCCGACGCTGACAAACGCCAGGCCGGGCAGGTCGAGCGTCCTGTCGGGTCCGTGGCTCTCCGGGATCCGTCGCAACACCAGCGGGATCAGCGCCAGGCCGATCGGCACGTTGACCCAGAAGATCCATTGCCAGGCGATGCCCTGCGTGATCGCACCGCCGACCAGCGGCCCGCCCGCGACCGCGAGCCCGTTGACGGCGAAGAAGATGCCGAGCGCGCCACCGCGCTTCTCCGGCGGGAAGGTGGCGCCGACCAGCGCCAGGGCGAGCGTGGTCACCGCGGCCGCCCCGGCGCCCTGGATCGCTCGCGCGGCGATCAGCGCACCGACCGACGGGGACAGGGCGCAGGCCGCCGAGGCGGCGACGAAGAGCCCGATCCCGGCGGCGAACACCCGTCGCCGTCCGAGCCGGTCGCCGAGCGCCGCGGCGGTCATGAGCAGCACCGCGAAGCTCAGGTTGTAGGCGTTCACCGTCCACTCCAACCCTTCGACCGAGGCGCCGAGGTCGCGCTGGATCGTGCTCAGGGCGGTGGTCACCACGAGGGAGTCGAGCGCCGTCATGAAGGCCGCCATCGCGGCCAGGACAAGGATCCACTTCTGCTTCGAGGTCATGCCACATACGACGCGGGGGCGCCGGCGAACTGACCGATCAATTCCGACGGCGCCCGGTGTCCCAAGGGGGAGATGACAGAGGAAGGACGTGATGGGAGAGTCGGCAGATGAACACCGAGACGGCGACGTTGACGCGCGCACGGGCGGGTGACGACGATGCGTTTCGCCTGCTCACCGATCCCTACCGGCGAGAGCTGCACCTGCACTGCTACCGGATCCTCGGCTCCCTGCAGGACGCCGAGGACGCGGTGCAGGAGACGCTGCTCTCAGCCTGGCGGGGGCTGGCGGGCTTCGAGGAGCGCGCCTCGCTTCGCTCCTGGCTCTACCGGATCGCGACGAACCGCTGCCTCAACGCGCTCCGCGACGGCGGACGGAGGTCGCCGATGACGACGGGCGGAGGTCCTACGGACCCGCCCGAGCCGACCCGCCGCGCCGAGCCGATCTGGCTCCAGCCCTTCCCCGACGAGCTGCTCGAAGGGCTGCCCGACCGTGCTCCCGGCCCCGATGCCCGATTCGAGACCAAGGAGGCGGTCGGGCTCGCCTTCGTCTCCGGCTTACAGCGGATGCCGCCGCAGCAGCGGGCGGTGCTGGTGCTGCGCGACGTGCTCGGCTACCGGGCCGCCGAGGTCGCGGCGATGCTGGAGACGAGCGAGGCCTCCGTCAACAGCGCCCTGCAGCGGGCGCGGGCGGCGCTCGCGGCCGCTCCGGAGCGGCCCGCCGGCGGCACCGTCCCCGACACTCCAGGCCGGCGTCGTCTGCTCGATCGCTTCGCCGAGGCCTTCGAGGTCGGCGACGTCGAGACCGTCCTGGCGCTGCTCAGCGAGGACGCCTGGATCCGCATGCCTCCGGAGCCGCTCGAATACAATGGTCGCCCCGCGATCGGCGAGTTCATGCGGACCCGGCCGCTCTGGCGCGACGGCGAGCGATTGCGCCTGGTCCCGACCCGCGCCAACACCCAGCCCGCCTTCGCCTATTACCTGCCCGACTCGCAGGCGGAGGTGTGGCGGATCGGTGGCATCTTCGTCCTCACGGTGGAGGATGAGGAGATCGTCGAGATCACCCGCTTCGCCGACGGCGGCTGGTTGCCCTGGTTCGGCCTGCCGCGGACCTTGCCGCGCTGACGGAGGGCGGCGCGCTCAGGCGGTGATGGTCGCGGCGGCGCGCTCTTTGGCCGCGTCGATGATCGCCAGCACGTCGGCCTCACGGCCTTCGCGGAGCAGGACGATCGGGTCGGGATCGCCGTTGACGATGCCCTCGAAGAACTCTTTGCGGTCGTCGTAGGTGGGGAGGGTGCCCTTCGCCCAGCCGCGGACGTCGTTCAGCATCACCGCGAGGCGCGCGTAGTCCTCGCCGAAGAGGTCGGAGATCTCGCGCTTCATCCGCTTCGCCAGGGCGGGGGAGGCGCCGGCGGTGGAGATCGCGATCGCCAGCGGCCCGGTGCGCACGATGGCGGGGAGGATGAAGTTGCAGAGCGGCGGGACGTCGACGACGTTGGCCAGCATCGCCCGTTTCTCGGCGTCGTAGTAGACGCCGATGTTGACCTCGGAGTCGTTGGTCGCGGCGATCACCATGAAGGCGCCCTCGAGGTCCTCGGGGCCCGCGTACCCGCGGCGGTCCCACTCGATCGAGCCCTCTTCGGCGAGCGCCTGCAGCTCCGGGTGCGCTTCGGGCGCTAGCAGCGTCACGCTGCCGCCGCAGGCGAGCAGGCCCTCGACCTTCTCCAGGCCGATGTCGCCGCCGCCGACGACCAGGCACTTGCGCCCCGTCAGTTTCAGGCAGGCGATGTAGAACGGCGTCTCGAGCATGTCGCGGACGCAGGACTGGTCGCAGATCCCTTTACGGAGCTGGCAGACGCACTCCTTACCGGCATAGGCCTGAGCTGGCATCGCCCAAAAGGTTAGTGATGTGAGTTCGGCGGCAGCTAAACGGCGGCGAGCGTCTGGGCGAGGCCTTGCTCCAGCGACGTCTCCGGCCTCCAGCCGAGCTCCCGTTCGGCCAGCGCGGCGTCCAGGGAGATGCGCTGCACCTCGCCCGCGCGCTCCGGCGCGAACTCGGGGGTGAAGTCGTCGCGCCCCTCGATGCCGGAGAGGATCTCGACGAGGTCGAGGACGCTCGCCTCGCGCCCGGTGCCGATGTTGACCGCGCCGCCGAGGCGCGTAGCCCCCGCCGCGAGGGCCGCCGAGACGACGTCCCCCACATATATGTAGTCGCGGGTCTGGGTGCCGTCGCCGTAGACGGTCGGCTTGCCGCCGTTCTTCAGCAGGCCGCAGAAGATCGCCACCACGCCCGCCTCGCCGAGTGGGTCCTGACGCGGGCCGTAGACGTTGCCGAGCCGCAGCGACATCCCGGAGAGGCCGTGGAGCCGTTCGAAGAGCCCGAGGTAGCCCTCCGCCGCGTACTTCGACTGGCCGTAGCCGGAGAGCGGCGCGATCGGCGTCGACTCGGGCAGCGGCAGCTGCTTGTCGGCGCCCTCGCCGTAGAGCGCCCCGCCGGTGGAGACGAAGATGACCCGGCCGACCCCGGTCGCGCGCGCGGCCTCCAGCACGTTGGCGGTGCCGCCGACGTTGACCGCGGCGTCGAAGTAGGGGTCATCGACCGACTTGCGCACGTCGATCTGGGCGGCGAGGTGGAAGACCAGCTCGGGGCGGACTTCGACGAAGAGGGCGCTCACGGCGGCACCGTCGCGGATGTCGACCTCGGCTAGTCGGGCGCCGCCCGCGAGCGCTCCGTCGAGGTTCACGCGCCGACCGGTCGAGAGGTTGTCGAGCACCGTGACCTCATCGCCGCGGGCGAGCAGGGCGTCGACCAGATTCGAGCCGATGAATCCGGCGCCGCCGGTCACGAGAGTCCTCATCAGGCCGCCGATCCTAAGCGCATCGGCCGGCGGGAAGCACCGAGATTCCGGGGAGCAGCCCGAGAGGACGGCCGCGCAGCCCTGCTACCCTCGCCGCCCGATGAGGCTAATAGTCACCGAGAAGAACAGCAGCGCGAAAAAAATCGCCGAGGTCCTCGGTGCGCCCGCGGGCGGCCCGAAAGCGGACAAAACCTACAAAGTCCCCTTCTATACGTGGACGAATGCCGAAGGCAGGGAGGAAATGGCGATCGGCCTGAAGGGCCATGTGCTCGGCCCCGCCTTCCCCGAGGGCTACTCCAATTGGCAGAAGACCGACCTGCACGACCTGATCGACGCGGACCTGATCAAGGAGCCGACCGACAAAAACGTCGTCAAAGCGATCAAGAAGATGGCGAAAGAGGCCGACGAGCTTGTGATCGCCACCGACTTCGACCGCGAGGGCGAGCTGATCGGGCTCGAGGCGCTCGAGGAGATGCTCGATGCCAACCCGTCGCTCGGCACCCGTGAGGACACCGCCAAAGGGACGTTGAAGATCCTCCGGGCGCGCTACTCGGCGACGACCAAAGAGGAACTTCTGCGCGCCTTCGACAACCTCGACTACCTGAGCTACCCGCTGGCGAACGCCGGTGCCGCGCGTCAGGACATCGACCTGCTCTGGGGCGCGACGCTGACCCGCGCCGTCTCGCTGTCGACCCGTCGCTTCGGCTCCAACTTCCTCTCCGTCGGCCGCGTGCAGAGCCCGACCCTGGGCCTCATCGTCGAGCGTGAGATGGAGCGCCGCGCGCACGTGGCGAAACCGTTCTGGGAACTGTTCGCCAAGTTCGAGCATCCCGACGGGACCTTCCAGACCCATCACACCGTCGACAAATTCTGGGAGAAAGCCGAAGCCGACAAGGCGCTGGCCGGGACCTCCGGGCCGGGCGTCGTCAAAGCGGTCACGGCGCGGAAGAACACCCGCCGCCCGCCGACGCCCTTCAACACCACCGCCTTCACCACGGACGCCTCCTCGCGTCTCGGGATCACCCCGGCGAGCGCGATGCGGATCGCCGAGGACCTCTACATGGACGGGTTCATCTCCTACCCGCGTACCGACAACACGGTCTACCCGAGCTCGCTGCCGGTGCGGGAACTGATCCGGTCGCTGACGAACGTCAAAGAGTTCTCCGCCGCGTCGGGGCTGAACGACCTGGCCGAGCTGAAACCGACGCGCGGCAAAAAAGAGACAACCGACCACCCGCCGATCTACCCGACCCAGGCGATCCACCCGGGCGCGCTGGAGGGACCGAAGAAACGGGTGTACGAACTTGTCGTGCGGCGCTTCCTCGCCACCTTCAGCCCGCCGATGATCACCGAGTCGACCCGCGCCGACATCGAGGCGGGGTCGGAGACGTACTTCGTCCGCGGCTCGGTCGTCGTCGATCCCGGCTACGCGGGCATCTACACCTACGCCCGCTCGGCCGACGAGGAGATCCCGGCGCTTCAGGAGGGCCAGGAACTGCAGCTTGCCGCGGTGCCGGAGTTCCGCGCCGATGACGAGCCGGACGCCAATCCGTGGATCGTCGGCAAGGAGACGCAGCCGCCCTCGCGGATCTCGCAGGGCAAACTGATCGAGCTGATGGAGGAGCGCGGCCTCGGCACCAAAGCCACCCGCGCCGACATCATCCAGAAGCTCTTCGACCGCGGCTACGTCTACGGCAACCCACCGATCCCGACCGAGACCGGTATCGCGTTGTACGAGGCGTTCAAGAAATACGTGCCGCGGATGGCGACGCCGGAGATGACCGCCGACATCGAGGCGGAGATGGACCGGATCGCGCAGGGCGAGATGACGAAGGGCAAAGTCGTCGGCGACTCGCGCGAACTCCTTCACAAGACGTGGACGGAGATCGACGAGAAGAAAGAAGACCTCGCCAAAGTCGTCTGGAAAGGCATGGACGAGGACCGCATCCTGGGGCCCTGCAAGGTCTGCGAAGAAGCGGGCCGCACCAAGGAGGACGGTTCGCCGAACATGCTGCGGATCATCCGGGCCAAAAAATCGGGGAAACGGTTCGTCGGCTGCTCGGGCTGGAAAGCCGACGCGGAGCCCGACGATCCGAAATCGTGCGACCAGACCTTCCCGCTGCCCCAGCGCGGCGACGTCTTCCGCCTCGAGGAGCGTTGCTCGATCTGCGATCGCACCCCGCGGCTGAAAGTCCAACCGTTCCGCGGCCGTCCCTGGAACCTCTGCCTGAACGACGACTGCGAGTCGATGCAGGAGATGAAGAAACGGCGGGCGGAGCGCGAAGCGGCGAAAAAGGCCAAAGAAGAGATGGACGCGAAGCCGCAGCCGAAAGGCGACGAGGACGCGCCGCCGAAAGCGAAAGCCAAAAAAGGCGCGAAGAAGACCAAAGTCTCCAAAGCCGACACGGCCACGCGCGGCGTCAAACGCGCCAAAGCGGGCACGAAAAGCTGAGGCTTGGCGTTGTTCATCTCCCTGGAGGGAGTGGACGGCTCTGGCAAGAGCACCCAGGCTCGGCTCTTGGTCGAGGCGCTGGGTGAGGGGACCGTCGCGATCCGCGAGCCGGGTGGCACCGACGCCGCCGAGCGGATCCGCACGCTGCTTGCCGACCCGGCGACCGAGCTGGAGCCGCTGGCCGAGCTACTGCTCTTTCTCGCGGCGCGCGCCGACCTCACCGAGCGGGTGATCCGCCCGGCGCTGGAGGCGGGGAAGGACGTCGTCTCCGACCGCTTCTCCGATTCGAGCGTGGCCTACCAGGGCGCCGCGCGCGGTCTCGGGGTGGGGGAGGTCATCGGCCTCTGCGACACCTCCACCGACGGCCTCTGGCCGGACCTGACGCTGCTCCTGAAGGTCGATCCGGAAGTCGGCCTGGGACGCGCGGAGAGCGCCGACCGCTTCGAGGCAGAGGGAATAGAGCTGCAGCGCACAGTCGCGCGGGCCTACGACGAGATCGCGATGATCGCGAGCGACCGGGTCGTCGTCATCGACGCGACCGGGAGCGTCGAGGAGGTCCATGCCCGGGTGATGGCCGCGGTCGAGGCCCACCGGTGAGCGCCCGCGCCGCGGTCGTCCTGACCGGCGTTATAGGTGGGAAATGACGACCGCGCTCGACGACGCCACCGAGCACCAAGGCCGGGCACGGGTCGCGCTCAACGCGGCGATCGAGGCGGGGCCGTCCCATGCCTACCTCTTCCGCGGGCCGCGCGGGTCCGGTAAGAGGGTCGCGGCGCGGGCCTTCGCGGCCGAGATCGTCGCCGCCGGCGCCCCCGATCCCGACGATGCCCGGCGCCGAGCGCTGCTCGACCCTTCGCCGCATCCCGACCTCGTCTGGCTCGCGCCGCGCGGCGCCCAGCACCTGGTCGATGAGGTGCGCGAGCGGGTGATCCGTGCCTCCGCCTATCGCCCCTTCGAAGGCGAGCACCGGGTCTTCGTCATCGACGCCGCCGAGGCCATGCGCGACGAGAGCCAGAACGCGTTGCTGAAGACGCTGGAGGAGCCGCCGCCCTTCGTCCACCTGATCCTGCTGAGCTCCGAGCCCGAGGGGCTGCTGGAGACGATCGCCTCGCGCTGCCAGCCGGTCGACTTCGCGCCGCTGCCGGCGGAGGTGCTTGAGGCGCAACTTGCCGCGACCGGGGAGGCGGCCGGTGCATCGCCGGAGGAGATCGCCGCCGCCGCCCGTCTTGCCGCGGGCGACCTCGGGCGCGCCCGCCTACTGCTCTCGCCCGTCGGTCGTCAGCTGCGCACGGAGGCCGAGGCCTGCGTCGCCGCGGCCCTCGCCGACGAGCTGTCGGGCGCGCCCTGGCAGCGCCTCCTCGCGCGGGCCACGGCGGCCGGAGAGGACGCCGAAGGCGCCGCCCGCGAGGCGCTCGAAGAGGAATCTCAGGCAGGCATCAAACGCACCGTCAAAGACATCGCCGACGGCGCGAAACGGGCCGGCAGGCGCCGCCGCACCGAGATCCTCGACCTCGGCCTCGAGCTGACCGCCCTCTGGCTACGCGACCTGGCGGCCCTCGCCGCGGGCGCCGAGGAGGTCGTCTTTGCCCGCGACCGCCTCGACGTCCTTCGCGCCCAGGCCGCGAAGCTCGACCCGTCCTGGGCGCGGGCCGGCGCCGCGGCCGTCCAGGACACGCGGCGCGGACTGGATCTGAACGTCTCCGAGGAGCTGGCGCTCGAAGCGCTGTTTTATCGGCTGGCACGTACTGCCTGAGGTGGCTCGGGCCGGGGCGGCAGTCCTAGCCGCGTTGGCGGCTCAACTCAGCGAGCGTCGCCGCGGTGTTGTGGACGGCGTCGCACTTCCTCGACGCTTTCCATACCCGCAGGCCCTCGCGTCCCTTCCCGCGCACCGCCAACCGAACGGACGCCGGGCGGCGCTACTCCCGAACCGACCCCTCGCCCTCGCCGCCGACCCGCTTTTCCAGCTCTTCCCGCGCGGCCTGCTCTCTTGCTCGTTCGATCGCCCTCTCCTGGGCCAGCCGGGTGATCTGGGCGGCCTGGCGGGACATGATCACGCTGAAGTTGAGCGCCAGGCCGAGGAGCAGGAGGAGGACGATCGAGAAGAGGGCGACGTTGGTGTCGCGGACGCCCATCACGTCGGCGACCAGCTTGAGGAGGCCGGGGAAGGCGGCTCCCGCCAGCATCGCCAGGCCGGCGACGAACCAGACGACGCTGTAGCGCTCCTGCAGGCGGTCGCGGCGGATCAGGTCGAGGATCCAGACCATGAAGAGGATCGCCAGGGCGGCGGCGATGATCCGCGTCTGCGCGGTGAGGCTGACGTGGTCGGCCTGGGCGGCGAACGGGGCGAGCGCGGCGGTCACTACTCCGCCTCCGCGTGGCGGGGCTTGAAGAGGCCGACGAGGATCACGACGAGGCCCTTGAAGATGAAGAAGGCCGAGCGCAGCGGGGTGAGGAAGGAGCTGCCGCCGGTCCGCTCGAGCATCCGCACCGGCACCTCCTCGACCCGCAGGCCCTCGCGGACGGCGAGCTGCAGCGACTCGATCTCGGCGAAGTCCGGTGAGTAGTTCTCGCTGAAGAGCTTCATCACGCGGCGATTGGCGGCGCGCATACCGCTGGTGGTGTCGGTGAAGCGCTGGCGGGTCGCCAGGGTGAGGATGAAGCGGAAGACGTTGATGCCGATCCGCCGCGACCAGGTCGCCTCGTAGTCCTCGCCCTCCGGCTCGGCGCCGGGCAGCGGCTCGGGCTGGGCGGCGTAGCGGGAGCCGATCACGAGGTCGGCGCGGTCCTCGCGCACCTCGGTCAGCAGGCGCGCGACCTCCGAGGCCGGATGCTGCCCGTCGGCGTCCAGATGCGCGCAGAAATCGTAGCCCTGTCGCAGCGCGTAGAGGTAGCCCGTCTGCAGGGCCGCGCCGAGGCCCTGATTGAACGGCAGCGTCGCGACGAGGACCCCGGCCGCCTGGGCCCGCTCGGTGGTCGAGTCGGCCGAGCCGTCGTCGACGACGAGGATGTCGGCCTCGGGCAGGTGGGTGCGGACGTCGGCGATCACCGCGTCGACCGACGCCTCCTCGTTCCAGGCAGGGATGAAGACGAGAGTCCGCAAGGGACGGCGATTGTTCCATGGGCGTGCGGCCGGAAGACACCAGCACCCCACATGAGAGGATTGTGTTAGAGAACTCCTCATGGCAAGCGGTGATGTCCAGATAGCGCGGCCGCGGCCCGAAGCTCCCCGATTCGGCATGCGGCTCTGGCTGACCGGCGCCTTCGCGGCGGTGAGCCTGATCACGGCTGCGACGATCTACATCTTCGGCGACAACCAGCAGGCGCTCCTGGTCGCGGTGCTGATCGGGGTGATGGCGGGGTTCCTGATCGCGGTCGCGATCTCCCATCGGGTGTCGATCCTGGCGCGCGCCGCCGGTGAGATGGCGAAAGGGTCCTTCGACTCCTCGCTGAACACCGCCGGGGTCGACGAGATCGGTGACCTGGCGCGCTCGCTGGAGATGATGCGTGCCTCGCTGCAGGAGAGCTTCGGCGTGCTGACCGCGGACCGCAACAAGCTCGCAGCGATCTTCGACGGGCTGACCGACGCGGTGATCGTGGTCGACTACGAGGGCCCGGTGCGCTTCTCGAACAGCTCCGCCGCCCGCCTGCTCGGCAAAGGCGGCGAGCCGCCGGAAGTGGTCGAGCCGCAGCTGCGCCGCGCCGCCGAGGTCGGCTTCGCCGCCCACCCGGCGCTGCGGATCGGCGACCGCGCCTACGCGATGACCGCCCGCGCCCTGCCCGACGAGCGCGCCGTCCTCGCCGTGCTCCGCGACCGCACCGACGAGCTCCGCCGCGAGCTCGCCGAAGCCGACTTCATCTCCAATGCCGCGCACGAGCTGCGGAACCCCTTGGCCGGGATGTCGGGGGCGATCGAGGTGCTGCAGTCGGGCGCCAAGAACAACCCGCTGGACCGCGACCACTTCCTCAACCGCCTCGCCGACGACGCCGAGCGGATGAAAGCGCTGACCGCCTCGCTGCTGACGCTGGCGCGGGTGGAGAGCCGCGGCGCCGCCGAGAACGAGGTCGTCGACGTGGCGATCGCGGTCCGCGACGTGGTCGCCGCCGTCGACCCGCCGCCGCGCATCGACCTGGTCGTCGACGTCGAGCAGGACCTCGCCGCGACCGGCGACCCGACCCTGCTGCGCCAGGTGATGATCGGCCTGCTCACCAACGCCTTCAAGAACACGCCGCCGCCGGGCACGGTGACCCTGCGCGGCCGCCACCAGGGCATCGGGGAGGTCGTGCTCGAAGTGATCGACACAGGCACCGGCATCCCGGGCCCGGAGATCGAGCGCGTCTTCGAGCGCTTCTACCGGCGCAGCGAGTCGCGCAAGCAGGAGGGCTTCGGACTCGGCCTGGCGATCGCCCGACGCATGGTGGACGTGATGGGCGGGACGATCGGCGCCGAATCGGTGTTGGGGGAGGGGAGCACGTTCTGGGTGCGCCTTCCGCTTGCACAGCCGATGCCTACGCCTGTCGCTTAAGCGAAGAGGCGTATAAAGGACCTGGAGATATTTGCGGACGTTGAAGGAAGCATAAGTAGGAGCTATGAATTGAAGGCAGGGATATGAGCAGCGGTCGGATCTTGATCGCCGACGATGAGCCGTCGGTGCGCGACTCGGTCGGCTACGCGCTGGCGCAGGAGGGCTTCGAGGTGACCCCGGCGGCGGACGGGGACGAGGCGAGCGATCTGCTGGGCGACGGCATCCCGTTCGACCTGCTGATCCTCGACATCATGATGCCGGGGCCGAGCGGCCTCGACATCTGCCGGGATGTGCGGGCGCGCAGCGCCGTGCCGATCATCGTCCTCACCGCCAAGGACGCCGAGGTCGACAAGGTGGTGGGACTCGAGGTCGGCGCCGACGATTACGTGACGAAGCCGTTCTCGGTCCGTGAGCTTCTCGGTCGGGTGCGGGCGCAGCTGCGCCGGCGCGAGCTCGACCGATCGCCGATGGCCCAGCAGGTGAAGATCGAGTCGGGTCCGGTCTCGATCGACCTCGTCCGTCACGTCGCAACCGTCCGCGGCGTGCCGGTCAACCTGACCCGCTCGGAGTTCCAGCTCCTGCGCCTATTGGTCGGCCGCCCCGGGGAGGTCTTCTCCCGCTCCCAGATCATGGAGGAGCTCTGGCAGACCGAGTTCGACGGCGACGAGCGCGCCTGCGACGTCCACATCTCCAACCTCCGCCAGAAGGTCGAGCGCGACCCCCAGAAACCGGAGTTGGTCGTGACCGTGCGCGGAGTGGGCTACAAGTTCTCAGGCGACGACGACTGAGCGGTCAGCCCTTGAAGTGATGCTGAAGGCCGGCGAGGCGGGTGTCCCACTCGGCGCCGACGGCGGTCAGCCACTGGGCGGCGTCGGCGAGTGGGCGGGGATCGAGCTCGAAGACCGCCTCACGGCCGCGGCGGCTCTGGGACACGAGGCCGGCGCGGCCGAGGGTCGCCAGGTGCTTGGCGACCGCCTGTCGGCTGATCGGCAGCTCCGCCGCCAGACCGGTCGCGGTGGCGCCGCCGCCCGCGCCGAGCACGGCGACAAGATGGCGGCGGGTCGGGTCGGCGAGCGCCGCGAAGACGGCACCCGCCGCGTTCTCGGTGCCCGGCCCGCCCGGCTGGGGAAGTAGCTCCGACACCGACGCCTCAGGCGAGGACCAGGCGGACCGCGGTGCGCAGGCGGGTGAGGGGCGGACCCCATGCGCCCGCGAGGAGCAACGGTCCCGACGTCCCGAACGCGGACGTCTCGACGATCGGCCTGGTCTCGATGACGGTGAGGCGCGTGCGCTCGGCGACGGCGTCCAGCACGAGTTCGACCCGACTCGGCGCGCCCCCTTGGCGCCGCCAGCACCAGGCCAGCCGTTCAGCCTCCTCGACCAGCTCGACCTCGCCCCGCCGCTCCTCGCCGTCGGAGTAGCGACAGACGATCTCGCCGCCGGGCTCGGCCTCGATCTCGACCTCGTCGGCGAGCCACTCGGCCAGGAGCGCCTCCTCGGTCAGCGCGTCCCAGACCTCGGCGGGCGCCGCGTCCAGCTCGACGCTGCGAGTCACCTCAGCTTCGCTCCTCGTTAAGGTCAAAGGACTGCTCCTCTCGTCTCGAGTACGAATGCGCAACCAAATAGTTGCACACAGTGCTAGGCTGGGGAAACGCGCAACCGAATAGTTGCGCATCAAAACTTGTTTCGCGGAACACCGAGAAAGAGAGTCTGAAATGCCACTGGTCCCGATGGTCGTCGAGCAGACCGCTCGTGGGGAGCGATCCTTCGACATCTACAGCCGCCTGCTCTCGCAGCGGATCATCTTCCTCGGCGAGCCCGTCACCGAGGATCTGGCCAACCTGATCATCGCCCAGCTTCTGCACCTGGAGGCCGACGATCCAGACAAGGACGTCAGCCTCTACATCAACTCCCCCGGCGGCTCCGCCTACGCGGGCCTGGCGATCTACGACACGATGCAGTTCATCAAGCCCGACGTGCAGACCATCTGTTACGGGATCGCGATGTCGGCCGGGTCGCTGATCCTCACCGGCGGGGCGAAAGGCAAGCGGATGGCGTTGCCGAACAGCCGCATCCTGATCCATCAGCCCTCGAGCGGCTTCGAAGGCCAGGCCTCCGACATCGAGATCCACGCCAAAGAGGTGCTCGAGCTGCGCGACCGGCTGAACCAGATCTACGTCCACCACACCGGCCAGCCGATCGAGAAGATCTCCCTGGACATGGAACGCGACAAATTCTTCAAGCCCGAGGAAGCGCGTGAGTACGGGCTGATCGACCGGGTGATCGAGTCCCACGACTTCACCCCGAACCCGACCGGTTTCCGCCCCGGCGGCGGCAGCGGTAACGGCGGCGGCAACGACGACGGCCCCAGCACCGGGGGCGGCACCGCCTAGCGCCGCGCGCGTTGCGCCTGCGCAGGACGAAGCGGCGGCCGCCCGCGAGCGCGCCGCCGCCGGCCAAACGGCGGTCGCCGAAACGGCGGCCGCCTTCGTACTACGCGGTCGCCGGGATCCAGCTCGATCGGGAGCTCGATCGGCTGTGCGAGCTGCCGGTCTTCGCCGGCGGCCCGCTGACGAAGAGGCGGCCGGAGTTGAAGGTGCGGCGCACGAGCACGCGGCCGAACCGGGTCGGCTTCGCCGTCCCTACCGAGCACCGTCTGCAGGTGACGGCGTATCCGGGCATCCGGCCCGGCGACGTGCTGGAGACGCTCCTCCATGAGCTCGTCCACCTGCACGTGGGACGCGCCCGCGAGGCCCACGCCTGGCACGGGCGGACCTTCAAGGCGGCGCTGGCGCAGGCGATGGACGAGGCCTACGGCGTCCGTGGCGTCCCCACCCGCAGCACTCTGCACGGCGCCTACGCCGAGGCGATCGAGCGCCTGCGCGCGAAGCCGCAGCTGGAGCTGGACCTGGCCTGAGGGAGCCGTCTGCAGTTGACAGGCCTATAGCCGGTGAAATGCAGACGCTCAGCCGAGGCGGCGAAGGGCCCAGGCGCCGACGACGGTCGCGCCGCCGCCGCTGAGGATGCCCTGGACGGCGGCGCGGCCCGCGGCCGGGTCCCGTCCGGCGATGCCGAAGTAGATCGCGTCGCCGAGGTCGACCGCGGCGGCGACCGCGGCGGCCTCGCTGAGGCGCTCGCGGTCGTCCCGGGCGGCGAAGGTGAGCAGCCCGATTGCAATGTCGCGCCCGCCGGCGATGCGGGCGAGGGCGCGGGCCGAGGTGTCGGAGGCTTCGAAGCCGAGGACCTTCAGCGCCGGGCGCGTGGCAAGTAGCGCGCCGACGCCGATCGCGATCCGTCCCCCGGCGATCCCGAGGACGGCGGCGCGGGCGAGCGGGTCGGGCTTACGACGGCGGCGTCTCATGTCCCCAACCTATCGCCGGCGCGGCGCCGCCAGGGGATCGGGGCGTCCCGCCGGGTAATGATGGGTGGATGGCCGAGGGCGACACCATCCTCCGCGCGAAGAACAGGCTCGCCGACGCGCTCGTCGGCCAGCGGATCGCGGTCAGCGCGCCTAATCCGCGCGGCCGGGCGGCGGGCATCGAGCGCCTCGACGGCCTCACCCTCGATCGGATCGACGCCCATGGCAAGCACCTGACGTTCTACTTCGGCGACCTCGTCCTCCACAGCCACCTGGGGATGAGCGGCGGCTGGCACGTCTATCCGCGCGGCGCGCGCTGGCGCCGGTCGCGCTCCTCGGCCTGGGCGGTCCTCACGGGCGACCGCGCCGACGCGGTCCAGTTCGGCGGTCCGACGCTGCGTCTGCTCCGCGCGAGCCGCGTCGCCATCGATCCCCAGCTCACCCGCCTCGGTCCCGACATCCTGGCGCCGGACTTCGACGTCGACCGGATCCTCGCCCTATTCCGCGCCGCCGACCAGTCCCGCACCCTCGGGGACGCCCTGCTCGACCAACGCCTCACGGCGGGCATCGGCAACATCTTCAAGAGCGAGGCGTGCTTCGCCGCCAGGATCGACCCTTGGCACCCGCTCTCCGAGGTGAGCGACGAGGACCTCCGCCTGGTCCTCGAGGCCGCCCGCGAGCAGATGCTCTCCGCCGTCCGACTCGGCGATCGCCACCGCTTCCGCATCTACAAACACCGCGGCCCGTGCTCCCGCTGCCGCGGCACCGTCCACCATCGCGGCCAGGGCGACGCCAACCGCACCACCTGGTGGTGCGAGCGCTGCCAGGTCTGAGGGGCGCTACTTCAGGTTCTTGACGAAACGGCTGCGGCTGGTCTGCAGCTCATAGCCGGCGGAGGCCCAGAAGGCCATCGCGCCGGGCTTGTGGGATTCGGCGATCGCGTTCAGGCGTTTGGCGCCGAGGGCGCGGAAGCGCTCCTCGCCCGCGCGGACGAGGGTGGTGGCGAGACCGTGGCGCCGGTGGTCGATGGCGACGGCGAGGCGATAGAAGGTGGCACGCCAGCCGTCCCAGCCGGCGATCAGCGTGCCGACGACCTCACCGTCCAATTCAGCGACGATCAGGGCCTCTGGATCGCGCTCCAAGAGGCCGCGGACGTCCTCGGCCGATTCGGTGCTCGACGGCGAGGTCTCGGCGCGGCGCCAGAAGTCGAGCAGCACCTCGATGTCCTCGGGGTGCCCGGTGCGAAGTGTTGGGACCGGTAGGGCGTTCATCGAAAGCGCGGGGGAGAGCCGACGATCGGACTTGAACCGATGACCCCTTCATTACGAATGAAGTGCTCTACCAACTGAGCTACGCCGGCAACAGGGTGATTCTAAGCAGATGCGGATGCCAGTCCGTGCGCGGCCTGGCTGTGGTCTGACGAGGGCGAGTTAATTAAGGAAACTCTCATCCGCGCACCATAAGGTGACCCTAATGGCGAGCGAGCAATACGTCGAGAGGCCGCTGGCCCGCACGGTCGGGTCGACGATCTTCATCAGTCGTTGGTTGCAGGCGCCGCTCTATCTGGGCCTGATCGCGGCGCAGGGGGTCTACGTCTGGCGGTTCATGCAGGAGCTCTGGCACCTGGTCTCCGACGTCGGGCATCTGACCGAGAACGAGGTGATGCTCTTGGTCCTCGGCCTGGTCGACGTGGTGATGATCGCCAACCTGCTGATCATGGTGATCATCGGCGGCTACGAGACGTTCGTCCCGCGGATCAACCTGCGGAACCACCCCGACCAGCCGGAGTGGCTCTCGCACGTCAACGCCAACGTGCTGAAGGTGAAGCTGGCGATGGCGATCGTCGGCATCTCCTCGATCCACCTGCTCCAGACCTTCATCAACGCCGATCAGACGTCAGGCGACACGATGTTGTGGCAGACGGTGATCCACCTCACCTTCGTCATCTCCGCCGTCGCCCTCGCCGCGATCGACCGCTTCCTCTCACCGCGCGACGGCGATCACTGAGCTCTCGGACTACGGGTGGAGAGTGAGGCGCAGGGTGCGCGCCGCGGGATCGCGGTTGGTGGCCGTCGCCGTGACCACGAGGGCGAGCGGGACCGGTTTCGGCGAGGCGGCGATCGCGGCGAGGGCCTTCGCGGTCAGCTTGACCTTGACCACCGCGAAGCGGTTGGCCTTCGCTGAGGCCTTGCCGCTCCCTAGTCGCAGTGGCGCCTTGCCCTTGGGGACCGCCAGTCCGAGGCCTTTGGCGACGTCCTTGCTGACCGTCGCGACGACCGCGCACCGGCCCGCGACGTCGAGCTTGCAGCGGACCTGCACCGCGCGTGCCTTCGCCTGCTTCTCCCACGGCTGGGCGAGGGCTCCGGCGGTCAGCTTCACCTTCGAGCGCGTGCGCGAGGGGACGGGAGCGGGTGGGGGCTTCGGTGAATCAGAAGGTGGCGAGGCCGGGGATCCACCGCCACCACCGCCTGACGGGGGCGCCGGCGCGGTCACCTCGGCGTCGACCGTCGCCGGGCCGATATTGCCCGCGGCGTCCGTGGCCGTCACGGTCACGGTCTTCGTGCCGGCGCTCGCGTAGGTGTGGTCGACCATGGCGCCGGTCGCGGTGCTGCCGTCGCCGAAGTCCCAGGACACGGTGACCGGTCCCCAGGCGTCGGTTGCGTTGGCGGCGAAGCTCGTCGCCGAGCCGATCGCCGCCGCGCCGGCCGTCGGGGCGAGCGCCGGGGCGGTGCGGTCTTCGACCGCCACCGCCGGGTGGTCGGACGTGTTCCAGACGACCACCGAGTCCTCGCCGGCGTTCGCCGCCACGGGTTGTTCGAACCCGAATTGCTGCGGGGTCGTCAGGGTCACCGGGGCACCGAACGTGCCCGCGGGCGGTCGCGTCGCGGCGTGGATCACGCCCCCTCCCACGTACCAGGCGGTGATCGAGTAGCCCGTGGGGGTGACGGCGAGAGCGGGAACCGCAAGGCCGTACACGTTTTCCTCGACGGTCGACGGGGTCGCCCAGAATCCCGTCGGAGACGACTTCGAGGACGACTTGATCGAGGTCGGTCCGGCCGGGATGCTGCGCCAGGTCGCGATGCTCCGAGCGCTGCGGTCGATCCCGACCGCAGGGCTTTCGACCGAACCGGATTCGGAGACTCCGACGATCGGTTCGGAATAGCCGTTGCAGTCTCCGCTGCTGTTACGCGCGACCATTTCGGGGTGGGACCCTTCCTGGGTCCAGGCGACGATCTGATAGGTGCCGTCGACCTCGATCTGCGGTTCGCCGAAGGCGATCGGGGTGTTGGTGAAGTTACTGGTGAGGTGGCCGGACGCGCCCCATTCAGCCGAGCCCCGCTTGCACGCGATCATCACCTGGACGACCGGGTCGGAGCCGGTCTGTTTGCGCTGCTCGAGCCACACAAGGTCCGCCGCCCCGGTCGGCGTCATCGCCAGGTTGGGTTCGGTCGCGACCTTGCCGGCGGTGCTGATCTGCTTGGCCGCGCCGAAGGCGCCGCCCGCCGGCGCGTAGACGGCATCGACGGCGCTCGGTGAGGATTCCGTCTGCCAGGCGATGGCGATGTTGCCGGCGTTGTCGATGCCCGCCCGCGGCTGTTTGCCGGAGCCGCTGCCGGGGACTTCGCCGGACGTCGACGACCAGGTGCCGAAGATGCTGCGGGCCGCGTAGCGCATCGGGGTGGCGCCGGTTTTGCAGTCGGCGACGAGGATCGCGGCCCCTGCTTCGTTCACCGCGAGGCTCGGTTCCTGACAGTCCTGGGTCGCCGTGATCTTCTGGTTGGCCGGCGACCAGGTGCCCCCCGCCGGATGTTCGGAGACGACGATCGCGTGGTTCGTCGGATTGGCGGTGACCCAGGCGACGAAGACGTCGCCCTTGCCGTCGACGGCGACCTGGACGTCGCTCGCGGCGGGGCCGTTCGCGACGATCGGTTCGGCGGGCAGCCAGGCGGCCTGTGCCGTCCCGCCGAACGCGAGCGGCACCACGAGCGCCGCGATCAGCAACGCGGGCGATGGCCATCGGTTGAGAGGACGGGGCACGAGCCATCCAGCATCGACATCCGTCGTCTGGTGCGCAATGGGGAATCCTGCCTATGCGCCCGCGGTCGGTCATCCTCGCGGTTCCGTCGAGGGCGATCTCGATGATGCCGCGGTGGCGCGTGAACGTCTGGCCAGGAAACGCGAGGAGAACGAGGTCGAGTTCTCGCGCATCGTCGCCTTCAGCGACGGGGTGTTCTCGATCGCGATCACGCTGCTGGTGTTGGGAATCACGATCGACCCGGGAATTCCCAAGGATGAACTCGCCCAGAAGCTTTGGGATCAGCACGAAGCTCTTCTCGCCTACGCGATCAGCTTTGCCGTCATCGCGCGGTTCTGGCTCGTGCATCACTCCTTCTTCAGCGAAGTCGATGCTTTCGACACGAGACTGATCGCCCTCAACATGCTCTACCTCGGCTTTGTCGTGCTGATCCCGTTCTCGAGCCAGGTCCTCGGCGAGTACGGCGGACAGCTGCCTTCCGTGGTCGTCTACTCGGCCAACCTGACGGCGGTCGTCCTGGTGGGCCAAGGGATGGCCTGGGACGCGCGGCACGCCGGGTTGGCGAAATCATCGGCACAGACGGAACGGGAAAGCGTCGTCCGGGCAGCGTTCATCTCCGGCGTCTTCCTGCTCTCGATCGTCGTCGCGCTCTTCAACGCGAGCCTCGCTCCCTACATCTGGATCGCCCTCTTCTTCGAGGGGCGGGCCCACGTCATCGAACGGCTCAGCCGCCCGCGCTCCCCTTAGCGATGAAGGCGATGTCGCCGCCGGGGCGTGCGCAGCTGACGGCGACGCCGTTGCCCGACCGCACCGCCTGACAGCGGAACGGGCCGAGGGCGCAAGAGCCGCGAGACGCGCCGTCCGGGAGAGCGCAGGAGCGGTGCTTCTCCCACCGGCGCTCGAGCCGCTCGGCCGTGGCGCAGTCGACCGCCGTAGACCGGAGGCCCTGCCCGCAGATGACGACCTTCGAGCCGGCCGGCGCGTTCGGAGCGGTCGCCGTCTTCGGCGCGCCACCTTCCTGCGGCGCCGCGGTCGAGTTCGAGCCGCCCGAGCCGCCGCCCCCGCACCCGGCGGCGAGGAGCGCTGCGGACAGGACGATGGCGGCGAGCGCGGTGGATCTCACACCGCCGACGCTACCCGCCCGCCGCCTCCTTCACCGCCGGCGGGGTGGCGTGGGGAAGATTCCCGCAGACCGGGCACTCCGGCTCGGGCACGACTTCTTTGCGGTCGACCTCCATCGTCCGCAGGTCGTAGATGTGTTCGACGCCCTGGGTCGAGGGGGTCGCGAGGCCGGTGAGGAGGTGCATGATCTCCATCCCGATCTGGCCGCCGATCAGCCCGCAGGCCGGGCCGATCGTCGCCGCCGGGCTCGGTTTCGCCCGCTGCGCGTCGATCGCCGCGTCGAGCAGCGGGTATTCGCGCCGCCAGCGGGTGGTCTGGCAGATGTAGCAACCGGTGACCCCGGGGACGTAGAGCGGGCCGACCCGCGCGATCGGCGGGAAGTGGCTCATCGTGATGTACGGGATGCCGGCCTCGAAGCAGGCTTCGTTGCACCAGACCTCGACTTCGAAGGCGGGCCAGTCGATCGCGTCGATCACCACGTCGGCGCCGTCGATGAAGTCGGCGATCTCGGCCGCGCTACCGAGTCGCCGCGCCGTCGAGGTGATCTTCGCCTCCGGGTTGAAGGCGCGCAGCTTGGACGCCGCGACCTCGACCTTCAACAGGCCGAGGTCGGCGACCGAGTAGAGGATCTGCCGGTTGAGATTCGAGATCTCGACGCGGTCTCCGTCGATCAGCCACATCTCGCCGATCCCGCAGGTCGCGAGCGCCATCGCCGTCCAGCCGCCGAGCCCACCCACGCCGAGCACCGCCACCTTCGCCTCGCGCAGCGTGCGCTGGCACTCCGACGGCACCATCCCCGCCGGGGCGATGTCGGAGAAGTAGCGCAGCTGGCGATCGAAGCGGGCGTACTCGGTCGGGTCGATCAGGTCGTCGTCGGCGGCGTCCTCGATCACCGCCAGCTCCTGCATCTGGGCGATCGTGTCGTCGACCAGCTCCGCGCCGAACTCCGACCTCAGCTCCTCCAGCGTGTGCTCGCCGTCGAGCGCCTCGAGCAGCCGTTCGTCCAGCTCGCGCGGCTGCTCGATCTTCACGTCGCGTTCCGAGCTCGGACGACGCAGGTAGACGTCGCCTTCCGGGGACTTGAACGACTCCGTCGTCCGCTTGATCCGCGGTCGCAGCATCGCCATTCCCCACCTCCGTAGTAGTGCCCGACGCCCACCGCCGGTGCTATTGGAGGAGACTCCCATATAGGTAGAGAGCGTTACCGCGTTCCGAGAGATTTTTCAAAAAGTACGTAGGCCGGCGAGCTCCTTCGCCCGCTCGAGGACTGCGTCGGTCATCGGAACGGTGAGCTTGCCGGTGAAGGTGTTCTGCTGGCTCGGGTGGAACATGCCGAGCAGGGTGAGGCGATCGTCCAGCGTCGCCTCGGCGCCATGGCCGAAGGCCGGCTTCGGGCGTGGGGTGGGGACGCCGATCATCGCGGCCGCCTTGAGGAACCCGTCCCAGCCGAATTTGCCGAGCGCGACGACGACGCGGACCCGCCCGAGGATCTCCAGCTCCCGCTCCAGATATGGGAGGCAGTTGTCCCGCTCCTCCGGCGTCGGCTTGTTGGCGGGCGGCGCGCAGCGGACCACGGCGGCGATGTAGGCGTCGTACAGGCGCAGGCCGTCGTCGCGGCTGATCGCGGTCGGCTGGTTGGCGAGCCCGGCACGGTGGAGCGCCGCGTAGAGCCAGTCGCCGGAGCGGTCCCCGGTGAACATCCGCCCGGTGCGGTTGGCGCCGTGGGCGGCGGGCGCGAGCCCGACGATCAGGATCCGGGCCTCCGGGTCGCCGAAGCCCGAAACCGGGCGCGCCCAATAGTCCTGCCCGCGGTAGCGCTTCGGCGGGTCGGCGGCCTGGGTCTCCCGCCAGGCGACCAGCCTTGGGCATTTGAGGCAGCCGTGGACCTCGGCGGCGAGCGCTTCAAGCTCCGTTGAGGCCGAATTCATATGGTTGACGTCGTTTGATTTCACGGAAACCGATCACCTGGGGCGGCGCGACGCTCGTCCTGCTCGTCGTCGGATGCATCCTTGCGGGTTGTGGCGGTGGAGGGTCTTCGACCGCCGGCTCGACTGCGGCGATCATCACCGCGGCACCGTCCCCGGAAGAATCGGCCGACGCCGAGATCCTCGGCACGGTCCTCGGCCGGCAGGAAGCGGCGGTCGAAGCCATGCGCCACGTCGGCCCGGCGCTGCCGCCGCGGCTTGCCCGCCTGGTGGCCTACTTCCGTGCCCAGGAACAGGAACACATCGACGCGGTCCTGAAGGCGCTCCGCGGGCTGAAGAGCCCCGCCAGGCCGACGGTCGAACCGCTGGACTGGGCGGGCCTGAAGACCGACCGGGAACGGCTCGCGTTCCTCTACGACGTCGAAAGCTCGACGATCGACGAGGAGTTGAGCGCGGTCTCGAAGCTGGAATCGAGCTGGCCGCGATCGCTGCTCGCCTCGATCGTCGCCAACCAGGCGCAGCACCTCACCTTGCTCCGCCAGGCGCTCGGCGACGGGCCGCTCGCCTCGGTCCCGGTGCCATTCGAGAACGGCACCACCGAACCGCCCGCCGAATAGAGAGCCGCTCCTCATATTGCGGCCCTAGTTTCGGGGTGGCCATACGCCGCCGGTTAAGGAATACTGCCCGGCGATGACCGGGCCCCTCTACGCGATCGGTCGATGGTGCTCGCGGCACCACTGGCCGGTGATCGGCGTCTGGATCCTGCTGGCGATCGTGCTCGTCGCGGTCAGCGCGGCCGCCGGGTCGAAGACCAGCGAAAACCTGACGCTGCCAGGGACCGGCTCGACGCAGGCGACCGAACTGCTGGAAGAAAACCTCCCGGAGCAGGCGTACGGGTCGAACCCGCTGGTGCTCGAAGGGCCGGCGGGGACGAAGCTGAGCGAACCGAAGTACGCCAAGGCGGTCGAAGAAACCGTCAAGAACCTGGAAGCGTTGCCCGACGTCAACTCGGCGATGAGCCCGCTGGCGAAGGGCTCCCAGACGCTCAGCCAGAAACACCCGAACATCGGCTACATCCCGGTCGTCCTCGGGATCGGGCCGGGTGAAATCGCCGAAGACCAGTCGCAGGCGATCCTCGACACGGCGAAGCCGTTCGAAGCGGCAGGCGGCAACGCCTCGATCGGCAGCTACGTCGGCAGCCAGCTCTCCAAACCGTCGACCGAGAAATCGGAGCTGATCGGGCTGATCGCGGCGGTGATCATCCTGCTCTTCGCCTTCGGCACGGCAACGGCGATGATGCTGCCGATCCTCGGCGCGCTGGTCGGCCTGGTCTGCACCCTGTCGATCATCAAGTTGCTCGAGCACGTGCTCGAGGTGCCGGGCGTGGCGGCGACGCTGGCGACGATGATCGGGCTCGGCGTCGGCATCGATTACGCACTCTTCATCGTCACTCGTCACAAACTGCAGCTGAAGGAAGGGATGGACCTGCGCGAGTCGATCGCGCGGGCGACCGCGACGGCCGGCGGCGCCGTCGTCTTCGCCGGCTTCACCGTGGTGATCGCGCTCTGCTCGCTCGCCGTCGCCGGGATCCCCTTGGTGACGACGCTGGGGGTCACGGCGGCCGTGGCGGTGGTGGTCGCGGTCTGTGCCGCGTCGACGCTCCTGCCCGCGATGCTCGGCGCGCTCGGGCCGCACATCAACAGCCTGCGCTTCCACATCGGCAAGACGCATCCCGACGACAAGGAGCCGCACGGCTGGCGCAGCTGGGCGGAACGGATCGTGCGGATGCCGTGGCGCGCGACGATCTTCTCGCTGATCATCCTCGGCATCCTGGCCCTGCCGATCTTCCAACTGCAGCTCGGCCAGAACGACATCAGCGCGCTGCCGAAGGAAACGACCTCGCGCCAGGCTTACGACGGCCTGAACGCCGGCTTCGGCCCGGGGGTCAACGGCCCGCTCCTGATCGCCTCGAAATTCACCTCGCCCGAAGAAGCGCAGAAGGTGCTGCCGACCCTGCAGAAAGCGATCGGCGGCGCCGAAGACGTGGCCGCGGTCACCGAACCGACCCTCTCTGAAGACAAGAAGGTCGCCGTCTTCACGGTGATCTCGAAATCGGAGCCTTGGGCGGACGAAACCGTGACGCTGGTGGAAAACCTCCGTGACGAAGTCGTCCCCGGCGCCCTCGAAGGGACGAAGGCCCAGTCGTACGTCGGCGGGCAGACGGCCGGCTACATCGACCTCGCGAACCAGATCGCCGCCAAATTGCCGCTGATGATCCTGGTCGTGGTGGGCCTGAGCTTCCTCGTCCTCCTGATGGCCTTCCGTTCGATCCTCGTGCCGATCAAGGCGGCGGCGATGAACCTGATCTCGGTCGCCGCCTCCTACGGCGTCGTCACCGCCGTCTTCCAGCTCGGCTGGGGGTCCTCGCTGATCGGGCTCGACCACTCGATACCGATCGTCAGCTTCGTGCCGCTACTGATGTTCGCGATCCTCTTCGGGCTCTCGATGGACTACGAGGTCTTCCTGATGACCCAGATCAAAGAGCACTACGTCGAGTACGGCGACGAGCGGCGCGCGGTGGTCGAAGGGCTCGCAAATACCGGCCGCGTGATCACCTCGGCGGCGGGGATCATGGTCTGCGTCTTCGCCAGCTTCGTGCTCAGCGGCGACCCGGTGGTGAAGGAGTTCGGGGTCGGGCTCGCGGTGGCGATCGCGATCGACTCGACCATCGTCCGCTGCCTCCTGGTGCCCGCGGTGATGGAGCTGATGGGCAAGTGGGCATGGTGGATGCCGAGCTGGCTCGACCGCCTCGTGCCCCACATCAGCATCGAGGGCGAGGAGTACTTCGAGAAGCGCGATGCCGCCCTCGCCGCGGCCGCCGCCCCCGCGACGGGCTCCGCTGCGTCAGACTGAGGGCGGTGTTCCCGCTCAACCTGCCCAATGCGCTGACTCTGCTGCGCATCCTCGCGGTTCCCGTGGTCGTCGTCGCGCTGCTGGTCGAAATGCCCAACGGGGACGTCATCGCCGCCGCGGTCTTCGCCGCGGCCGCGCTCACCGACGGCCTCGACGGCTATATCGCCCGCTCCCGCAACTCGATCACCACCTTCGGCAAGCTGATGGACCCGCTCGCCGACAAGCTTCTCGTCATCGGCGCCCTGCTCTGCCTCGTCTCCCTCGGGCGCCTCGAAGCCTGGGTCGCGATGGTCATCATCGCCCGCGAGGTCGCCGTCACCATCCTCCGCACGATCGCCGCCGAGCGCGGCCTCGTCATCGCCGCCTCCTGGCTCGGCAAGGCCAAGACGGCCACCCAGATCGCCGCGATCATCGCTCTGATCGCGACCAACCCGTCACCCGCCTGGGTCGATGTCCTCGTCTACGCCGCGGTCGCGGTGACGATCATCAGCGGGGCGGACTACTTCTTCGGCCTGCGCCGTCGGATCGAGCAGGACCAGCGGGAACGTGCCGCGAGGCCACCGCGCAGCGCGGCTTAGCTGCGCCCGAGGTGAGGGACGCGAGGCCTTGCGGTGAGCCCGGCCGTCTCGGCCACGGCGCTGGCCGGCTGTGGTGAGGAGAAACTCCGACGCCGTTGAGGGAGACGTGCGGGAGACGACACGAACTCCACACTTCCGCGCAGCTTCCTCCTGCTTCGTGCGCCTTCCGTCTGACCCGCGATGTTGACGGGCCGAAAACCCACGATATAGCCGGGTTTTCGGCCCATCAACCTGGAGGCGTTGGGGAGGGGTGACGGGGGTGTGGAGTTCCGGGCGGAAGCGTGACGTCTCCCGGGACTTTCACATGGAACCCAGGACCCCTTTCTAGGACTGCCGCTCCCGCCGGGACAATCGTCCCTCGTCTAGCGTTCAGCCCGCCGACCCCTCCAACCACTCGCGCATCGCGACGTGCCTCGCCGAATGCTCGCCCGTCGCCAGCTCGGCGCGGAGCTCGCCGAGGGTGCCGTAGCGCTCGGCGACGACGTTGTGGCGGTGGATCGTCTCGAGGTTCTCCTGGCGGGCCATGACGAAGGCCTCGTCGGGGAGGTCGGGGTAGTCGGCGACGACCTGACGGATCATCTCGCGAACGCAGTCCTCGACGAAGCGGGGTGTTTCGTGGGCTTTGACGACGACCGACATCTCGTCGGGGCGCTTCATCAGCTCGTAGATCTCCGAGGACATCGAGGTCTCGACGATCCGCAGGAGCTCCGGCGCGTCGATCCAGGAGGGGCCGCCCTCGGGGCAGCCGACGTGGAGGGTGCCGATGCCGCGCTGGTTGTGGGTGGCGATCGGGACGACGTCGACGATCTTCTCGATCTGCGAGTCGTCGAAGCCGGCGGCGTCGAGGCGTTCGCGGGAGAGGCCGGTGACCATCTCCTGGGCGCACGGGCAGGCGGTCATCCCCTGGGCCTGGACGCCGGTGAGGGTGCGGGTGCCCGACTCGGAGGCGACCGCCGTGCCGAAGAGGACGTAGATCTCCTGGGTGTCGATGCCGCTTTCCGGCGTCTCCACCGTTTCCGGGTAGCGCGCGGTCAGGGAGACCTCCGCGCGCAGTCCGTTCTGGCGCTCGCGGATCTTCTCGGCGACGTGGGCGGCAAGGATCTCGGCCTTGAAGGCCTCGCCGAGGATCACCTCGTCGATCGCCTCGCCGACGACTTCTTCGAAGCGCGACATGTGGACGCCCGCCTGTTGCGGGTTGAGATCGACGAAGCACTCGATCTCGGCGTAGAAGAGGTTCTCGTTCTCGCCGTCACGGACGCGGATCACCTTCTCGACGCCGGTCACGCCGACCCGGGAGAGGCTCACCTGAGTGGCCGGGACGCCGGATTGGACGTCGGGGACGGTGCGGATTGAGGTGCTCGTTTCATTCGCCATACGCAAAGCCTAGAGGGCGTCGCGCATCGGTCTCTATCCCTCCCCTATGGACCTGAACACTGCCTATAATCCGCGTTCTGCCCGGAGCTTCGGGGCCGGCAGATCCGGGGGAACCGGGGGAGAGTTAGTTTCATAGGAGGCACCGATCATCGAACCGATGGAGACGGTGGAAGTCGTGGACCGCGAGGACGCGACCGGCGCGCCAGAGATCGAGGA
>JAFDWG010000334.1 GCA_018268605.1 Actinomycetota bacterium | reverse complement strand
GCGACGGGAATTTGATTCGATTCACGCATGGTCGTCTCTGCGCAGTACAGCGTCACCATCCGGGTCGAGCTCGATGCGCGGCAGGAGCCGCTCGGGAAACTGACGGCGGCGATCGCCGAGGCGGGGGGACAGTTGCAGGGCGTCGACCTCGTGCCGGGGGCCGGGCCGGAGGGCAAGCGGGTCCGCGAGTTCACGATCGACGCGTCTGATCGGGACCACTGGGAGCGGATCCTGCGGGCGATCGGGTCGACCCGGGGGGCACGGGTCCTCGACTACGTCGACCGCACGATGCAGATGCACCGCGGCGGCAAGATCGACATGCACAACAAGTACCCGGTGAAGACTCGCGACGACCTGTCGATGGCCTACACGCCCGGCGTCGCCCGCGTCTGCATGGACATCCACGCCGACCGGGCCAAAGCCTTCGAGTACACGATCAAGAAGAACACCGTGGCGGTCGTCTCCGACGGCTCGGCGGTGCTCGGCCTCGGCAACATCGGGCCCGAGGCGGCGATGCCGGTGATGGAGGGCAAGTGCATGCTCTTCAAAGAGTTCGCCGGGGTCGACGCGTTCCCGATCTGCCTCGACACCCAGGACTCCGAGGAGATCATCCGCGCGGTGGAACTGATGGCGCCGACCTTCGGCGGCGTGAACCTCGAGGACATTTCCGCCCCCCGCTGCTTCGAAATCGAGGAGCGGCTGAAGGAAAGGCTCGATATCCCGGTCTTCCACGACGACCAGCACGGCACCGCCGTCGTGACGATGGCGGCGCTCTTCAACGCGCTGAAGATCACCGGCAAGCCGATCGAGGAGGTCCGCGCGCTGGTGGTCGGCCTCGGCGCGGCGGGTGTCGCGGTGACGAAAATGATGCTTGAGGCCGGGATCAGGCAGATCATCGGCGCCGACCGCAAGGGCGCGCTGTCGACCGAGCGTGAGGACTACGCGTCCGGTGAGATGAACTCGACCAAGCGCTGGTACGCGGAGAATTCGAACCCCGAGCACATCCACGGGCAGCCTGACGACGTAATAGAGGGCATGGACCTTTTCATCGGCCTCTCCGGCCCCGGCATCATCCAGGCGGACTCGCTGGCGAAGATGAACGACGACGCGATGGTCTTCGCAATGGCGAACCCGACCCCCGAGGTGATGCCCGAGGAGGCCAGCCCGCACGTTCGGATCATGGCCACCGGGCGCTCCGACTACCCCAACCAGATCAACAACGTCCTCGCCTTCCCCGGCATCTTCCGCGGTGCCCTCGACGCCGGGGCGGCCCAGATCACCGAGGCGATGAAGCTCGCCGCCGCCCGCGGGATCGCCGAGACCGTCTCCGACGACGACCTCGCCGAGGACTACATCATCCCCAGCGTCTTCAACCGCGAAGTCGCCCCGAAGGTCGCCCAAGCGGTGATCGAGGAGGCCAGGCGCGACGGGATCGCGCGACTGAACGAAGAGACCGGGACCTTCGCCCCGGTCGAGGTGAAGGCGACCTGATGCGGGTCCTCGTCACCGGCGCCAGCGGCAGGATCGGTAAGGCGCTCTGTGGCGAGCTGTTGAAACGCGGCGACGAGGTCGTCGGCCTCACGCGCGACCCCGAGAAGGCCGCGGCGGCCCAGCCGCAGGTGACCTGGCACGCCTGGGAGCCAACCCTCGAACGGCCGACCGAGGCCGCATTCGAGGACGTCGACGGCGTCGTCAACCTGCTCGGCGAGAAGATCAACCAACGCTGGTCCGACGAGGCCAAGCGCAAGATCATGGACTCGCGCAAGGTCGCCACCCACAACCTGGTGGGGACGATCGAGGGATTGGCGACGAAGCCCAAGGTGCTCGTCAGCCAATCGGCGGTCGGCTACTACGGCGACCGCGGCGACGAGGTGCTGGACGAGTCGAGCGCGCCCGGCGAGGGCTTCGACGCGAGCGTCTGCGTCGAGTGGGAGAAGGCCGCGCACGAGGTCGATCGGGCGGGAGTGCGCCTGGCGATCGTCCGGACCGGCCAGGTGATGGAGACCGAGGGCGGCATCCTCGGCGAGCTCCTCCTCCCCTTCAAGTTGGGACTGGGCGGGCCGCTCGCGGGTGGCAAGCAGTGGGTGCCCTGGATCCACCTCTCCGACGAGGTCGGGATCCTGATCTGGGCGCTCGACACGGAGTCCGTGAACGGCGTCCTCAACGGCACGGCGCCGAACCCGGTCACCAACAAGGAGTGGTCGAAGGCACTCGGCAAGGCGCTCGGGCGCCCCGCCGTGCTGCCGATTCCCGGCTTCGCCGTCGAGGTCAAATTCGGCCGCGAGTTCGGCAAGGTCGCCCAGGGCGGCCAGCGGGTGCTGCCGAAGCGGACCGAGGAGCTCGGCTACGCCTTCAAGTTCCCGATGATCGAGGGGGCCTTGCGGGACCTCGTCGGCTAGCTCAGAGCCGTCAGGACCGAGCCGCGAACACCAGAGTCTCCCGCGCTTTCCACGGCGGTGAGGATGCGTTCCATGCCCTTCTGCGCCGAGGCCGAGGTGACGAGGGGGATTTCAGCGGAACCGAGGATCGCACGGCTGAACTTCGTTGCGGGCCCCGGTGGTTCGAGGGCGGCGACGGCGCTGCTGTCGGCCGTCGCGCGGCGGGAGTTGGAGCCCACGGTCGCAAGGTCGACCCCCCCATCGGCGCGTTCACTCGGCGCCAGGCAGCGAACGGCGACCGTGAAATGCCCAACGGTCGCGCCGTGCGCAGCAAGCTCGGCCTTCGCGCCCGAGCAGAGGGGCGCCGCGACGTAGACGTTGACCATCGCACCCTCGGAATCGGTCCCCCCACAACCGACGACGACGAGCCCGACCGCAAACGCGGCGAAACCCGCCAGGAGCTTCATCCGAAGAAGACTTCCGATTCGGCGTAGAAGGACTCGGGGACCGTCTTCAGTTCGTCGGTCGCCTCGGTCAGCGCGACCAGCTTGATGTCGGTGCCACGCAGCGCCGCCATCGTGCCCCAGTTGCCCTCCTGAGCGGCGTCGATGGCGTGCAGGCCGAAGCGGGTGGCGAGCACCCGGTCGAAGGCGGTCGGGGTGCCGCCGCGCTGGACGTGGCCGAGGACGGTCGCCCGCGTCTCTTTGCCGGTGCGCCGCTCGATCTCCCCCTCCAGCCAGTGCCCGACTCCGCCGAGGCGGACGTGGCCGAAGGAATCGATCGGGGCGTCGGCGGCAGACGGCATGCCGCCGATCGGCGCGGCGCCCTCGGCGACGACGATGATCGGGGCGAAGTGGCTGGCGAAGCGTCGCCCGACGAGGTCGCAGACGGCGTCGACATCGAACTCGCGCTCCGGGATCAGGATCGCGTTGGCGCCGCCCGCCAGGCCCGCGTGGACCGCGATCCAGCCCGCGTGGCGCCCCATCACCTCGACGATCAGGACCCGATGGTGGCTGTCGGCGGTGGTGTGAAGGCGGTCGATCGCCTCCATCGCGATGTTCACCGCGGTGTCGAAGCCGAAGGTGTAGTCGGTGGCCGAGAGATCGTTGTCGATCGTCTTCGGCACCCCGACGACGTTCAGCCCGTGCTCGGAGTGGAGCCGGGATGCGGCGCCGAGCGTGTCCTCCCCACCGATCGCGATCAGCCCGTCGATCCCGGCCGCCTGCATCTCCGTGCCGATCCGCTCCGGCCCGCCCTCGAGCGCGAACGGGTTGGTTCGCGAGGACCCGAGGATCGTTCCGCCCCGTGGCAGGATGCCCCGCACCTCGGGGATCCCGAGCGGCCTGCGGTCGTCCTCGAGCGGCCCGCGCCAGCCGTCCCGGTAGCCGACGAACTCGTGGCCGTAGACGCCGACGCCCTTGCGGACGACCGCGCGGATTACCGCGTTCAGGCCAGGACAGTCCCCGCCACCGGTAAGGACACCGATCCGCATCGGGTTCCTACGTTACGGAAAGAGAGATTCGGGCTCAGCCCTGAAGGCGCTCGCCGTCCTGCGGCGCCGGAGCGAGACCGCGGAGGACGACCTTGAGGATGACCGCGATCAGCATGATCCCGAAGAAGATCAGGCCGGCGACGCCACCGCCCTGGCCGAGCCAGGCGTAGATGATCGTCGTGATCGCGAGCGCTATGAAAGTCCAGACGGCGATGAACACGGCGCGAATCCTATCCGGCCAGGGCGACGCGTGCCTCGGCGAGGAACTCGGCGACCGATTCGGCGGCCCCGCCGGGGCTTCCACCTTCGTCCGCGGCCCGCACCAGACGACTGCCGATGATCACCCCGTCGGCGGCCTTGCCGACCTCGGCGGCGTGTGCCGGGGTGCCGATCCCGAAGCCGACGGCGACCGGGGTCTCCCCCGCGTCGGCCTTCGTCGCGGCGACCAGGTCGGCCAGCTCCGGCGGCAGCTCGCCGCGCTCCCCGGTCGTCCCGACCGTGGAGACGACATAGACGAAGCCCTTGGCCACCTTGCAGATCGCCGCACGGCGCTCGTCCGTCGTCGTCGGCGCCACCAGCGGCACCATCGCCAGGCCCTCGGCGACGAACGCCTCGCGGATGCCCTCGTCCTCCCCCAGCGGCAGGTCCGGGATGATCGCCCCCGAGGCGCCCGCCGCCCGGGCCAGCTTCGCGAACTCGGACCCGCCGCCGTGGGCGAGCACCATGTTCGTGTAGACCATCAGCACCACCGGGACCTTGTCGGCGATCGCTTCGCAGGTCTCGAGCGCGGTCCGCAGCGTCGCCCCGTTGTCCAGCGCCACCGTGGCGGCCGAGTGGATCACCGGACCGTCGGCGAGCGGGTCGGCGTACGGCACCCCGAGCTCGACCAGGTCGGCCCCGGCATCGGCATAGGCGGCGGCGACCGCCAGGCCCGACTCGCGGTCGGGGAAGCCGGCCATCATGTACGGCATCAAGGCGGCGCGCCCCTCGTCTCTGGCGGCGTCGAAGGCCGCCCGGATGCGCTGCTCTCCCGCGATCACGCTTCGCTCGTCCTGCGCACGTACTCGGCCAGGTCCTTGTCGCCGCGCCCCGAGAGGCAGAGGACGTCGAAGCCCTCCCCCTCGAGCGCGTTCTCCAGGAGCCAGGCGATCGCGTGGGAGCTCTCCAGCGCCGGGATGATCCCCTCCAGCCGCGCCAGCTCCCCGAGCGCGCCGAGCGCACCCGCGTCGGTCATCGGGAAGTAGGCGGCGCGCCCCGTGTCCCGGAGATGGGCGTGCTGCGGACCGGTCCCCGGGTAGTCGAGGCCGGCGGAGACGGAGTGCGCTTCGAGGATCTGCCCATCCTCATCGGCGACGATCGCCGAGAGGGAGCCGTGCAGGACGCCCGTCGTCCCGGCGTTCAGCGAGGCGCCGTGGCGACCGGTCTCGATCCCGTCGCCGCCCGCCTCGACGCCGATCAGCTCGACCTCGGCATCGTCGATGAACGGGGCGAAGATGCCGATCGCGTTGGAGCCGCCGCCGACACAGGCGATCACCCGGCGCGGCAGGGAGCCCTCGGCCGCCAGCGACTGCTCGCGCGCCTCATCGCCGATCACCCGTTGCAGGTCCCGCACCAGCACCGGATAGGGCGCCGGCCCGACTGCCGAGCCGATCACGTAGTGCGTCGTCTCCACGTTGGCGACCCAGTCGCGGATCGCCGCCGAGGTCGCCTCCTTCAGCGTGCGGGCGCCCGCGTCGACCGGTGCCACCTCGGCGCCCAGCAGCTTCATCCGCTCGACGTTCGGCGCCTGGCGACGGATGTCCTCGGTGCCCATGTAGACGATGCATTCAAGCCCGAGGAGCGCGCAGGCGGTCGCGGTGGCGACGCCGTGTTGCCCCGCCCCCGTCTCGGCGATGATCCGCGCCTTCCCCATCCGCTGGGCCAGCAGCGTCTGGCCGAGCGCGTTGTTGATCTTGTGGGCGCCGGTGTGGGCGAGGTCCTCGCGCTTCAGGTAGACCCGCGAGCCGACCCGCCGGGACAGCCGCTCGGCAAGGTAGAGCGGCGTCGGCCGCCCGATGTAGTCGCGCCGCAGCGCGTCCAGGCGCGCGACGTACTCAGGGTCCTCCCGGGTCGCTTCCCAGGCCTCGGTCAGCTCGTCGAGGGCTCCGATCAGCGTCTCAGGGACGTACCGGCCCCCATAGGGCCCGAATCGCTGCTCGATCGCGCTCATCGCGTGGCAGGGTCCGGCTCGGCGAGCGCCGGCTGGGCGGCCTCGAAGAAGGCGGCCATCTTCGCGTGATCCTTGCGGCCCGGTTCGGCCTCGACGCCGCTGGCGACATCGACCGCGTAGGGGCGGACGATCTCCACCGCCTCGGCGACGTTCTCGGGCTTCAGCCCGCCCGCCAGGATCGCGGGAATGTCGGAAGCGGCCCGCGTGCGCAGCAGGTCCCAGTCGAAGGTCTCCCCCGTGCCGCCCGGCAGGTCCTTCGCCTTGCGGTCGAACAGGTGAAAATCGACCCAGCGATAGGCCTCGCCGGCGTGGACGTCGGCGGCGGAGGCGACGTGGATCGCCTTGATCACCTTGACCCCGGTACGGCGAGCGACCTCGGCGCAGAACGAGGCGCCCTCTTCGCCGTTCAGCTGCACCATCGAGAGCTGCTCGTCCTCGACCGCCTGGGTGACCTCCTGCAGCGTCGGATTCACGAACACCCCGACGATCTCGGCCTTTCGGCGGAAGGCGGCGGCGATCTCGACGGCGGCAGCGGGATCGACCTTGCGCACCGAGGGCTCCCAGTGGATCAGTCCGATCGCCCAGGCGCCGAGGCGAACGGCCTCGGCGGCATCGTCGATATTGGTGATCCCGCAGAACTTGACGCGCATACGGTCAGCCTACGGCAAACGAAAAACCGCCCGAGGGGCCGGACTCCCCCCGGGCGGACATGTGCTTCCCTCAGCCTTTCGGCGAGGCTTGTTCGACCTTCGCGGGCCTGGTACCCAGCGTCACGGTCGCAGTCTTCTTCTTGCCGTCGCGGAGGTATTCGAGCGTCACTTCGTCGCCCGGTTTCTTCCCGTTGACGAGTTCGATGATCTGTTCCATGTTGGAGATCTTCTTGCCTTCGGCGCCGATGATGATGTCACCGCCGAGGATGATTTCAGCACCGTCGATGGTCGCCCGGGTGGTGCCGGCTTCCAGCCCGGCCTTGTCTGACGGGCCGCCTTTTTCGACCGTCTCGAGCAGGACGCCTTCCTGTACCGGCAGGTTCACGGCTTTCGCCAGTTCGGGCAGGATCGGGATCCCGGAGATGCCCAGGTAGGCCCGCTTGACGCTGCCCGTGGTTTCAAGTTCGTGGATGACTTCCTTGGCCGTGTTGATCGGGATCGCGAAGCCGATGCCGACGTTTCCGTCGTTGCCGCCGCCGGTCTCGATCTGGGAATTGATGCCGATCACTTCGCCCGAGCCGTTGATCAGCGGGCCGCCCGAGTTACCCGGGTTGATCGCCGCGTCGGTCTGGATCACGTTGTCGATCGAGAAGCCGTTGGGCGCCTGGATCTGGCGTTGCAGGGCCGAGACGATGCCGCTGGTGACGGTCCGGTCGAGCCCGAATGGGTTGCCGATCGCGACCACCGGGTCGCCGACTTCCATCTTCGACGAGTCGCCGAGGGTCAGCGGGTCGAGTTCCTTCGACGGCGCTTCCACCTGGAGCAGCGCCAGGTCGGAGGACGGATCGGTGCCGACCACCTTGGCGGTGTACTCATGATCGGATTCGCCGATTTTGACCTCGATCTTGTCGGCGCCTTCGATCACGTGGTTGTTGGTGAGGATGTGCCCCTTGTCGTCGATGACGATGCCCGAGCCGGTGGCGGTGCCGCCGCCCTGCGATTCCGGTTCGCCGAAGGGGTTGAAGGTTTGCGATTCTTCAGGTGGGATGGTCGATTCGATGAACGCCACGCCGTTGCCGTCGCGCTTGTAGATCTCGTCGACGGTGTTGCCGCCTTCGCCGCCGCTTTCGCCACCCGATTCGGTCGAGGCGACCGGGGCGCTCATCGTCTGCTGGACGGTGGTGGTGCCACCGCCCTTCGACTTGACGGCGCCGGTCAGCAGCAGGACCGTGCCGATCACGGCGACCACGAGCCCACCGAGCAGGGCCGAGCCGAACGACGAACGGAAGAAACCCTTCTTCTCGGGCTTGGGTTGCTCATCCATGCCGGTCAGGATGCCTTGAACCTTTGATGCGGCGCTAAAGCGAGTCGAAAGGTTTTCTAAAGACCGCGGGGGTCGCGCCCCTAATACAGGTGTTCGCGGGTCTCGTCGGCGCCGGTCAGCTCCCGCGTCTTCAGCTCCGGGTCGGGAGCGGTCATCAGCGCGCCGCCGATCAGCACCGCGTCGACGCCGACCCGGTCGAGCTCCATCAGCTCCTCGCGGCCGGAGATCCCGCTCTCGGCGACCACGGTCTTACCGGCGGGCACATCGGGCATCAGCTCATAGGTGGTCCGGATGTCGACCCGCTGCTCGTCGAGATCGCGGTTGTTGATCCCGATCACCTCGGCGTCGACCTCGAGCGCCCGCTCCAGCTCCTCGGCGTCGTGGACCTCGACCAGGCAGTCGAGGTCGAGGGCCCGCGCCTCCTCGTAGAGGGAGGCGAGCTCCTTGTCGTTCAGGGCCCGGACGATCAGCAGCACCGCGTCGGCGCCGTTCACGGCCGCCTCGTAGAGCTGGTAGGGCTCGACGATGAAGTCCTTACGGATGATCGGCAGGCTCGCCGCCGTACGGGCCGCGCGGAGGTCCTCCAGCGTGCCCCCGAAGTGCGGCATATCGGTCAGCACCGAGAGGGCGGCCGCGCCGCCGCGCTCGTAGGCGGAGACCTGGGTCGCGACATCGGCGTCGGGGGCGATGTCGCCTTTGCTGGGCGAGCGCCGCTTGAACTCGGCGATCACGGAGAGGCCAGGACGCGTCAGCGCCTCCTGGAACGGGCGGTCCTGGCCACGGCCGGATAGCCGTGCCTCGAGCTCCGCCTGCGGCAGGTCCCGCTTGCGTTCCTGCACCCCCTCCCGGGCGCCCTCGATCAGCTGGTCGATAATTCCCACTGAACCCGGAGAGGTTATCCGGCCGCCCCGACCGTTGCCGCGATCAACCGCTCGAGCACGTCCGCCGCCGCCCCCGAGTCGATCGCCGCGGCCGCTTTCGCGACGCCCTCCTCGAGGTCGGCGGCGAGCCCACCGACGTAGATCGCCGCGGCGGCGTTCAGCAACACGATGTCCCGCTGGGGGCCGGGCTCGCCGCTCAGGACAGCGCGGGTGATGGCGGCGTTGTCGTCCGGCGTGCCGCCGGCGATTTCCGACAGCTCCAGGGGCGCGAGGCCGAACTGCCCCGGCTCGACGAACCACTCCGCGGTGCGGCCCTCGAAGACCTCGATCACTCGCGTCGTCGCCGACAGGGCCAGCTCGTCGACCCCGTCCTCGGCGCTCACCACGAGCGCCCGCTGCACCCCGAGCCCGATCAGGGCCTCGGCGATCGTCTCCTGGTATCTGCGATCGGCCACGCCGACCAGCTGGCGGGTGGCGCCGGCCGGGTTGGTCAGCGGACCGAGGAAGTTGAACACCGTGCGCACCCCGAGGCCCTGGCGGGCCGGGCCGACATGGGACGTGGCCGAGTGGTGACGCGGCGCGAACATGAAGCCGAAGCCGACCTCGTCGATGCACCGGGCGACGTCCTCGGGACCGAGTTCGATCGCGACGCCGAGCGCCTCGAGCAGGTCCGCCGACCCCGATTTGGAGGTCGCCGAGCGGTTGCCGTGCTTGGCGATCGCGCATCCCGCGCCGGCGGCGACCAGCGCCGCGGTGGTCGAGACGTTGAAGGTGGTCGGCCCACCGCCGGTCCCCGCCGTGTCGACCAGGTCGGGGCGGTCGGCGTGCACGGAGTCGGCGAGCCCACGCATCGTCCGCGCCAACCCGACCAGCTCGGACACGGTCTCCCCCTTCGCCCGCAGCGCGATCAGGAAGGCGCCGGTCTGGATCGGCTCGGTGCGGCCTTCCATGATCTCGGCGAGCACGGTCGACGCGTGGTCCGCGGTCAGGTTCTCCCCGGCGCAGACCGCGTCGATCGCCCTGCTGACGACATCGTTAGGCATGAGCTACGCCCTCCTCGAGGAAGTTCTTCAACAGGTGTTTGCCGTGCGGGGTGAGGACCGACTCGGGATGGAACTGGACACCCTCGACCGGCAGCTCGCGGTGACGCGCGCCCATCACCACGTCGCCGAGGTGCGCGGTCAGCTCAAGCTCGTCGGGCAAGTCGGGATCGGCGATCAAGGAGTGATAACGCCCGGCCACCATCGGTGTCGGTAGCCCGGCGTAGACCGACCGCCCGTCGTGCTGGATCTCGGCGTCCTTGCCGTGGACCGGATCACCCTGGACGACCTTGCCGCCGAACTCCTCGACCATCGCCTGGTGGCCCAGGCAGACGCCGAGCGTCGGCGTCCCCGCCTCGGCGAAGGCGCGGATCGCGGCGCCGGAGATGCCCGCCTCGGCGGGCGTGCAAGGGCCGGGCGAGACGACCAGGCGGTCGGCGCCGCGCTCCAGCAGCTCGGCCACCTCGGCCTTGTCGTTGCGCACCACCTCGAGCTCCGCACCGAGCTCGCCCAGATACTGGACCAGGTTGTAGGTGAAGGAGTCGTAGTTGTCGATGACCAAGACGTTCATTGATGTGCTTTCGCTCTCCGGCACTAGGTCCAGTCGGGTTGGGCGCAGGCGATCTCGACCGCCCGAAAGACGGCGCGCGCCTTGTTCACCGACTCGTTCCACTCGTAACTCGGTTTCGCGTCGACCACGGTCCCGCCCCCCGCCTGTACGTGGAGGCGGCCGTCCTTGACCACCACGGTGCGGATGTGGATCGCCGTGTCGAGGTCGCCGTTCCATGACAGGTAGCCGATCGCGCCGCCGTAGCCACCGCGCTTGACCGGCTCGAGCTCGTCGATGATCTGCATCGCGCGGACCTTGGGCGCGCCGGAGAGGGTCCCCGCCGGAAGGCTGGAGCGCAACACGTCCATCGCCGAGACGTCCTCGCGCAGCTTGCCGGTCACCTTGCTGACGATGTGGAGGACGTGCGAGTAGGTCTCGATCGTCATCAGCTCGTCGACGGTGACCGAGCCGTACTCGCAGACGCGGCCGAGGTCGTTGCGGCCGAGGTCGACGAGCATCACGTGCTCGGCCCGCTCCTTCGGGTCGTTGATCAGGCGCTCGGCGAGGCGGCGGTCCTCCTCGGCGGACTTACCCCGTGGTGACGTGCCGGCGATCGGCCGCGTCTCGACGATCCTGTCGTGGACGCGCACCAAGGGCTCGGGCGAGGCGCCGGCGATCTGGAAGTCGCCGAACTCGAGGAAGTACATGTACGGCGAGGGATTCACCGCGCGCAGGCCGCGGTAGAGGGAGAACGCCTCGACCGGGGCGTCGGCGCTGAAGCGCTGCGAGGGGACGACCTGGAAGGCGTCGCCGGCGCGGACGTACTCGATGATCCGGGAGACGGCCCCTTCGAAGTCCTCGCGCTCGAAGTTCGAGGTGAACTCGGGGGGCTCGACGACACTTGACGCGGCCGACTGCGGGACGGCGCCGCGCAGGCGCTCGCGCATCTCGGCGATCGTCGCCGCGGCGCGGCCGTATTCGGTGTCGAAGCCGTCCTCGCCTTCGGTGTGGACGCAGGCGAGGATCGTCAGCTCGTGGCGCAGGTGGTCGAAGACCAGCATCGCGTCGGTGACCATCAGGGCCATGTCGGGAAGCCCGAGCTCATCGGGGTTCGGCTCGCCGAGCGGCTCGACCGTGCGCACCAGGTCGTAGCCGAAGAAGCCGACGGCGCCGCCTGTGAACGGCGGCAGGTCGGGAACGGGCGCGGGCTTGTAGCGGGCGAAGCGGGCGGCGACGGCGCCGTAGGGATCGGCCTCGGGCGTGACCTTCGTCGGCTCGCCGCCGAGCGACGCCGCGCGGCCGCTCCATTCGGAGAGCTCGCCGTCGCTCCAGCGCAACATCGCCCGCGGGCGCAGACCGACGAACGAGTAGCGGCCGACCTGGCCCTGCTCGGCGGACTCGAGCAGGAAGCACGGCGCGCCCTCAGGCTCCCCGGCGCGCAGCTTGAGGAAGGCGGAGACGGGCGTCTCGGTGTCCTCGACGAAGCGCGCCCGGACAGGGACCACGTTACCCTCGCGGGCGAGCTCTCGCGCCTCCTCGAGAGTCGGCGTGAGCCGCAGCTCGGAATCAGCGGCTACGGGCATTCAGCTCCTCGAACACGGCCGCTTGCGGGACCCTGCGAGACGCCAGGAGCACGGCGAGGTGGTAGATCACGTCGGCGGCCTCTTCGGCGACCCGCTCGTCGGTCTCCTCCCGGGCGGCGCGGACGACCTCCTCGGCCTCCTCCTCGACCTTTTCCCCGATCAGGGTCGGGTTGTCGAGCAGCTCGACGGTGTAGCTGCCCTCGGGGCGCTCGGCGGCGCGACTTTCGAGCGTGCGCTCCAGCGCGGGCAGCTCCTCGAAGGCGACCCGGTCCGGCGACTCGCCTCCGAACCCACGGTAGAAGCAGGTCCGCTCCCCGGTGTGGCAGGCGGGCCCGGCCGGCGCGACGATCGCCAATACCGCATCGCCGTCACAGTCGTAGCGGAGCTGCCTCACCGCCATCGTCGCCCCCGAGGTTTCGCCTTTGCGCCAGATCTCCTCGCGCGAGCGGCTGTAGAAGTGCATCTCCCCGGTCTCCTGCGTCAGCTCAAGGGCTTTCGCGTTCGCCCAGGCGAGCATCAGGACCTCGCCGGTCCGCTCGTCCTGCACCACGCATGGCACCAGGCCGCGCTCATCGAAAGAAATCTGGTCCGACATGAGAGGGATCGTAGACGGCTCGGGGCCTGCTACTCGATACCGAGGCGATCGAGCATATCCTCGTCCCGGCGCCAGTTGCGTCGCACGCGGACCTGCAGGTCGAGGTGGACCTTGGCCTCGAGCTCGCGCTCCAGCGAGCGGCGGGCGGCGGTGCCGATCTCGCCGATCTTCGAGCCGCCGCGCCCGATCAGAATGCCCTTCTGGGACTCCGTCTCCGCCCAGATTTCGGCGGCGACGACGACCAGGCCGTCGTCGCGTGGCTCCACCGAGGTCACTTTCACCTCGACAGAGTGCGGGATCTCCTGGCGGGTGCGGTTCAGTACCTGCTCGCGGATCAGCTCGGCGAGGAGCAGCTCCGAGGACTGATCGGAGGAGTCCTCCGGCGGATACATATAAGGGCCCTCGGGGACCAACTCACCGAGGCGGTGGAGGAGCTCGTCGAGGCCCGTTCCGGCCCTGGCGCTGATCGGGAAGACCTCGTCGACGCCGGGCAGCTCGGCCGCGTCGGAGAGCGCCTTGACGGTGCCGCCACGGGCGAGCTGGTCACACTTGTTGACGGCGCAGATGACCGGGATGTCGTTGCGCGCCGCTTTCAGCAGGCCGGCGATGAAGCGGTCGCCCGGGCCGACGCCCTCCTCACCGTTGATGACCAGTAGGGCCACGTCGGAGTCGGCGAGCTCGCGTTCGACCCGATGCTGCATCCGTTTGGTCAGGGCGTCACGGGGACGCTGGACGCCGGGCAGGTCGACGAGCACCAGCTGGCGTTCGGCCCCGAGGTCGGTGGCGACGCCGCGGATCGCGCGGCGCGTCGTCTGCGGGCGCACCGAGACGATCGCGACGTGGCGGCCGACGAGGGCGTTGACCAGCGTCGACTTGCCGACGTTGGGACGGCCGGCCAGGCCGACGAAGCCAGAGCGCGTAGACATCAGCGCGGCCTCCTCTGCTCTCGCTCGTTCGCGCTCACAATCACCGGAAGCCTCGCTCACTCGCTTCCGCGTCCGGGGGCGGCGCTCCGCAAGATCTCGGCCTGCAGGGCGAGCATCTCGCCGTCGTCGGTCTCGTGGTCGTAGCCGCAGAGGTGGAGGACGCCGTGGACGACGGTCTCGTTCAGCGTCATATCGACACAGAGCTCAGGGCAGATCGCGATGTCGCCGAGCTCGCGGGGGCCGGCCGCCGGTCCGAGTTCGTCGATCGGGAACGAGAGCACGTCGGTCGCGGCATCCTTGCCCCGGTGATCACGGTTCAGGGCACGGATGCGATCGGCGTCGACGATCTCCACCGCCAGGTGGCCGTCGTCGACTTCGGCCGCCGCGAGGGCGGCCGCGACCGGCTCGCGCAGGTCGGCGGGCACGTCAGACAGATCGACCGGCACCGTGACGGTCGTAGGCGGCGACGATCCGCTGGACGAGTTTGTGGCGGACCACGTCCTCGCCGCCGAACTCGATGAAGGAGATGTCTTTGACCTCGTCGAGGATGTCGCGCACGGCGATCAGGCCCGAGCGCTGATCCGTGGGCAGGTCGACCTGGGTGACGTCCCCCGTCACCACCATCCGCGAGTTGAAGCCGAGCCGCGTGAGGAACATCTTCATCTGCTCCGGCGTCGTGTTCTGCGCCTCGTCGAGGATCACGAAGGAGTCGTTCAGGGTGCGGCCGCGCATGAAGGCCAGCGGCGCCACCTCGATCACGTTGCGTTCGAAGTAGCCGTTTACCCGGTCGGGGTCGAGCATGTCGTAGAGCGCGTCGAAGAGAGGACGCAGGTAGGGGTCGACCTTCGCCTGGATGTCACCGGGCAGGAAGCCGAGGCGCTCGCCGGCCTCGACCGCAGGGCGGGTGAGGATGATCCGCTGGACTTTGCGTTCGGTCAACGCGGCGGCCGCCATCGCGACCGCGAGGAAGGTCTTGCCGGTGCCGGCCGGGCCGATGCCGAAGGTGATCGTGGTCTTGCGGATCGCGTCGACATAGCGTTTCTGGTTCAGCGTTTTCGGCGCCACTTTGGTGTTGCGGTGGCGCCAGACCACGTCGTCGAGAATCGCAGCCGGGCTCTCTTCGGCATCGAGCGCACCGGCCACCGCTTCGACCGTGCCCGGGGCGACATCGTGGCCGCCCTCGATCAGCTCGACCATCTCGTCGACGACTGTCGCGGCGTCCTGCAGGTCGCCCGGATCCCCGTCCAAGGTCAGGACGTTGCCGCGGAGATGGATCTCCACCGGCAGCCGGTCCCGCAGCCCACGCAACACCGAATCGTCGGAGCCCGCGAGCTCGGCCGCGACGTCGTTGTCGAGGGTCAGTTGGCGACGGGCCAAGCTAGCTCAGCCTCTTGCCCACCGCGGCGCTGACCCGCTTGCCGTCGGCGCGGCCGGCGATCTTCGGCATCACCGCCGACATCACCTGGCCCATCTGCTTGCGTTCGGTCGCGCCGGTCTCCTCGATCGCCTCGGCCACCAGGCCGTCCAGCTCCTCGTCGGAGAGCTGCGCGGGCAGGTAGCCCTCGATCAGGTCCGCCTCGAAGCGCTCGCCCGCGGCCTGCTCGGCCCGGCCGGCGCCCTCGTAGGCCTCGGCGGCCTCCACTCGTTTCTTCCGTTCGCGCTGCAGCACCGCGATCTCGTCGCCTTTGCCCAGCTTGGCGTCCTGCTGGAGCGCGTCAAGGATCAACCGCAGCGCCGCGGCCTTCTCGCGTTCGCGCGCTTTCAGCGCCGTCCGCGCGTCGTCTTGAACCTGCTCCAGAACGCTCATGGCAACAAGGTTAGACGGCCGCGTCCGCTTCTACGCCGTCACGGTGAACTGGACGTGGCGGACCTCGCCGAGGGGCATCTGGAGGAAGCGGGTCGCGACCTCGCCGAACGCGGAGACCGGGCCGGTACAGAAGAACTCGTAGCGGCCCTCCTCATCGCGGTCCTGGGCGAGGCCGGAGGCCTCGAGGGTGCGTTGGACGGCGGCGGCGACGGCGTGGCCGCCGCTCACCAGGCGCACGTCCCGGCCGAGGATCCGCTGCAGCATCGGCGCCACCAGCGGATAGTGGGTGCAGCCGAGGATCAGGGTGTCGACTTCCGCCTCCCGCAGCGGGGCGCAGTAGCCGCGCGCCATCTCCATCGTCTCCTCGTCGAAGAGCGAACCTTCCTGGATGAAGGGCGCAAGGCGTGGCGCCGCCACCTCGATCACGTCGAGCCCGCGTCCCTGCGCTTCCAGCGCCCGCCGATAGGCGCCGCTCTCGACCGTGTTGGTCGTCGCGAGTACGCCGACCCGGGCGTTGTCGGTGATCGCGGCGGCGATCTCGGCCTGCGGGGCGACCACCGGGACCACCTCCACCCCGTGCTCGGCGGCGATTTCGCGGACCAGGTCCTCGCCGACCGCCGTCGCCGTGTTGCAGGCGATCACGAGCAGCTTCACTCCCCGCTCGAGCAGCTTCTCGGTGATCAGGCGGATGCGGGCGCGGAGCTGCGCGGGCTCGCGCGGCCCGTAGGGGAACCAGGCGGTGTCGCCGAGGTAGATGTAGTCCTCCTGCGGCAGGGCGACCAGACACTCGTGCAGGACGGTGAGGCCGCCGACACCGGAGTCGAACATCGCGACCGGCAGCGCGGGGTCGATCACATGAACGGCTTGTAGACCATGAAGAACACGGTCAACACGATCAGGATGCCGGTGGCGGCGCCGACCTGCGCGATGAGCTTGCTGCTCTGTTCGAACTCGGCGCTGAAGGTGTCGCCGGACTTCAGGTCACGGTCGGCGAATTCCTGCAACTGGGCCATGCGCGGCCCGAAGAAGCCGTGCTGGACGCCGAACAGGGCGATGATCGCGATGAAGCCCCAGACGACGAAGAAGTCGCTGCCGCTCCAGAGGTTGCTGCCCCCGATGCTGCTGTCGGCGAGGAGGACGATCCCCGCGATCAGCAGGATGATCATGCCGGGATTGACCAGATAGCGGTCGACCTTGCGCATGCCTTCGATCAAGGCCGGCGCGGCACGCGGGTATTTCGGCAGGACCGAGAAGAAGACCCCGTAGCCGAAGGTCGGCCCGAGCGCGACCACCACGGCGACGATGTGGAGGAAGAGGGCGATCTTGTAGCCCGCGTCGAGATATGCGGCGAAAGGCAGCATGGAGCGGGACATTATCGTCCGCGGCGGAGCAGAAGCGAGGCCCAATCTCCCATCTGGCGGCGATCTTGCTCGGCCAGCCCGGCGGGCGCGAAGGCGGCGGCGACCTCGTCGAGCTCGTTCGGGAGGATCCCGGAGAGGACCATCACCTCGGGCCGGGCGGCGCCGACGTGCCCCGCGACCGCCTTCAGGATCGGCGAGGTCATGTTGGCGAGGCAGATCGGTCCCAGACTGGGCAGCGATTCGCGCAGGTTCTGGCGATGGAGCTCGATCTCGACGCCGTTGACGGTGGCATTCGCGGCCGCCGCGTCGATCGCCGCCGCCTCGTGGTCGTAGCCCGTGACCGGCCCCCATCCCAGTTTCGCCGCGGCGATCGCGAGCACACCGGACCCGGTGCCGAGGTCGGTCAGCGGCCCCTCCGCCTCCCCGCCATCGGCCAGCTCGAGCAGGAATTCGAGGCATAGGCGGGTGGTCGGATGGGCACCGGTGCCGAAGGCCTGGCCGGGGTCGACGACAAGGTCGATCGCCCCCTCCCGCTCCGGCTCCCAACTAGGTCGCAGCCAGAGGCGGCCGCCGACCAGGAGCGGTTTGTGGAAGTCGCGCCAGCGGTCGGCCCAGTCGTCGGGAATCTCGGTCGAGGAGACCTCGATCGGCCGGCCGGCGACCACCGCGTCGATCGACCCCAGCTCCGGCAGCTCCCCCTCGCCGCCGTAGATGGCGTACTCGACGTAACCGGGCCCGCGCTCCTCCTCGACCCCGTTCGGTGCCAGCACCGTGAGCTCGGCGAGGACCAGGTCGGCCTGGTCGGGACTGCACCGCACGGCGAGGCGGATCATCACTCGGCGGGCTCCCGCCGCTACCGGAGCGCTTTGCGGAAGCGCCCGAAGAGGCCGTCGCCGTGCTGCGGCGCGAGGTTGTCGGGCTCGAGCGTCGCATCGAGGCGCTCGGCGATCTCGCGCTGCTCGTCGGAGAGGTTGGTGGGGACGATGACTTCGACGACGATCAGCTGGTCGCCACGCTTGCGGCCGCCGAGTCGCGGCAGGCCGGCGCCTCGCAGCGTCTCGCCGTGGCCGGGCTGCACGCCGGCGTCGAGTTCGATCTCGCGCTCACCGTCGAGCGTCGGCACGGTCACCGTCGTCCCCAGCATCGCCTCGGTGGCGGGGATACGGACGGCACTGATCAGGTCGGTGCCTTTGCGCTCGAAGCGACCGTCGGCGGCGACCGCGACCTGCACGTAGAGATCTCCCGCCGGCGCGCCTGGCTCTCCCGCGTGGCCGAGACCGGCGACCCGCAGGCGCCGGCCGTCCTCGATCCCGGCAGGAACTTCCACGGTTTTCGTCACCTTGCCGCGGTCGCGCCCGGTGCCGTCGCAGATCTCGCATGGAGTGTCCGGGACCTTGCCGGCGCCGTGGCAGACGTCACAGGGGACGGCGCGGACCATCTGGCCGAACGGCGTCCGCGTCACCTGGCGAAGCTGGCCCTGACCGCCGCAGCGGTCGCAGGTCTCGATCGGCGTCCCAGGCTCGGCGCCGTTACCGTGGCAGTGCGAGCAGACGACTACGGCGTCGTAGGAAAGCTCACGCTCGACCCCGGTCGCGACCTCGTCGAGGGTCAGCTCGGTTTCCACCAGGATGTCGCCGCCGGGAGCCGGGCCGGCGCCCGCGCCACCGAATCCTCCGCCGAAGGCCTGGCCGAAGAGGGACTGGAAGATGTCGTCGATCGAGCCGAAGCCGGCGCCGGGGTCGAAGCCGCCGGAGCGCAGGCCCTCGGCCCCGTACTGGTCGTAGGTGCGCCGCCGCTCGGCGTCGGAGAGGACCTCATAGGCCTCGGCCGCCTCCTTGAAACGGGCTTCGGCCTCCGGGTCGTGACCGGTGACGTCGGGGTGAAGTTCGCGGGCAAGGCCGCGGAACGCCTTCTTGATCTCGGCCTCGGAGGCGTCGCGGGAGACACCGAGGACTTCGTAGTAATCGCTTGGCATAAGAGTCTGACCCTGTTGCGTGTGAAGGTGAACTAGTCGTCGTAGACGGTCTCGAAGTACCGGGAGAGCTCACGGGCGGCGACGCGGACGGAGGCGATCGCGGTCGCGTAGTCCATCCGCCGCGGGCCGACCACGCCGACCGCGCCGAGGTTGCGATGGCCGAGGCCGTAGTTGGCGCCGACCACGCTCGCCGAGCGCAGGGTCGGCTGCGGGTTCTCGTCCCCGATCCAGAGGAAGACCGAGCGCTCGGTCAGCGAGGAGCGCAGCATCTGCAACACGTCGGCACGGTGCTCCAGCGCCCGCATCAGCTCGTCGGCGCGCGGCAGGTCGTCGATGTGGGCTTCGGACAGCAGGCGCGCGGTGCCGTCCATGTAGAGGTCGGCGGCGCTCTCGGGCTGCAGCTCGGTGAATGCCGGGGCGAGGGTGGTGACGAAGCGCGACTCGACCGTGTCGAGGCTCGGGTCGGCGAGCCGCGTGCCGATCATCCGCGCCCCGAGGCCGAGGCCCGTCAGTTGCTCGTTGAGATAGCTGGACGCCCACTCGACCAGGCCGGTGTCGACCTCGCGCTCGAACTCGAAGACGCGCCGATAGACGTCGCCGGTGGAGGCGATCACGATCACGACGACCCGGTTCGGCTGCAGACGCAGCACCTCGACCCGGTGGATCGTCGTCGTCGCCGCGAGCTGCGGCGCGGTCGCCATCGCGACCAGATCGGTGACCTGGGCCAGCGCCGCCGTCGTCTCGCGCATCGCCGCGTCGACCTCACGCCGTAGCTGCGACAGTTCCAGCTCGACCCGGGCGTCCCCGGGCGAGGCACCCGATTCGAGCAGCAGGTCGACATAACGTCGATACCCCGAGTCCGTCGGCACCCGCCCGGCCGAGGTATGCGGATGGGTCAGATACCCCTCCGCCTCGAGCAACGCCAGCTCCGCCCGCACCGTCGACGGCCCCCATTCCACCCCGGGCATCGAGGCCACCTCTTTCGAGGGCACCGGCCGCGCTGAAGCCAGGTAGGCGTCGACGACGAGGCGAAGGATCAGTTCTTGGCGCTCGGTGAGCATCTCCTAGATGTTAGGAGGCCGCGACGCGGAGCTTCGGGAGGTCGGTCACGAGAGACGGGAAAAGGGACGCAAGTGCTTGCGCCCGGCCGTTCCGTCCA
>JAFDWG010000333.1 GCA_018268605.1 Actinomycetota bacterium | reverse complement strand
CCGGCCGTCTCGGCCACGGCCACAGCCAGCCAGGGCCGTGGCCGAGACGGCCGCGCTTGCCGCCACCGCCTTGCGTCCCTTACCCCGGCCCGCCGACCCCCGTCCCTACCCCGCCTCCAGCGCTCCCGTCAGCTGCCGCCTGGAGCGGATCTCCAGCTTGCGGTAGGCGTTGGAGAGGTGGACCTCGACGGTCTTCGGGGTGACGAAGAGTTTCTGGGCGACCTCGCGGTTGGTCATCCCGTCGGCGGCGAGGCGGGCGACGCGTTCCTCGCTCGGGGTCAGGGAGGCGACGCCGGAGAGGGCGGTGCGGCGGGGGCGGGCGCCGGTGGCGGCGAGTTCGGCGCGGGCGATGTCGCGGACGCGCTCGGAGCCGCAGGCTTCGGCCAGCTCGATCGCACGCTGGAGGGGCTCGCGGGCGTCGCTGGGGCGGCGCGCGGCGCGGAGGGCGCGGCCGAAGGCGGTCAGGGCCTTGGCCCACTCGAGCCTGGCAGTGCCGCCGTCGAGCACCGCCACCGCCTCTTCCAGGTAGGGCAGCGTCTCGTCGGGGCCACTGATCCGCGCCAGCGCCCGCACCGCCGCGCCGACCGTTCCCGGGGCGCCCCAGTGGCGCGTCAGCCGCAAGTTCTCCTCGGCCAGCTCACGCGCCTCCTCGCGCCGGTCGAGCTTGGCCAGCGCCCTGATCTTGTATTCCCGCCATGGGTTGTAGGCCGGGTTGAGGACGCGTGCGTGACGGGCGGCGTGCTGCTCGGCCATCTCCAGCAGCCGCTCCGGGGCGACTCCTTCGACCGCCGCCACGGCGAGCCTCGCGTTGTCGTAGTAACGGGTGCCGTCGGAGTCGTCGCCAGGGTGGTCGATGGCAGCCGCCAGCGAAGCCCGCGCACCGAGGAGGTCGCCCCGCTCGAGCTGGACGATCGCCCGGAAGCCGTTCAGGTAGACGCCGGCGCCGGCGCCGAAGCTCCAGAGGTTGAACTCGCTCTGCGCCAGCGGCAGCACGGTTTCGGCCTCATCGAGCTCACCGCGGCGCAGATGCGCGCCGCCCTGCCACATGTGAAGCCCGGAGATCGCGAAGAGCGAGCCGTGGCTGTGGGCGTTCGCGAGCGCTTCGTCGATCGCCCTCATCGCCTCGGGCCGGTCGGCCCAGGCCAGCACCGTGATCGGCGCGATCCCGAGGAAGCCGGGGTCGGCCCCGAGTAGCGTTCCGCCCTCGAGCGAGGCGCTCGCCAGTCGCGCGCACTCCTCGCCCGAGCCGTCGAGTTGGGACCGCACCACCGCCGCGATCGCCGTCGCCATCTTCGCCCCCGGCCCGGTGCCGAGTCCCGGGTCGCTGAAGCGCTCCAGGCGCTCCGCGTGGGTCGGGTCGGCGACGCCGAAGAGGGTCAGGCTCAACTCGAAGGCTTCGATCCCGAGCCGCACGTCCTCCATCTCGGCGGGCAGGTCCTCGCGATAGCGCCTCGCCAGCGCGAGCGCCTCACCGGCGCCCTCGGTGAAGACGACGAGCCGCAGGAGCACGTGGGCGACGACCGCCCGCATCGCCGGGTCGGCGGTCGCGGCGTAGGCGGCCCGTAGGTGCCGGGCGGCGAGCGGCCCGTCGGTGAGGGACTCGGCGAGTCCCAGTTCGCGCAGCACGTCGACCCGCTCGTCCGGCGGCGGCGGCTCCTCGCGGGCGCGGCGCAGGTAGGCCGTCGCGCCGTCCACTGCGCCTTTGCGGGCGGCCGAGCGGCCCGCCTCGCGCAGGGTCTCGACCACCTCCGGGTCACCCGCCGGCGCCGTCGCCAGGAGGTGCGTGGCGATCTCCTCGTTGCTGGCCCCGCGGGCGCGCAGGAGCGCCGCCGCCCGGGCATGTGCCAGCTGGCGCTCTCCTGGGGACTGCTCGCGGTAGACCACCTCCCGGACCAGCGGATGGGCGAAGCCCAGCGACGCCTCGCGTCCCAGGATCTCGACCCGGGCAAGCTCCCCGGTGGCCCGGGCGACGGTCGCCTCGTCGAGGCCGGTCAGTGCCGCGATGTCGGCGACCGAGGCGCCCTCGGCCAGCACCGCCGCCGCTTTCGCCACCTCGTTCTCATCCGGCGAGAGGCGCGAGAGGCGGAACATCACGCTGCGCGAGACGGCGGTCGGTCCCATCGCCTGCACCGCGCCGACGTTGGCGGTCGTTGGGACGACGCCTTCGCCCATCAGCATGCCGACCAGCTCCCGCAGCAGCAGCGGGTTGCCGCCGGTCGCCTCGTGGACGGCGGCGACGAACGGGCGCTCGGCGTCGGGCCCGAGCAGCGCGGCGACCCCGTCGACGCTGAGCGGCTGCGGGCGCACCGAGACGGTCAGCGGGTCGCGGGCGATCTCGCCGATCAGCACCGGGTCGGTCCCCGGCTCGGTGCTCCGCAGCGTCGCCGCGAGCAGCAGCGGCGCGCCCTCCAGGCGCGGCGTCAGGTAGGCGAGGAAGCGCAGCGAGGGGCGGTCGCACCAGTGCAGGTCGTCGACAGCCAGGACGAGCGGTCGCTCCACGCCGAGGTTCAACGCCGTCCAGTAGAGGCCGTGGAGGACGGCGAACGTCGCCCCCTCGTCGTCGGCCTCGCCGGCGAAGACCGCGCGGGCCGGGGCGGCGGCGCCCTCGAAGGCGGCGTCGCGACCGAGCTCGGCGAGCGCCGGTTCGAAGAGCTGGCGGACCACGCCGAAGGGGAACTCGCGCTCCAGCTCCGAGCCGCGCGCGGTGAGGGCGCGGATGCCACGCGCCGCGGCGCCGTCGCGCAGCGCGCCAAGGAGGCGACTCTTGCCGATCCCGGCCGGACCCTCGATCAGCGCCGCTCGGGAGCGACCGTCGACGAGGCCATCGAGGAGCTCGGCGAGGGCGCCCAGATCGTCCTCGCGCTCGACCAGGTCCATCAGCTATCCGATGGTCGTCCTCTCGACATCTTTTCCACGGGCGACGAATATCTCACTGACGAGGCTCGGGGGGAAGAGGCCTTGGGCAGCGACCCCGGGATCGGCCTCGAGGCGCGCCGCCAGGGTCGCCGGGTCGTCGAGGCCGGGGCCGCGGTAATCGGCGATGACCCCGCCGTCGGGGCTCGGCGGGGTGTCGGGGCGGACGGTGACGTCGTCGCCGAGCCGCGCCAGCGTCGAGGCGAGGCCGAAGGCGAAGAGCTCCAGCGGCACCGGCCAGGTGAACTTCTCCACCGGCTTGCTCGAGTCGCCGATGACGATGAACCGGTCGGCCGCCGCGGCGACGATCTTCTCGCGCAGGTGGGCGCCGCCGCCGCCCTTGATCAGCCAGCCGTCGGGCGTCACCTCGTCGGTGCCGTCGATCGCGATGTCGAGGCGATCCAGGGAGTTGAACTCCTCCACCGGGATGCCCAGCGAGCGCGCCTGTTCGGAGGTCGCCACCGAGGTCGCCACGCAGCGCAGGTCGGTCAGCCCGCGGCGGGCGACGGCGGGGAGCAGATGGGCGACGGTAGAGCCTGTTCCCAGGCCGACCGTCATGCCGCTCTCGACCAGCTCGGCGGCCGCTTCGGCGGCGAGTCGCTTCTCGTCGTCAAGGCTCACGTGAGCGCGACTCTATTCGGCTACTCTGAACGGTTGCGTTCCGCAATCGGCGGAGCGCGTCCAAACCCGATCAGGAGCCAAATCACTCAGATGACCGTCACCCCCACCCAGGACTACAAGGTCGCCGATATCGGCCTCGCCGAGTTCGGCCGCAAGGAGATCTCCCTCGCCGAGGTCGAGATGCCGGGCCTTATGCAGACCCGGGAGGAGTTCGGGGCACAGAAACCTTTGGCGGGCGCGCGCATCATGGGCTCGCTCCACATGACGGTCCAGACCGCGGTGTTGATCGAGACGCTGGTCGAGCTCGGCGCCGAGGTGCGCTGGTGCAGTTGCAACATCTTCTCGACCCAGGACCACGCGGCGGCGGCGATCGCGGCGGCCGGGATCCCGGTCTACGCCTGGAAGGGCGAGACGCTCGAGGAGTACTGGTGGTGCACCGAGCAGGCGCTCAACTGGCCGGACGAGGACGGGCCGAACATGATCCTCGACGACGGCGGCGACGCGACGCTGCTGGTCCACAAAGGCGTCGAGTACGAGGCGGCGGGCGCGGTGCCCGATCCCTCGACGGCCGACTCGGAGGAGTTCCGGATCGTGTTGGAGACGCTTTCCCGGTCGCTGGAATCGGACCCGACCCGGTGGACCAAAGCGGCCGCCGAGATCAAGGGCGTGACCGAGGAGACGACGACCGGCGTCCACCGGCTCTACCAGCTGGCCGAGGCGGGCAAGCTGCTCTTCCCGGCGATCAACGTCAACGACTCCGTCACCAAGTCGAAGTTCGACAACCTCTACGGCTGTCGACACTCGCTGATCGACGGGATCAACCGTGCCACCGACGTGATGATCGGCGGCAAGGTCGCCGTCGTCTGCGGCTACGGCGACGTGGGCAAGGGCTGCGCGTCGTCACTGCGCGGCCAGGGCGCCCGCGTGATCGTCACCGAGATCGATCCGATCTGCGCCCTGCAGGCGGCGATGGAGGGCTACGAGGTGCGCCGGCTCGACGACATCGTCGACACGGCCGACATCTTCGTCACCACGACGGGCAACAAGGACATCATCACCCTCGACCACATGTCGAAGATGAAGCACAACGCCATCGTCGGCAACATCGGCCACTTCGACAACGAGATCGAGATGGCGAAGCTCGAAAAGTCCGACGCCGAGCGGATCAACGTCAAGCCGCAGGTCGACGAGTGGAAGTTCCCCGACGGCCACTCGATCATCGTCCTCTCCGAAGGCCGCCTGCTGAACCTCGGCAACGCGACGGGTCACCCCTCGTTCGTGATGTCGAACTCCTTCACCAACCAGGTGATCGCCCAGATGGAGATGTTCACCCGGCCCGAGGAGTTCACCGCCAAGGAGGTCTACATCCTCCCCAAGCATCTCGACGAGAAGGTCGCCCGCCTGCACCTGGCGGCCCTCGGCGTCGACCTGACCGAGCTGACGCCCGAGCAGTCCGCCTACCTGGGCGTCCCGGTCGACGGCCCCTACAAGCCCGACCACTACCGCTACTAGCCTCGATGTTGACGGGCCGAAAACTCGCCTATATGGCTAGTTTTCGGCCCGTCAACCTGTAGTTGTGGACGCGAGGATCTGGGTCTCGGCGGGCGGTGCGGCGCCGTGGTCGGTGCCGCTGGCGGGTCAGCGGACCGTGGTCGGGCGCTCGCCCGACGCCGATCTGACCCTGGAGGACGACGCGGTCTCGTGGAACCACCTGGAGATCGAACGGCGGGGCGAGGTCCTGATGGCCACGGACCTCGACAGCCGCAACGGCACGGCGCTGAACGGCGAGCCGCTGGACCGGCCGCGGCGGCTGCGCGACGGGGACACGCTGATCGTCGGCGGCCATCGGCTGGAAATCTCGGGCGGCGGCCCAGTGCCGGTCGCGGCGACGATCGCGGCGGGCGAGCCGGGGGTGGCGTTGACCGAGGAGGAGCGGGCGACGGCGGCGGCGCTGGTCGCTCCGTACCGGACCGAGGGCGCCTTCGCGGGCCGTCCGGCGACCCGGGCCGAGATCGCTGCCGAGCTGCACGTGAGCGAGCGCACCGCCCAGCGTCGCCTCGACGCCCTGGCGGCGAAGCTCGAAGTGAGCGGCGGCGCCGGCCGCGACCGCCCGCGCCAGATCGCCGCCCGCGTGATCGAGTTGGGCCTCGACCGCCGCTGAGCGTGTCGACGGGCCGAAAACTAGACGTATAGGCAAGTTTTCGGCCCGTCGACGTCGTGGCTCGGTGGGGGACAGACGTGGCCCGGTGGGGGGCGGGGGTGTCGTTGGCGGGTACGGCTCGGCGTTCGAGCATCGGTGCATCAAGTAACCGACGCTCGAAAGGAGCACGTCATGTCACCTCGCATGTCGATCCGCAGCCTCTTCATCCTCGTCATCGCGCTGGTCGCGCCGGCGATTCCGACGGCCGCCTCGGCCGCCCAGCACGGCAGTGCCGTCGTCTTCTCTCAACACTGGACCAGCAACGAAGTCGAAGAAGGCGGCCTCTTCGCGGTAAAAGCCGGGCACCAGAACCAGCTGACCGAAGACCCGGCGGACACCGAACCCTCGTTCTCCCCGGATGGCCGGACCATCGCCTTCGCCCGCGACGGTCACATCTACACGGTCCGGCCCGACGGCTCCGGTGAGCGGCGGCTCACCAACGGCTCGACTCTCGACTCGCGTCCGCAGATCTCGCCGAACGGCCAGATCGTCGTCTTCGAGCGGCGCAGCGCCGAGGGCCAGCCCGCCAACCTCTACACGGTGCGGGTGAACGGCGGCCCGGCCACCGACCTGACCCCGGGCCCCGAAGAAGCGACGGAAGCGCGGTTCGCCCCTGACGGCAAGACGATCGTCTTCGTCCGTACGACGCTCGCCTCCGGCAGCCGTGTCAACGCCGACCTCTACTCGATCCGCCCGAACGGCTCCGGCCTCACCCGCCTCACCACCACCGGCCGGGTCGACGAGTTCGACCCGCGGTACTTCGCCGGCGGCATCGTCTTCAGCCGCGGCAACCAGTCCGAAGGCCCGGCGGGCTACGCCGACATCTACACGATGAAGGCCGACGGCACCAAGGTGAAGCCACTGGTCGAAGGCGTCGGCTCGGCCTACGTCGAAGACGTCTCGCCGCAGGGCCACACCCTGATCTTCCGCCGCGACCGCGGCCTTTGGGTGAAGAAGATCGGCCCGGGCAAGGCGAAGAAGGTCGCCGAACTGCCGGACGGCTCGCAGACCAACTCGGTCTTCAGCTCCGACGGAAAGTCGGTCGCGACGCTGATCGAAGCCAAGGAGGAACAGCGGCTGATGGCGATCAACCTCGCCGACGGGCGCAAGTCGACCCTGGCCACGGCCTACGGGGAATCGTCCTCCGAAGACTCCTTCGGCCCCGTCATCGACTGGCAGCCGGTGCGCTGAGGTGACGCCCGGCACCAGGTGAGCGACGCCACCGGGCGGTATAACCCGCCCGGTGGCAGACCTCTCCGTCGGCGACGAAGTCGCCGGATACCGGATCGACGCCCGCCTCGCCCGCGGCGGGATGGGCGTCGTCTATCGCGCCACCCACCTCGGCCTCGACCGCCCGGTGGCGCTGAAGGTGATCGCCCGCGAGCTCGCGGGCGATTCCTCGTTCCGGGAGCGGTTCCTGCGCGAGTCGCGGCTGGCGGCACGGCTCGACCATCCCTCGGTGGTGCCGGTCTATGACTCGCGCGAGGTCGACGGCGAGCTGATCGTCGCCATGCGCCTGGTCGAGGGCGGCGACCTCCGCGGCCTGATCGACCGTGACGGCCCACTGTCGCCGGAGCGCGCGACCGCGCTCCTCGGCCAGGTCGCCGAAGCGCTGGACGCCGCCCATGCCGCCGGGATCGTCCACCGCGACGTGAAGCCCCACAACGTCCTGGTCGAAGGCGATCGCGCCTACCTGTCGGACTTCGGCCTCGCCAAGTCCCTGGAGGACAGCGGCGCAAGCGGCGCATCGGTGGTCGGCACCGCCGCCTACATGTCGCCGGAGCAGTGGCGAGGGGATGCCGTCGGCCCGGCCGGGGACGTCTACTCCCTCGGCTGCGTCCTCTACGAGGCGGTCACCGGCGTCGTCCCGATGGCCCGCGCCGACGCCGACCCCGCCACCACCCCGGCCTTGCCCCCACCGCTGGAGGCTGCGATCACCCGCGCCACCGCCCCCCGCCCCGAGGACCGCTTCCCCTCGGCAGGAGCCCTGATCGCCGCCGCCCGAAGCAGAAGCGGAGAGACGCAGCCGACTCGAGTCCTCCCCGCCCGAGGGGGTGGCGGAACTCGCCGGGGGCGGGTGGCGCTCGTTGGTGGTGCGTCGGCGCTCGTCGCCGCTGTCGTTGTTGCTGTGCTACTCCTCGCTGGTGGGGACTCGGGGCCGAAGGTGTCGGCTCCGGTCGCGGTGGGGAAGCCGCCGCTGCGGATCGCGGCGGGGTCGGAAAAGATCTGGGTGCTCTCCGAACCGGAAGCGATGCTGACGCGGATCGACGCCGAAACCGACCGGATCCTGGGCAAGCCGATCGCCATGCCCCCAGGCGTCGCCGCGGTCGCGGTCGGCGGCGGCTCGGTATGGGTCACGGACGCCCGCACGGGCGAGCTCCTCCGCGTCGATGACGAATCGGGCGCGATCACCCAGCGCATCGACGTCGGCGGTCATCCGGGGCCGCTGGCCTACGGCGGCGGCCGGATCTGGGTCGCCGACACGGAAGGCGCCGGGGTCACCGCCGTCAACGCGAAAGGCGGCAGGGTCGTCCGCCGCCACCTCGGCCCGCACACCGCGCCGCTCCGCCTCGCCGCAGGCGCCGGATCGCTCTGGGTGTCCAGCGCCACCACCGGCCAGATCCACCACATCGGCCTCGCCGCCTTCGCGATCGGCAAGTCGATCCCGGCGGGCCGCCATCCGGCCGGCATCACCGTCGCCCGGGGGCTCGTCTGGGTCGCCGACGCCCGCTCCGGCTCGGTCATCCGCGTCGACCCCGCGGTCCAGGCTGTCAGCGGCTCCCCGATCGAAGTCGGCGAGGCCCCCGGCGGCATCGACGCGGGCCCGAACCTCCTCTGGGTCACGGTTGCCGGCGAAGACGCGGTCCGTCGCCTCGAACTTCCGTCCGGCGACCCGGACGGCGGCCCGATCCCGGTCGGGCCCGATCCCTCCGCCGTCGCGGTGGGTCAGAGCGCCGTCTGGGTCGTCAACGACGGTGACGGTTCGGTAACGCGAATCGAACCCTGAGGTTTAGGATCGTCTCTCCGTGGCGCAGGACATCGACCAGCTCTGCATCAACACGATCCGCACGCTGTCGATCGATGCCATCCAGAAGGCGAACTCAGGGCACCCCGGGACGCCGATGGCGATGGCGCCCGTTGCCTACGCGCTCTGGCAGCGCCACCTGCGCTTCGACCCCGAAGACCCGATCTGGCCCGGCCGTGATCGCTTCGTCCTCAGCGCCGGCCACGCCTCGATGCTGCTCTACTCGCTGCTCCACCTGGCGGGAGTGAAGGCGGTCGACCCCGATTACGAGGTGGTCGGCTCCGAAGCAGTCTCGATGGCCGACATCGAAAGCTTCCGCCAGCTCGACTCGCGTTGCCCCGGCCACCCCGAGTACCGCTGGACCTCCGGGGTCGAGACGACCACCGGTCCGCTCGGCCAGGGCGTCGCCACCTCGGTCGGCATGGCGATCGCCTCGAAGTGGCTGCACGCCACCTACGACAGCGGCGACTCCGACCTCTTCGACTTCGACACCTACGCCCTGGCGGGCGACGGGTGCTTGATGGAGGGCGTTTCCTCCGAGGCCGCCTCGATCGCCGGCCACCTCCAGCTCGACAACCTCTGCTGGATCTACGACAACAACCACATCACGATCGACGGCAAGACCCACCTGACCTACGACGACGACGTCGCCGCCCGCTTCATGGGGTATGGCTGGAACGTCACCCGGGTCGGCGACGCCAACGACCCGACGCTGCTCGACCGCGCCTTCGAAGAGTTCAAGCGCGAGGAAGATCGCCCGACGCTGATCATCGTCGACAGCCACATCGGCTGGGGCTCCCCGCATAAGCAGGACACCCCCGCCGCGCACGGCGAGCCGCTCGGCGTGGAGGAGGTCCGCGAGACCAAGCGGGTCTACGGCTGGCCGGAAGACGCCCAATTCCTCGTCCCCGAAGGCGTCCGAGAGCACTTCGCCGAGGGCGTCGGCAAGCGGGGCGCCGAAGCCCATGCCGCCTGGATGCTCCGCTTCGAGTCCTTGAAGGCCGAGTCCCCGGCCCACGCCGCGCAGGTCGACGCGATGCAGCGGCGCGAGCTTCCGGACGACTGGGACGCCGCGATCCCCTCCTTCGACGCCGACGAAGCGAAGGGCATGGCGACCCGCAAGGCCTCCAACCAGGTCGAGAACGCGATCGGCGCGCACCTGCCCTGGCTGATCGCCGGCTCCGCCGACCTCACCGACTCGACCTCGGTCCGCCTCACCTTCGACGGCGACCTCGACCTCGAGCCCGGCTCCTACGCGGGCCGCCAGCTCCACTTCGGCATCCGCGAGCACGAGTCGGCGGCGATCGCCAACGGCATGTCCCTGACCAAGCTGCGCCCGCTCTGGTCCACCTACCTCACCTTCTCGGACTACGCCCGGCCGGCGATCCGCCTCTCCAGCCTGATGGAGCTGCCGATCGTCCACGTCTTCACCCACGACTCGATCGGCCTCGGCGAGGACGGCCCGACTCACCAGCCGGTCGAGCAGATCGCCTCGCTGCGGGCGATCCCCGGCCTCGACGTGATCCGCCCGGCCGACGCCAACGAGGTCGCCGAGGCCTGGCGCCTGGCGATCGACCGCCGCCATCAGCCGGTCGCCCTGGTCCTCACCCGCCAGGACGTGCCGATCCTCGACCGCACCAGGTACGCCAGCGCCGCCGGCGCCCGCCGCGGCGGCTACGTCCTCGCCGACCCGCCCGACGGCGACCCCGAGGTGATCCTGATCGCCACCGGATCCGAGGTCGCGCTGGCCGTCGCCGCGCACGAGGAGCTGGCCGCCGCAGGGACACGCTCCCGCGTCGTCTCGCTCCCCTGCTGGGAGCTCTTCGACCGCCAGGACCAGGCCTACCGTGACGAGGTCCTGCCCCCGGCGATCCGCGCTCGCGTCTCCGTCGAGGAGGCCTCGACCCTCGGCTGGGACCGGTGGGTCGGTCCGGAGGGTGCGATGGTGGGTATGCATACCTTTGGTAGCTCGGCGCCGCTGAAGGACGTGATGAACGAGTTCGGGTTCACCCCCGACAAGGTCGCCGAGGCCGCCCGCGGCGCGATCGAGCGCGCGGCGCGCGACGAAGCTTCGAACTGAGAGACAGAAGAGAGAAGGAGCCCCCAAATGAGCAAGCCCACCCAGCAACTGCACGACGTCGGACAGAGCCTCTGGGTCGACAACATCACCCGCGAGATGCTCCGCAAGGACGTGCTCAAGGGCTACATCGAGGACCTCTCGGTCAGCGGGCTCACCTCGAACCCTTCGATCTTCGAAAAGGCGATCGGCGGCAGCGAGGATTACGACGAGCAGATCGCCCAGATCGGCGCCGGGGCCGAGGACGAGGGCGGCGCCGGGGCCAACGCCGAGGAGAACGTCTTCTTCGAGCTCGCGCTCGCCGACCTGCGCGACGCCGCCGACCTCTTCGCCGACGTCCACCGCCGCACCGGCGGGATCGACGGCTTCGTCAGCCTCGAGGTCTCACCGCTCCTCGCCGACGACGCCTCCTCGACGATCGACCAGGCCGCCGAGCTCCACCGCAAGGCCGAGCGCGACAACCTCTTCATCAAGATCCCCGGCACCACCGCCGGCCTCGAGGCGATCGAGGAGTCGATCTTCGCGGGGATCCCGATCAACGTCACGCTGCTCTTCGACGACAAGCAGTACCTCGCCGCCGCCGACGCCTACATGAAGGGGATCGAACGGCGGATCGAGGCCGGGCTGGACCCCGTGGTCCAATCGGTCGCCTCGATCTTCATGAGCCGCTGGGACGTGGCCGTCGCCGAAGAGGTCCCGGCCGAGCTGAAGACCAAGCTCGGCATCGCGATCGGAGGCCGCGCCTACCACGCTTACCGCGAGCTCTTGAACTCGGACCGCTGGATGCGCCTCGCCAACTCCGGCGCCCGCGCCCAGCGGCTGCTCTGGGCGAGCACCGGCACCAAGGACCCGGACGCCTCCGACACGCTCTACATCGAGGCGTTCGCCTCGCCGTTCACGGTCAACACGATGCCCGACAAGACGCTCGAGGCCTTCGCCGATCACGGCAAGCTCGGCGACCTGATGGACCCGTCGGCCACTGCTGCCGAGCAGTCGTTGAAGCAGTTCGAGGACGCCGGGATCGACCTCGCCGCGCTCGCCCAGCGCCTCCAGGACGAGGGCAAAGAGTCCTTCGACAAGTCCTGGAAGGAACTGCTGAAGACGATCGCCTCGAAGCGCGGAGTGGCGGCTTGAGCACCGACGCCGCCGGGGACTCGCTGCGCGAGACCCCCGCCTGGGGCCGGCTCCAGGCCCACTTTGCCGAGGTCCGCAAGCGCACCCTGCGCGAGCTCTTCGACGGCGATCCCGAGCGCGGCGAGCGACTGGTCGCCGACGGCGCCGGGCTCTTCCTCGACTTCTCGAAGAACCGGATCACCGACGAGACGATGATGCTGCTCGGCGAGCTCGCCCGCGAACGCGGCGTCGAGGAGCGCCGCGAAGCGATGTTCCGGGGCGAGCACATCAACGTCTCCGAGGACCGCGCGGTGCTCCATGTCGCGCTGCGGATGCCGCGCGAGCGCTCCCTGATCGTCGACGGCGTCGATGTCGTCAGGGAGGTCCACGAGACGCTCGACCGGATGTCGGCGTTCGCCGAGCGCGTCCGCGACGGCGAGTGGCGCGGCCACACCGGCAAGGCGATCCGCAACGTCGTCAACATCGGCATCGGCGGCTCCGACCTCGGCCCGGTGATGGCCTACGAGGCGCTCCGCCACTACTCGAGGCGGGAGATGGCCTTCCGCTTCGTCTCCAACATCGACGGCACCGACTTCGTCGAGGCGACGCGCGACCTCGACCCGGAGGAGACGCTCTTCGTCATCTCCTCGAAGACCTTCACCACGCTGGAGACGATGACCAACGCCCGCTCCGCCCGCGAGTGGTCGCTGGCCGGGCTCGGCGGGGAGGCGAAGGCGGTGGCAAAACACTTCGTCGCGGTCTCCACCAACGCCGAGGGCGTCGCCGAGTTCGGCATCGACACCGACAACATGTTCGGCTTCTGGGACTGGGTCGGCGGCCGTTACTCGATGGATTCGGCGATCGGTCTCTCGACGATGCTGGCGATCGGGCCGGCCCAGTTCGAGCAGATGCTCGCCGGCTTCCACGCGATGGACGAGCACTTCCGGGAAACGCCCTCGGGCGGCAACCTGCCGATGATCATGGGCTTGCTGAGCGTCTGGTACGCGGACTTCTTCGGCGCCGAAACCTGCGGCATCTTCCCCTACGACCAGTACCTGCACCGCTTCCCGGCCTACCTGCAGCAGCTGACGATGGAGTCGAACGGCAAGCACGTGACGCTGTCGGGCGAGCACGTCGACTACGACACCGGCCAGATCTATTGGGGGGAGCCGGGGACCAACGGCCAGCACAGCTTCTACCAGCTGATCCACCAGGGCACGCGGCTGATCCCGGCCGACTTCATCGGCTTCGCCCACTCGCTGAACGAGCTCGGCGACCACCACGACAAGCTGATGTCGAACGTCTTCGCCCAGGGCGAGGCGCTGGCCTTCGGCAAGACGCCCGAGCAGGTGCGGGAGGAGGGGACGCCGGAGGCGGTCGTGCCGCACCGGGTGATGGAGGGCAACCGCCCGTCCAACACGATCCTCGCCGAGCGCCTCGACCCACAGACCCTCGGCTCGCTGGTCGCCCTCTACGAGCACAGCGTCTTCACCCAGGGCGCGGTGTGGGGGATCGACAGCTTCGACCAGTGGGGCGTCGAGCTCGGCAAGGAACTGGCGAAGGCGATCATCCCCGAGCTGGAGGCCGGCGAGGAGCCGAAGCTCCACCACGACAGCTCGACCAACGCGCTGATCCGCCGCTACCGGAACGTGCGCCGAGGCGTCTAATACGTCACAGACAAGGGCCGATGCAGGGGGTACCGTGCTCCTATGCCCCTCTCCGGCGTGGTCCCGTTTGCCGCTGACGCGACCACGAATCTGTTCGCCGCGCGCGAGCAGATGGCGTTCACGCTCGCCTTCCACATCGTCCTCGCGTGCCTCGGCGTCGCCCTGCCGGCGACGATCCTGGTCGCCAACTGGATCGGGCTGAAAAAGAACGACAAGGACGCGATGGAGCTGGCCCAGCGCTGGTCGAAGGCGATGGCGGTCACCTTCGCCGTCGGCGCCGTCACCGGCACCGTCCTCAGCTTCGAGTTCGGCCTGCTCTGGCCGCACTTCATGGAACGCTTCGGCGCCGCCTTCGGGATCGCCTTCGGGATCGAGGGGCTCTTCTTCTTCCTCGAGGCGATCTTCCTGGCGATCTTCATCTACGGCTGGAAACGCCTCCCGGGCTGGCTCCACTGGTGGTCCGGGGTGCCGATGTTCATCTGCGGGATCGGTGGCGCCTTCTCCGTCGTCGCCGCCAACTCGTGGATGAACCAGCCGCAGGGCTTCACCCTCGACGCCGCGGGCAAGGTCACCGACGTCGAACCCTTCAAGGTGATCTTCAACGACGCGACGCCCTACGAGGTGCCGCACATGATCCTCGCCGCCTATATGGTGGTCGGCTTCCTCGTCGCCTCGATCTACGCGGTCGGGATGCTGAAAGGGCGCCGTGACCGGCTGCACCGCCTCGGCCTGATCATCCCCCTGACGATCGCCTGCATCGCTACGCCCCTGCAGCTCCTGGTCGGCGACACCGCCGCGCGCGAAGTCGCCGCCGACCAGCCGGCGAAGTTCGCGGCGATGGAGTGCATCCAGGACACCGGCGGCCACCAGACCGAGTACATCGGCGGCATCTGCACCGCCGACGGGGTCAAGCTCGCGATCCCGATCCCCGACCTCGATTCCTTCCTGGTCGGCTTCAGTGCCGACACCAAGGTGACCGGCCTGAACTCGATCCCGAACGACGAACGGCCTCCGGTCAACACCCTCATCCACCTCGCCTTCGACCTGATGGTCGGGGTGGGGACGGCGCTGATGTTCCTGGCGCTGTGGCTCGCCTACCTCGTCTACAAGAAGCGTGAGATCCCGACCGGCAACTGGTTCCTGAAAGCGGTCTCGGTCTCCGGGATCGGGGCGATCCTGGCGCTGTGGTCGGGCTGGATCGTCACCGAGGTCGGACGGCAGCCGTGGATCGTCAACGGCTACATGAAAACCTCGGAAGCGGTGACCGACGCCAACGGCATCTGGGGTGCCTTCATCTTCACCCTGGTGCTCTACGCGGCGATCGGGACGATCGCGGTGCTGGTCCTGCGGCGGATGTCGCGGCGCTGGCGCGAAGGCGGCGAGGGCTCGGCGGAGGACGAACCGGCGCCGTATTCGCCGATCGGGGAGCCCGAGGTGCACGCGTGAGCACGGCGGCGGCGGTGATCCTCTGGGTCGGCGCGACCTTCTACGCGATCTTCGGCGGCGCCGACTTCGGCGGTGGCTTCTGGGACCTGATCGCCGGTGGCCCGGAGAAGGGCGAACGCCCCCGGAACACGATCCAGAACTCCCTGACCCCCGTCTGGGAGGCCAACCACGTCTGGCTGATCTTCATCCTGGTGGTCCTCTGGACCGCCTTCCCGAGCGCCTTCAGCGCCATGTTCACCACCCTCTACGTGCCGCTGGTGCTGGCGGTGCTGGGGATCGTCCTGCGCGGCTCCGGCTTCGCCTTCCGCAAGTCGGTGGAAGGGCTGTCCGAGCGCCGCGCCGCGGGCGCCACCTTCGCCCTCTCCTCGGTGATCACCCCGTTCTTCATGGGCACCGTGGTCGGCGCGATCGCGATCGGCAACGTCCCCGCCGGCGGCAACGGCGACGCCTTCTCGACCTGGCTTGCGCCCGCACCTCTCTTCTTCGGCGGCATGTTCGTCGCCACCGGCGCCTACCTCGCGGCGGTCTTCCTGGTCGGCGACTCGCGCCGCGCCGAAGACCATGAGATGGAGGTCTACTTCGAGAAGCGCGCCCTCGCCGCCGGCGTCGTCGCCGGCATCTTCGCCGTCGTCGGCCTGATCGCCCTCCACTCCGAAGGCCACTACGTCTACGACCGCCTCGTCCACGAGGGCCTGCCGCTGATCATCCTCTCGGCCGTCAGCGGCATCGGCATGCTCGGCGTCCTCCTGCTCGGCGGCCGCCTCCTGCTGCGGCCGTTGGCAGCGCTGGCGGTCATCGGCGTCCTCTGGGGCTGGTTCGTCGCCCAGTTCCCCTACCTGCTGCCGACGTCCCTGACGATCTCCCAGGCGGCCGCCCCGAACGCGACCCTGGGCGCGGTCTTCGTCGTCTTCGGCATCGCCTGCATCGTCGTCATCCCGGCCCTGATGATCCTCTTCGTCCTCGCGCAGACCGACATGTTGGAACACGAGCATTAGCTGTTCATTTTGGCGCTCACGGCGCCATAAAGAACAGCTGGGCGCGGTCGGTTAGCCTGCGGCGCGTGGGCGATCAGATCAAAGCCGTCCTCTGGGACATCGACCAGACGCTGCTCTCGACCGGCGGGGCCGGGGCGGTCGCCTGGCAGCGGGCGTTCCAGGAGCTCTACGGGGTCGAAGCCAACATCGAGGAACACACCCGTACGGGGATGACGGATCCCGAAATCACCGAGATCATCTTCGAGGAGGTGATCGGGCGGAAAGGGACCGATGAGGAACACGCGGCGGTGGTCGCCAAGTACCTCGAGTACATGCCCGAGGCCGTGGCCGAGTCGAAGGGCTACGAAGTGAAGCCCGGCATCGCGGAGATCCTGCCGCGCCTGGCCCACGCCGGGATCGTCCAAGGGCTCGTGACCGGCAACGTCGAGCCCGCTGCGCGGATCAAGCTCGCCCGTGGCGACCTCGACAAGTACTTCACCTTCGGCGGCTACGGGTCCGACGCCCGCGACCGCGTGGAGGTCACCCGGAAGGCGATCGAGCGCGGGGGAGAAGCCGCCGGTGCGCCACTCGACCTCGCCGCGACGATCGCCGTCGGCGACACCCCGCGCGACGTCGTCGCGGGTCACGGTGCAGGCATCCGCGTCGTCGGCGTGGCCACCGGCTCCTACTCGGTCGCCGAGCAGGAAGAGGCGGGCGCCGACTGGGCCATCGCCGACGTCACCCACGGTTTCCCCATCTGATGGCGGCCCGGGCCGAAGACCCCCGGCTTGAGGATCTTGTCCGGCTGCGCCGTGTCCGCGACCGCATCGATCGTGAATACGCGCGTCCGCTGAACGTCGAGGCGCTCGCCGCCGGCGTCCACATGTCCGCCGGCCACCTCAGCCGCCAGTTCCGCGAGGCCTTCGGCGAGTCCCCCTACAGCTACCTGATGACCCGTCGGATCGAGCGGGCGATGGCCCTGCTCCGCCGCGGCGACCTGAGCGTCACGGAGGTCTGCTTCGAGGTCGGCTGCTCCTCCCTCGGCACCTTCAGCACCCGCTTCTCCGAGCTCGTCGGGATGTCCCCGAGCGAGTACCGCCGCGAGGAGGCCGGCGCGGTCGCCGGGATGGACCCCTGCGTGGCCAAAGTGGTGACCCGGCCGATCCGGGGGCGGGAGCCCGCCCGCCGATGAGCCCGAACCTGTTCGCCTCGACCTGGGAGTTCGAAGGGGAGCAGGGCGACGGCACGGCGCGCGCTGTGCGTATCGGGGCGCAGGCCGGAGCCGAGGGCCTCGGCGCGACCCTCCCGAATCGATCAGGAATCGAGAAGCGCACGGCCGCGGCCGCGCCTAAGGTCGCAGCCATGGACATCAACATTCACAACGCGTTCCTACCGCACACCGACCCAGACAAATCGCTGGCGTTCTACCGCGACCTCCTCGGCTGGGAGATCCGCAACGACGTCGGCTACAACGGCATGCGCTGGCTCACGGTCGGCCCGGCCGACCAGCCCGACACCTCGATCGTCCTCTACCCGCCCGAGGCCGACCCTGCCGTCACCGATGAGGAGAAGCGCACGATCGCCGAGATGATGGCGAAGGGCTCCTACGCGCGTATCACCTTCGCCGCGAACGACCTCGACGGCACCTTCGCCAAGCTCGCCGCCGCCGATGTCGACGTGGTCGAGGAGCCGACCGACCAGCCCTACGGCGTGCGCGACTGCGCGATCCGGGACCCGGCCGGGAACCTCATCCGCATCAATCAGCTGAGCGCCCCATAGCGGCGCATCTCGGCGTCCTCGGTCGCTCGCGTGCAGAGCACGCCACGCTCCCTGCGTCCTTGACCTGCTTGCTCTGGGACGCTCAGGAGCGGGAGCAGCGCGCCTGGAAGATCGAGATGAAGCCTTTCTCGAAGCCGTTGCGGGCGGCGCGCAGGTAGAGGCGCCAGACCCGGATCCGTTCCGGGCCCGCCAGCTGCGTCGCCCGCTCCAGGTTCGCGTCGAGGCGCTCGGCCCAGTGGCGGAGCGTCTCGGCGTAGTCAGGACGGAAGTCCTCGACGTGGTGGACCTCGAAGCCCGCCCGCTCGAGGGCGAGCAGCATCCGCGAGAGGTGCAGCGGGGCGCCGTCGGGGAAGACGTAGCGCTCCGAGAAGGCGCCCGCCTCGGCGTCGGTGTGGCGCAGCCGGCCGATCGCGTGGTTCAGCAGCCGGCCGCCCGGCCCGAGCAGGTCGGCGAGGGTCTGCGCGTAGGCGTCGATCTGGACGGACCCGACGTGCTCGGCCATCCCGATCGAGGAGATCGCGTCGAAGCGCTCGCCGCGGAGGTCGCGGTAGTCCATCACCCGGAACTCGACCTTGTCGCCGACACCCGCCGCCTCGGCGCGCCGCCGTGCCTCCTCGGCCTGCGGCTCCGACAGCGTGATCCCGACCACCTCGGCGCCGTAGTTCTTCGCCGCGCGGATCGACATGCTGCCCCAGCCCGCGCCGACGTCGAGCATCCGGTCGCCCGGCTTCAGTGCCAGCTTCGTCGCGACCATGTCGAGCTTTGCTTCCTGCGCCTCCTCCAGCGTCTTCGCGCCGCTGCGGAACCAGTTGGCGCAGCTGTAGGTCATCGACTCGTCGAGGAAGAGGGCGAAGAACTCGTTGCCGACGTTGTAGTGGTGGCGGACGGCACGGGCGTCGCGCTCTTTGCTGTGGCGACGGCCGCTGGGGACGAGCTCGGCGGCCGGGCGAGGCGGCGGCATCGTCAGGCCCGCGGCGCGCACCGCGGCGAGCGCCAGGGCGCGCTTGTCGGCGCCGTCGAGCGAGGGCGGCTGCCAGCCGTCGAGGACGCCGATCACCGCGTCGATGTCGTCGAGCTCCAGCTCGCCGGAGACGTAGGCGCGGCCGAGGCCGAGCTGGCCGGGGGCCCGCAGAGCGTGCCCGGCGGCGCGCGGCGAGCGCACCGTGAAGGTCGGCCCGTCGCCGTTTCCGGCGGTCGCGGGCAGCTCGGTGCCGTCCCAGAATCGGACGGTGAAGGGACGGTCGGGGATGCGCGCGGCGATCTCGCGGCGCAGCGGGGTGGTGGTGGCGAAGGGCATAGCGCGCGACCCTACTCGCCCGTGAGTGCCGGGGTCCTCACCGAGCGCTCAATTTAAATGTTTCCCGATTCTAAGCATGGGCGCCTTAGGGGTACCTACAATCCCGCCTCTCATGAGCGTGACCTCTCCAGTACCACCGCCTTCGTCTGCCCCCGCGCCCGGCCCCCGGCCCGGGGACGTCCAGCCGGTCGCCAACGAGACCCGTGACCGGATCATCACCGGGTTCGTCACCGTCGTCCCCTTCGTCGCCCTGATCGTCGCCGCCTGGCAGGTCTGGGGACAGGCGCTGCACTGGAGCGACGTGATCCTCTTCTTCGTCATGTACGTGCTGACCGGCCTCGGGATCACGGTCGGCTTCCATCGCCACCTCACCCACCGCGCCTTCAAAACCTACGGCTGGCTGCACGGGCTGCTGGCGATCCTCGGCTCGGCGGCGATCGAGGGGCCGGTCATCTCGTGGGTCGCCGACCACCGCAAGCACCATACCTTCAGCGACAAGGAGGGGGACCCGCACAGCCCCCACGTCGACCACGGCCACGGTTGGAGCGGCGCCCTGCGGGGCCTCGCACACGCCCACCTCGGCTGGATCTTCATCCACACCCAGCGCGGCAACAAGGAACGCTTCGCGCCGGACCTGATCAAGGACCCGATCATCAGCTGGGTCGACCGCACCTTCATCCTCTGGGCGGTCCTCGGCATCGTCCTGCCCTTCTTCCTCGGCTGGGCGATCGGCGGCACCCTTTTCGCCGGGCTCACCGGGATGCTCTGGGGCGGCCTGGTCCGCGTCTTCGTCCTCCATCACTTCACCTACAGCATCAACTCGCTGTGTCACTTCTTCGGCCGCCGCGACTACGAGACCGACGACCAGTCCCGCAACCTCGCCCTGATCGCGATCCCGACCCTCGGCGAGGCCTTCCACAACTCCCACCACGCCTTCCCGACCTCCGCCACCCACGGCCTC
>JAFDWG010000332.1 GCA_018268605.1 Actinomycetota bacterium | reverse complement strand
GGCCGTCTCGGCCACGGCCCGGGCAGGCTGTGGCCGTGGCCGAGACGGCCGGGTATGAAAGCGGTGAAGGATCTGTGGCGTGGTGCGAGAGAAGTCACGAAATCCACGCTTCGGTGCGTGTTGAACAACACCGACTCCTGCGCTGCGTGGATTAGGTCCCCTATAAGGGCCCCAACTCACGCAGCGCGTTCCGGGGCCGCCCCCGCCGGCACAACGACCGTCCCGCGCCCCACCCCCCAACACCCGTCCTCGCGCCCGCATCCCGAACTTCTTTTCCAACGTATTTGCGCCCTGCCCGTCTCGGCCGAGGGTGCGGCTCTGGTTTGATCATCAGCGTCCCGCCTTCCCCCGCCGTTCCGCCGACCCACCGTCTATCCCTAATCCCTGAATGTCTCCGTCTCCGGCAACCCACGTCCCCCCGCAGAACATCGAGGCCGAGGAGTCCGTCCTCGGCGCGATGCTGGTCGCCGAGCCGACGCTGACCCGGGTCATCGACGAGGTCAAGCTCAACGCGGCCGACTTCTACCTCGACCGCCATCGGGCGATCTTCGAAGCGATCCACAACCTCTACGCCGCCTCGAAGCCGGTCGATGAGCTCTCCGTCGCCGAGTCCCTGACGCAGACGAACAAGATCGACGAGGCGGGCGGCAAACACTACGTCTCCGAGCTGGCCGCGAAGGTTCCCGCGGCCGGCAACGCCAAACACTATGCCGAGATCGTCCAGCAGAACTCCCTGCTGCGCCGGCTTCTCGGGGCGGGCCAGGAAATCCAAGGCTGGGTCAACGAGCGCGACGGGGAACCGCGCGAGCTCTCCGAGCGGGCCGAGAAACTCCTCTTCGAAGTCGCCCACAAAGAGCAGGCCTCCGACTTCCGCATCATCGGCGACATCCTCCACGACGAGGTCGACCGCCTCGAGAAGCTCTCGACCGGCGAGACCGAGCTCACCGGCACCCCCTCCGGCTTCCGCGACATCGACGCCGTCACCGGCGGCTTCCAGCCCGGCAACCTGATCATCGTCGCCGCACGCCCGGCCATGGGAAAGTCGGCGCTGGTTGCCAACATCGCCGAAAACGTGGCGGTCAAGCGCGACAAGCCAGTCGCCTTCTTCTCGCTCGAGATGTCGGAGGTCGAGCTTGCCCAGCGCTTCATCGCGTGCCGCGCGCGCATTCCCGGCGACAAGCTGCGCAAAGGTCAGGTGTCCCCGCGCGACTGGCCGAAGGTGCTGCGCGCCGCCAACGAACTGGAGAACGCGCCGCTCTGGTTCGACGACTCCTCCGACCTCGGCATCCTCGACCTGCGGGCGAAGGCGCGCCGCCTCCACGCCCAGGAACAGGACCGCGGCGGCCTCGGGCTGATCATCCTCGACTACATGCAGCTGATGCGCTCCGACGACGCGCGCGCCAACCGCGTCGAGCAGGTCGGCCAGATCTCCCGCGGTCTCAAGATCCTCGCTCGTGAGCTCCAGGTACCGGTGATGGCGATCTCACAGCTCTCCCGCGCGCCCGAGCAACGCTCGCCCCCGAAACCGCAGCTGTCCGACCTGCGCGAGTCGGGACAGATCGAGCAGGACGCCGACCTCGTCGCCTTCCTCTATCGGGCCGACTACTACCGCGACCCCGACGAGGAGCCCGACGGGCTCGCCAGCCTGATCATCGCCAAGCATAGGAACGGACCGATCGCCACCAAGGACCTCGTCTTCCTCGACCGCTACCCGAAGTTCGCCGACTACAGCGGCCAGGAGGCGCCGATCGAACAGCCCGTGGGCGAAGACCCGCCACCCTACGATGACGCCGCCGCCGTGGGGCCGGAGTTCTGATGGCAGTCGCCCGCTCCGAACCGTTCCGCGGCCAGGTCTGTCCCCTCGGGATCTGCGAAGGGGACGGCTGGATCCTCGGTCCCGAAGATGTGGCGCGCCCGTGCGACTGCCGCGCAGACCGCCTGCGCAAGAGCGCGAGCCGCGGAGTCTCGTCGGTGATCCCGAGGCGGTTCCAGGGAGTGTCCTTCAACCGTCCACCGATCTCGGACATGGCCAGGGAATTCCAGGCCCGTGCCGCAGTGGATGCGGTCCGCGCCTACCTCGACGAGCTTGACGAGAACATCGCGACCGGGCGCGGGGTCTGGCTTTTCGGCGACCCGGGCACCGGCAAGACCACGCTCGGCATGCTCGTCTCCAAATCAGCTCTAGAGCGCAAGCACACGGTCGCGATCTACTCGCTCCCGAAACTCCTGGCACGCATCCGCCAGAGCTATGACGCCGGCCCCGACAGCGACTCCTACATGGAGCTGTTCAGGAAACTCACCACGGTGGATCTCCTCCACATCGACGACCTCGGGGCCGAGAAACGCTCCGACTGGGTGCTGGAGCAGCTATACGCGCTGGTCAACGAGCGCTACGAGAACGAACGCGCCATCTTGGTCACCACCAACCTCAACGAGCCCGAGCTGATCGACCAGATCGGCCGGCGAACGGTGTCGCGCTTGGTGGAGATGTGTAGCGATTGCATGCTCCCCATGCACGGCGAAGACCACCGCCTCGCGGCGTAGCCGCACGCCAGGCGGACAACCGTCAGAATCCAGCCAGTGCCAGGCGTGGTCATAGTCGGCGCCCAGTGGGGCGACGAGGGCAAGGGCAAGATCACGGATCTGCTCGCCGAGCGGGCTACCACCATCGTCCGGTTCCAGGGCGGCAACAACGCGGGGCACACGATCGTGCGGGACGGCGAGACCTTCGCCTTCCATCTGATCCCGTCGGGGATCCTGCATTCGGAGAAGACGTGCGTGATCGGCAACGGGGTCGTCGTCGACCCGCGGGTGCTGTTGACCGAGATCGACGGCCTCAGACGGGCCGGGATCAGCGTCGCGAACCTGAAGCTGTCCGCCAACGCGCATCTGATCATGCCCTACCACGTGCTCCTCGACACCGCGAGTGAGACGAAACTGGGGAAGAACTCGATCGGAACCACGCGTCGCGGGATCGGGCTCGCCTACGCCGACAAGGCGCTGCGGCTCGGCATCCGCGTCCAGGACCTGCTCGACGAGAAGATCCTGCGGACGAAGATCCGCGCCGCGCTGGAGCCCAAGCAGCAGGCGCTGCGCGAACTCTCGGTGCAGCGGCGCAAACTTCGCAAGGAAGCGGGCGACGAGAGCAAGGCCGCGGCGGAGGGCTCGATGGGCGGCGTCGTCGACCCGCGGCCGGACCTTCACGCGATGGTGGAGGAGCACGTCGCCTACGGCCACCGGCTCGAGCCCCACATCGCCGACACCGCGAAGCTCTGCTGGGACGCGCTCGACCGCAAGGAGACGGTGATCTTCGAGGGCGCCCAGGCGACGCTTCTCGACCTCGACCACGGGACCTATCCCTTCGTCACCTCGTCCAACCCGATCGCCGGCGCGGCGACCGTGGGCGCCGGGGTCGGTCCGACCGACATCGACGAGGTATGGGGGATCGCCAAGGCCTACTCGACACGGGTCGGCGCGGGCCCGTTCCCGACCGAGCTCCACGACGAGATCGGCGACCAGATCATCGATCAGGGACACGAGTACGGCACCACGACCGGTCGCCGCCGCCGCGCGGGCTGGATGGACCTCGTCGGCCTCCGCTACGCGGTCCGCCTCAACCGGATGGACGCACTGGCGATCACCAAGCTCGACGTCCTCAGCGGCATCGGCCCACTGCGGGTCGCGGTGCGCTACCGCTCCAAGGAAGGCGCGATCCTCGAGGAGTTCCCCTACCACCAGTCGATCCTCCACTCGGCCACCGCCGAGTACGAGGAGCTCCCCGGCTTCGACGAGGACATCACCGGGTGCAAATCCTTCGCCGACCTCCCCACCGCGGCGCGCGACTATCTCGGGTTCATCGCCGAGTTCGTCGGCGTTCCGATCAAGATCGCCGGCGTCGGACCCGCCCGCGACGAGGTCGTCTGGGTCGATTAGCGCCGACCGCTCCCGGGACCTGGCCCCAGACGGATACGGCGCGTACCGATATCGGCCGCGGCACCGCTTCTTTCGGCCGATCATCGTGTTTATAGAGTGCGGACGGGTGGTATAGGTTGACCCGCGCACAAACCGTTCCACGGTTTGACGCAACGTTTTTTCGACGGCCGTGGCCCCCGATGGGTCGGCCGCACAAAGGAGAGATATAGGGATATGCGCAAACACGTGCTGATAGTCCTCGCCTTGGGGGCCCTGATCGCCGTCTCGGCGGTCGGGATCGCGACGGCGGCTGGGGGAGAAACCCCGGTCACGGTCAAAGTCGGCAACCTCGAACTGACGGCAAACGGCGGCTTCAGCCCGAAGGCGCTGTCGAAGACCAAGCAGACGCCGATCGAACTCAAGGCGTCGGGCGAAGTCAAAGAGGCTGACGGGTCCCACCCGCCGGCGATCCGCGAAGTGATCTTGGAAGCCGACAAAGCCGGTGAAGTCCACCTGAAGGGCATCCCGACCTGCAAATCGGGCCAGCTCCAGGCCACCGACACCAATGCCGCCGAAAAGGCGTGCAAGTCGGCGATCATCGGCACCGGTGAAGCGACCGCCGAGGTCGCCTTCGCCGAACAGAAGCCGATCGACGTGAAGTCGAAGATCCTCGTATTCAACGGCGGCGAAAAGGGCGGGAAGGCGACGATGTTCATCCACGCCTACTTCTCGAACCCGATCTCCGGCGCGATCGTCACCACGGTGACCATCAAGAAGCACAAGCACGGCCGCTTCGGCACCCAGGCCATCGCCAAGATCCCGCAGATCACGGGCGGCAGCGGCTCCATCGTCAAATTCAACCTGAACATCAAAAAGAACGTGGCGGGTCACAACCCGATCAGCTCGACCTGTCAGGACGGGAAGCTGAAAGTCCACGTCGAAGGCAAGTTCGAAGACGGCACCAAGGCGACGACGGAAATCGTCCGCGCCTGCACGCCGAAGGGCTGAGCCTCAAGGCAAAGCTCTCCTGACGAGAGCGCAGTGGAAAGGGCGGCCTCCGGGCCGCCCTTTCTCGTTCCGGTGGCCGCCGGCCGGGTTAACACTCGATTACTTTGCAGGTACTCGATTGACGTCTTGATGCGCAGGTTCTCCCTTCCTATAGTGGTCGGGCGGGCAAAGGGGAAGGACGCCAGTGATCGGTACGTGTAGCTACGACGCGGCGGCACTCGCCGCGGCCGAGCTTCGATTCAGAGAGGACCTGTGGCGATCGGCGCCCAAGGACGCCGTCGAAGAGGCGGAAGTCCGGCATCGCCGCTTCGGCCCGGTCTTGGCAACCGTTTTCGGCGACCTTCCCGAGGCCAGCCTCATGAACGCGGTCCAAGGCGCGGCAGAGGACGGCGCGGCCGACGGGGGAGACCTCGCGGCCGCGATCGAATGGGTGCGCTCCCGTGAGGTCGACTACCTCGTCTCCGTCGCCTCCGATCGTCCCGGCACCGAGGCCGCCGTGCGCTGGCTCAGATCCCGGGGCTACGAGGGCGGCCCCGTCCTTCGCCGCTTCGTCCATCCAGGGACAGAGGAGAAGGCCTACGTCCCCAGCCCCTTGGAGATCTGCGAGCTCGGCCCGCTCGAGACCGAAGGCATGAGCCACATCTACGGCGAGGTTCTCGGCCTGTCGAGCCTCGCCACCATCCTCATGTTGGGCCTCCCGAACCGCGAGGGGTGGCATTGCTACCGGGCGAGCCTCGGTGGCCAAGAGGTGGCCTGCGGGGCGATGCTCATCCTCGGCAAGGTCGCCCTCCTCGGCCTCGAAGCGACCCTGCCGGAGGCGAGGCGCCACGGTTGCCACACGGCCTTGCTGGAGCGCCGCCTGATCGACGCGAGGAAGCGTGGATGCGACTTCGCGGTGGCGGAGGTCTGCGATGCGCACTCGTTGAGCGACGCCGCGATCAGGAACCTCCGGCACCTCGGCTTCGAGGAGATCGGCGGAGGCACCACCTGGCATCGGCCGACCGGCATCGCCTAGCCACGATCGGACGATCCGGCCACACCGCCGACGTGACGTCTCTCGCTCCCCTACCCTTCCTGGCGTGAAGCGACAGGCCATCTCGCTCCTCGCCACGGCGCTCGTGGGAGCGGCTCTCTGCGCGCCCGCGGCGTCGGCCGCCGAATCCCCGGTCTCGTCCCCGGAAGTCCCCTGGGGCGCCGGCTGCGAACCGGCCCCGAGCCCGGCCCTCCGCACCGCGGCCAACTGTGGCGCCACCCTGGTCGAAGGCGAAGCCGTCCCGCCCCCCACCGCCCCGCCGGTGGTCAAGCGAGTCATCGCCGCCGCCAACGAAATCGACGATACCCCCTACATCTGGGGCGGCGGCCACGCCTCCTTCATCGCCAAGGGCTATGACTGCTCAGGCGCCGTCTCCTACGCCCTCCACGGTGCCAACCTCCTCGACGTCACCGAGGTAAGCGGCCAACTCGCCCACTACGGCGAACCGGGTCCCGGCAGATGGATCACCATCTACGCCAACGCCGAACACGTCTTCATGGTCGTCGCCGGCCTCCGCTTCGACACCCGCAACAACATCGGCAACATCAGCGGCCCCCGCTGGAAGATGGCCGCCCCCGAAGCAACCATCCTGCCGAAGTTCGCGGTGCGGCACCCGGCGGGCCTGTAGTCAGTCCGGCTCACGGCACGGTGAACGAGGCCGAGACGCAGCCGAAGCCGTTGTTCGTCGGCGCGGCGTAGAAGCCGGCGAAGACCTTTTCGCCGTCGGGTGTGAGGGTGGCGCGGAGGAGGTTGTAGGTGTAGGTGTTGCCTTCTTGGGTCGGGGCGGTGGTGGCCAGCTTCAGGAGGGCGACTCTTTGGTCGGGGTAGGGAGTGCCTTCGGAGCCGGAGAAGCGGAAGACCGCTTGGGACGAGGCGCCGTTGATCTGGATTTCGGGATCCGAGCCGGTGAGGTCGATGCCGTGGCCTTTGAAGCGGAAGGAGACGCTGCCTGTGCCGTTGATGGCGGCCGCGCCCGTGGCCGGGTCGAACCAGGATTCGGTCGGGGTGAAGTCGATCTCAAAGGGGAGGCTGACGCCTGAGCTCGAGCCGCCGCCTTCGTTCGAACCCGGCTGCGCCGGACAGGGGGCGACGGTAGAGAAGACCGAGGTGGCGCCGCCCGTGGTAGTGGTGCCTTCGCCGGTTGCCACGTAGGCCAACCAGGAGGTGCGGGGGAACCACTTGATGCCGACCCGTTCCACGGTCCTCGCCGTGAGCGGTCGGGCCAGGGGCGGAGCTTCGCCGCTCACCGGTTCGGAGTGGGCCCCTTCGCCGTTGGGGGCACCGTTGCCGCCCGGAGCTTTCGGGACACTGCCGCCGGGAGTGGCCGACTTGGGAGCGAGGTCCGGTCGCTTGAGCGTCACCTTGAAGACCTGCATCGACTGCCGGCCCGAGCCCTTCACCAGTACGCGCGCGTGGAAGGACGTTGAATGGCCGGCGAGGCGTTCGAGCGCCCCCGCGCCAAACCGCAGCTTGACCGGCGCCTTGCCGCCAGGCCCGAGGACCGACGGGACGACGACCCTGGCCTTGACCTTCCTGCCTTCGGCCTTGCCCGCGATCCGCTTCGGCCGTGGCTTCACGGCGCAGGCTTCCGACGCCGCGCAGTGGACCATGCCGACCTTGACCACCCCACCGGCGGAGACCGTGCGGACCCCGGCGGCGCCCGCCGCCGGGGCGGCGATCAGGGCGCCGGCCAGCGCCAGCACCCCGATCGCCACCGCGTTTCGCACGCTGAGCATCTACCGGCGTCCCGCGATCTCGACCTTGACCACCTGCTTGGTGGTGGCCCCGTTGGCGTGCAGGGCGACGGGCAACTTCACCTGGTACTTCTTCTTGCCGAGCGCCTCGCGGGCGGCCTTCGGGACGTGGACCTTGACCGTCGCCGACTTGCCGGCGCCGATCTTCTTCGGCGCCATCACACCGAGTACGTAACGCTTACCGGCGATCTTCGCGCCGAGGCGCTTCGGCACCGTGGTGGTGCAGGTTGCGCCGCCGCTGGGGCAAGCCAGGCTCGCCACTTTCGCGACGCCGTCGGCTCCGAACTTCTGGAGGCCCTTGGACGCGGCGAGCTTCGCCGGTCCAGGAGCGGACACGGGGGTCGGGGTCGACTCGGGCTTGTTCGGGCTCGAGGGAGTCGGCGCGGGGGGCGTCGGCTTCGGGCCCTTGAAGTCGATGACGAAAGGGAGCGGTGCCTTTTTCGGATCCTCTCCACTGCCTGAGGAGTAGAAGAAGGACGAGAGCCCCGTGTTGAGCTGGAAGGTGACGAACGACTGCGGCCAGGCACCCCAGCCTTCGACTTCGCGGTTCTGCGGCGTCCCACCGGCCGTTTCAACCGTGACACCGGCATAGTGCGGCGCGATCGTCAGGGCCGCATCGGGATCGATCGAGACGCCGGAGAAAGTCGCTACCTGGGCGCCTGGCACCGGCGCGAACGGGACGCACCCGGCCTGCGGTTCGGCTTTGCTTGCTTTGCACCCGGACAGGGTCGCGGTCAGTTCACCGGTGCCGTCGGGCTTGACGATGAGCGTCGGGTTCTCGACCGAGAAGGGTGCCGAGCCGCTGTAGAAGTTCACGCTGAAGCCGGCGTTCCAGGCGATCGTCGCCGAGCCGTCGGCCTCGATCCGGCCGGTCCCGTTCAACAGCCGCACCACTTGGTGTTTGCCGGCTTCGGGGCCGAAGTTCGTGTGGGTGGCCCAGCTGGCGACCGCTTCGGGGCCCTCTGCTTCGAGCCGGACCTCGGCGTTGCCGTCGACCCCCTTGTAGGTGGCTTCGGTCCCCTCTGAGATTCCCGCGGAGAAGTAGTGGAAGAATTTCATCGGACCTGCGGCAAAGGGCGACTGCATCACGGTGCTGCCCGTCCAGTCGAGGCTCGCGCCCTCGACCGCCATCCCTCCCGGCGGGATCGTGGCCGCCGATGCCGGCGTCGCGGCAACCGCGACGGCCGCTGCCGCCAAGGCTCCGAGAGCGGCGAGGTGCCTTGCTGCGCGGCTCAAGATCGAGATCGACTTCAACTGCTTCCTCCTTGTTAGGGTGTCCTAATAAGGCGACCCTAACAAAGTCACGCTAGGTTGTTAGGGCACCCTAAGCCAGGTACGAGCGAGTACGGAAGGAGCAGGCCCTTGGTCGCAACGAAGCAAGCCCACGAGAATGAGCCGCGTCGAGGGGCGGGCTCCTGGCGGCGGACGCCCCGAGTGGCCGTGAGCCTCTCGCTGCTCGCCGTGGCGCTCTTGCTCTGGGCCGCCGCGTCCGCGTCCGCCGCGACACCGAAGCGGATCGTCGCGCTCACTCCGTTCGCCGCGAACACCTTGGTGAAGCTCGGCGTCCAGCCGGTCGCGATCGGCCAGACCATCGGCGGCAACGAACGCTTCGCGCCGCAGCTGAAGAGCGTCAAGGTCCTGCCGCTCTCCCACCCGAACGGCCCGAACCTCGAGCAGCTCGTCTCCCTCCGCCCCGACCTCGTCCTCTCGACCAGGACCTGGGCGAAGGGCAACCAGGCGATACAGAGCCTCGGCATCCGGGTCGAGACCCGCGAGCCCGTCCGGGTCAACGGGGTGATCTCGAAGACGCTCGCGCTCGGCAGCCTCGTCGGCAAGCTGCCGGAGGCGAAGGCGCTCGTGGCGAAGATGAAGGAAGAACTGGGAAAGGCACGTAAGGCCATCACGAAGCGCCCGTCGGTGATGGTGATCCTCGGCGTCGGCCAGTCGCCCTTCACCTTCCTGCCGAACAGCTGGGGCGGAGACCTGGTCCGCAAGGCGGGCGCCGATGTGCTCGCAGGCGGGCTCACCTCGGGCTCCGGCTTTCAGCGGATCTCTGACGAAGTGGTGGTCGCCGAAGACCCCGAAATCCTGATCGTCGTCCCGCACGGCGATCCCGACGACATCCCGGCGATCGCGAAGTACTTCCAGAACGATCCGGCCTGGGGCTCGACCACCGCGGCCAAGGAAGGCCAGATCTACATCTCCGCCGACAACTCGCTGCTGCAGGCGGGGCCCGAAGTCGGCAGGACGATCGAAGAAGTCCGCAAGAAGTACCTCCACAACTGGCCCGGCTGAGCCTTGACGCGGCGACTGATCGTCCTGGCGACCCTCGTCGCCCTGCTGATCGCCGCCGCGATCGCCGAGCTCGCCCTGGGCGCGGTCAAGGTGCCGCCCGGGGAAGTCCTCGACATCCTCTTCGGCAGCGGCAAGGCCGGGCCGAACCACCAGATCGTCGAGTCGCTTCGACTCCCGCGGACGGTCGAAGCGCTGGTCGTCGGCGCCGCGCTCGGGGTGGCCGGGGCGATCCTCCAGGGCGCCCTCGCCAACCCGCTCGCCTCGCCCGACGTGATCGGCGTCACCGGCGGCTCGGGCTTCGGCGCGATCCTGATCATCGTCCTCTTCCCCGAGAAGATCGCGCTGCTGCCGATCGGCGCCCTCTTCTTCGGCCTCCTCGCCGCGGCCCTCGTCTTCGCCTTCGCCTGGACCGGGCGCAACCGCGGCGCGATCGCCAAGGTCGTCCTCGCCGGCATCGCGATGCTCTCGCTCTTCACCGCCGGCACCACCGGCCTGCTCGCCGCCTTTCCCGAAAAAGCCCCCTCTGCGATCTTCTTCCTCGCCGGCGGCCTGACCTCGTCGGGTTGGGAAAACCTCGAGACGACCTGGCCCTACTTCCTCGTCGGCGCGATCCTCGTCGCCTTCCTGATCCGCCCGCTGGACCGGCTCGCACTCGGGGACGACGTCGCCGCCTCACTCGGCTCGCGCCCGCAGCTGATCCGCCTCGGCGCGGCGGTCGCGGCGGCGTTCCTGGCCGCGGCATCGGCGGCGATCGCAGGACTCCTTGCCTTCCTCGGGCTCGTCGTCCCCCACGTCGTGCGGATGGCCGGCAAGACCTCGAGCCAGACCTTCGTCGTCCCCGCCTCGGCGCTCGGTGGTGCCGCGCTCCTGGCCGGCGCCGACACGCTGGCGCGCACGGTGCGGTCGCCGGTCGAACTGCCCGTCGGCCCATTCATGGTGATCCTCGGCGTCCCGGTCTTCCTTTGGCTGCTGCGGAGGGCGCTCTGATGGAGGCGGCCGCCCAGATAAGTGCCCCGCTCGCGCTCGAGGCCTACGACGTGCAGGTCAAGATCGGCGGCACCCCGATCGTTCACGACGCGAGCTTCCAGGTGCGTCCCGGAGAGTTGGTCGCGGTCGTCGGTCCCAACGGAGCGGGCAAGTCGACCCTGGTCCGCTCCGTCTGCGGCATGCAGCGCCCGAGCGCCGGCGCGATCGCCTGGCTCGGCACCGAGATCGGCGCGCTCAGCGGTCGCGAGCTCGCCCGCCTGCGCGCCTTTGTGCCCCAGCGCATGCCGGTGCCCGCGGGCGTCACCGTGCGCGAAGCGGTGACCATCGGCCGCTCCTCCCAGCTGCGGATGTTGGGACGGATGACGCGCGCCGACCGCGACGCGATCGAGCGGGCGATGGCCCGGGCAGAGGTCGGCCGCTTCGCCGAGCGGGCTCTCACCACCCTCTCCGGCGGTGAGCTCCAGCGGGTCCAGATCGCGATCGGCCTCGCCCAGGAGGCGCCGGTGCTGATCGCCGACGAGCCGACTTCCCAGCTCGACCTCGGCGCCACCGTCGAGGTCGCCGCCCTCCTGCGCAACCTGACCGCCGAAGGGCTGACGGTGCTGCTCGTGGTCCACGACCTGGCGCTCGCCGCGGCCATCGCCGACACCGTCATCGTCGTCTCGAAGGGGCGGACGGTCGCCACCGGGCCCCCGCGCGAGGTGCTCACCCCGGAGTTGCTCGCCGAGGTCTGGCACGCCGACGCCTGGCTCTCCGAGCGCGACGGCCGCACCGCTCTTCACGTCGCCTGGCTGGGGCAGCGATGAGGCGAATCGTCTTCCTGGTCGCCGCTCTGACGATGACCGTGGCTGCGAGCGGTGTCGCGCGGGCCGACGCTCCGGAGGTCACCATCGTCACCCCGGGCGGCGCACAGCACACGCTCTCCTTGGAAGCGCTGACGGGGAGTGAAGACGTGGTCGACCGCACCTACCCGCTGCGCGGGCCGGAAGGCGAGAGCACGCAGACGATCACCGGCTTCTCGATCGCCGCCCTCCTGGAAGCTTCCGAACTCGATCCATACGCCTTCTCGTATCTGGAGATCCAACGCCCCGGTGGCGGCGCGGTGCAACTGTCGAGGGCGCAGGCACTCGATGATCCCGCGCCGGTCGTCTACTCGACCGGCACCGGAACCGGCTTCCTACGCCCGGCCGCCTCGGCCGAAGACGACAACGTCGCCGACAGGTTCCAGTCGCCGACGGGCCTGACGATCGTCATGCGCAAGGGCGCCTCGTTGCTGGTGCGGGTCGAGGCGGCGCCGCGCAAGGTCGAGGTCGGGGAGAAGGTGAACTTCCGGGCCGTGGTCGAACGGGCGGGGTCCGGCGAGGCGCTCACCTACTCCTGGTACTTCGACGACGGCAACTCGGGCGCGGGCGAGACCGCCACCCACGCTTTCGCCAAGCCCGGGAGCTACTCGGTCGTCGTCGGCGTCACCGCGGCGGGGGAAGACACCGGCGCCTCCGCGGTGGCGAGGATCCAGGTCGGGGCGGCTCCGGCGGGCGGGCCGGACCGTAAGGGCGGCGGCACGGACAAGTCGAAAGGCGCGCCCGACCATGGCGCCGCCGAAGGGCCGTCTGGGCCCGCGTCGACGGGCGGAGCGCCATCACCGGGCGGAGGAGCGCCGGAGGCCGAAGCGACCGCGTTCGTCCCGACACCAGTCCCAACGCCGACCTCCGACCCGACGCCGGTCCGGCCCCCGGAACGGAAGACCGAGAAACCGCGGCCGGAGAAAGGACGGAAGCCGAAGACCGAGAAGCCCGCGCCTGAGTCGACGCAGGTCGGTGAGGTCGTCACCGGCGAACTGCTGTCCGGGGACGTCGAAGCCGAGCCCCTCCCCACCAGGGTGCCCCGCCCCCAGGCCGCCGCCCGGACCGGCACCCCGCGCGCCGATGGCGGCGGCAACGGCGGCGTGCCCGGCGCTGCCCTCGGCCTCGGCGCCGTCGTGGCGCTGCTCGGCCTCGGCGCCCTGGCCGAGGCAGGGCGCTTCGTCGACCTGATCCCACGAATCCAAGAAAGGCTCAGATGACCATCGAGAACCTCCTCTACGACGTCTCCGACGCGCTGCGGATACCGGTGCTGATCCTGGCGCTGATCGCGCTCGTCGTGGTGATCGTCGAAACGGGGTCGCTGCTGGTCGAGCTCCGTCGGCGTCGGTACCGCAGCCTCGCCCGGCTCGAGTCGGCAGTAGATCAGTGCCGCGCGCAACTCGCCGCCGGGCAGAGCGCCGAGGCCCTGCGGACGCTCCGGCCCTTCGCCTGGAACATGCTGATGGAGGAGGCCTTCGCGGGCATCGTCGAGCAGATCGGCCGGCCCGACGCCGAGGCGCGGATCGCCAAGCGCCTCGCCGAGTACGACTACCGCAGCCTGCGTCGCCTCGAGCGCACCCGAGTCCTCGTGCGGATGGGGCCGGCGCTGGGGCTGATGGGGACGCTGATCCCCCTCTCGCCCGCCCTCGCGGGGCTAGCCGACGGCGACGTCGCGACGCTGACCGACAACCTCCGCGTCGCCTTCAGCGTCACCGTCGCGGGCCTCCTCGTCGGTGCGATCGCCTTCGGCATCTCGCTCGTCCGCGACCGGCTCTACGCACAGGACTTCTCCGACGTCGAGTACGTCGCGGCCTGCCTCACCGCGCCGTACCCTGACGGCGGCCTGCCGGCCGAGGCGGCCGCGACCTATGTGGGTGCGCCGTGAAGGTGACGGCGCGGGCACGCAGCCGGGAGGACCGGGCCGGCGATCCGCTGGACGGGCTGGTCAACCTCTTCGACCTCGGCATCGTCCTCTCGGTCGCCTTCCTCCTCGCCGCCCTCTCCTCGCTGAACCTGACCTCGGCGATCACCGGCAAGGAGGCGGCATCGACGAAGACTCGGGCCACCGACGCCGTCACTGCGAGGCGTGACCAGCAGGTCGAGCGGGTGAAGCTGAGGCCGGGCGAGAAGGTGATCGGTCGCGGCGAAGCGATCGGCACGATCTACCGGCTCGCCGACGGGCGGACGGTCATCGTCCGCAAGGGGAGTGCCGGGGCGGCGGACAAAATGCGAGTTAGGCGACCCTGATTAGGGAACCCTAAGTTCTGTTAGCCTAGCGGCCATGAGCTCATCCGACGCGGCGCCCCAAGATCCGACGCAGACCATCGACATGGGCGGGCACGGCGTCCCGGTGGGCATGGGATCGGCCGCCGCCGAGCTGATGGCGCAGTTGCCCCCGCTGGTAGAGGTCCCGGTGGCGCGCAAGCGCAGCGCGGCGGAGGAGGCGCGGACGATCCTCGCGGCGAACGTGACCGGCGCGCTGGCGACCCTCAGCGCTGAGGGCGACCCATGGGCCTCGATCGTCAACTACGGCGTGCTCGCCGACGGGAGCCCGGTCTTCTCCCTCTCCACCCTCGCTCAGCACGGGCGCAATCTGAAGCGGGACCAGCGGGCGAGCCTGGCCGTCTCGGAGTCGGTCCCCCCGGCCCGCGATCCCGCCGACACGGGCCGCGTCACGGTGGCGGGCGTCGCCGAAGAGCCGGCCGGCGGGCGGCTCGAGGAAGCGCGGCGGATCTACGAGGCGGCGATCGCCTCGGCGGCGATCTTCGGCGACTTCGTCGACTTCACCTGGTGGGTGCTGAAGGTCGAGCGCGTGCGGTGGGTCGGCGGCTTCGGTCGGATGGACTCGGTCGGCCCGGAGTCCTTCGCCGCCGCCGAGGCGGACCCGGTCGCGCCGAGCGCCCCGGGGGCGATCGCCCACCTGAATGCCGACCACGCCGATGCGCTCCTGCTCTTCGCCCGGGCCCTCGGCGGCCATACCGATGCGGAAGCGGCAACGTGCGTCGGCGCCGACCGTTACGGCCTCGACCTCGACCTGGTCACCCCGCGCGGTCGGACCGGCGCCCGGGTCGGCTTCGAGGAGCCGATCGTCGAGCCCGACGGCCTACGCGCGGCGACGGTCGCGATGGTCTCCAGCGCCCGCGATCTGGCGGCTTGACGACGCCGCGGCAGCGGCCGCGGCCCGCCGCTGTCAGCGGTCGACCCCCCACCCGGGCCGGCGGTGAACACTCGGGTACCGAGAACCGGTAAAACTCCCTTCGTTCCGCTAAACCGCCACTGCCCCACAACCGATAGACGGACATGCCCTGGTCGTCCTCGCATCTGAACGGCTTCGAGGTTCTTGCCGACACGCTCGGCGAGATGGTCTCCCGCCATACCGCCGAGGGGGTCTATACGTACGCGTCGGGATCGAGCTCGGCGCTGTTCGGCTTCACCCCTGACGAGCTTGTCGGCCAGTCGGGCTATGACTTCGTCCATCCGGCCGACGTCGACGACGTCCGCGGCGCCCACGCGGTGCTGCTCAACGGAGGCGAACGGGTCGACGTCAACTACCGCTGCCGGCACAAGAACGGATCGTGGATCTTCTGCGAAGCCGCGGCGCTGGCGATCCGCGACGACGACGGCCGGCTGACCGAAATCATGGTCATGCGACGCGACGGGAGCGCGACGATCGAAGGCGACGCGCTGCGGCAGATGTGGGAGCTCTGCTTCAAGCAGACCAGCCGCGGGATCACCGTGGTCGACGCCGAGACGGGCTCGATCATCTCCCTGAACCCGGCGCTGGCGGAGATGCACGGGGGAACCGTCGGGGACTTCGTCGGCAAACCGCTGGCCTCGCTCCTCGCCGCGGACTCGACCGAGCGGATCCCCGACGTCTCCGAGACCGTCGACGAGAACACCTTCGTCTCCTACGAGTCCGAGCACGTGCGACTCGACGGCGCGGTATTCCCGGTGCTCACCGAGGCGATGGCGGCCCGCGACGAGAGTGGGGCGGTCCGCTACCGCATCGCCTGGTACGACGACCTCTCCGAGCGGAAGGCCGCCGAGCGCCGGGCCGGCCTCGCCGAGCGCGACTTCGAGGCGGCCTTCAACGCCGCCCCGCACGGCGTCGCGATCGTCGACCTCGACGGCAGCTTCCTCCACGTCAATCAGAAGCTGACGGACATCGTCGGCTACCCGGCCGAGGAGCTCTCCCGCATCACCTTTCAGGAGATCACCCACCCCGACGACCTCGATGCCGACCTCGCGCAGCTCGACGCGTTGATCGCCGGGAAGATCGACACCTACGAGATGGAGAAGCGCTACTTCACCAAGGCGGGGCACCTGATCTGGGTGCTGCTGGCGGTGGCGATCGTCCGCGACGAGGACGGCTCGCCACGCCACTTCATCTCCCAGGTGCAGGACATCTCCGAGCGCAAGCGGCTCGAGGCCCACACCCACGAACTCGCCAACCGCGATCCGATCACCTCTCTCTACAACCGGCGGCGCTTCGAGGAGGAGCTGACCCGGTCGATCGCCCGCTGCCGTGAGGAGGGCGAGAGTGCCGCGCTCCTGCTGATCGACCTCGACTACTTCAAGGCCGTCAACGACTCCGAGGGCCATGTCGCGGGCGACCGGCTGATCCGGGTTGTCGGGCAGACGCTCGACGAGAGGATCTCGGCGCCCGACGTCGCGGCGCGTATCGGCGGCGACGAGTTCGCGGTGATCCTCCGCGACATCGATCTCGCCCAGGCGCGCGCGGTGGCCGAAGAGCTGCGGATGGCGATCGCCACCGCCGAGACCGGCCGCCCTTGCACCGCCAGCGTCGGACTGTGCCGGCTGCACGGCGACGTGCCCGACGCCGAGACCTGCTTCCGCGCCGTCGACCGTGCGATGTACCGGGCGAAGGATCAGGGACGCGACCGCGTGGTCGTCGGGTCGATCTCCGAGCGCCGCTCCTAGCGGGGGCGGAGCCTGCTTGGACCGAAGGCGCAAGGAACGTGGAGTTCCCGACGTCTTCGTCAACTGATCGGCCAAGGTGTGGCAGATCACGCACGAACCCTCGGAGAGACACCGCACTCCCTCCGTCCCCGCAACGAATTAAGGAGTATCCGGCGCAACCTCGATGCCCAGCACCTTGGGGTCGACCTCGGGGGCCGAGACGGGGAGGGTGAGCGGGGCGCGGTCGAGCTCGCTCGGCGCTTCCCGAGTCTCGCGTGGGCGGCGCCGGCGATCGGCGTGTCCGAGGTAGAGGACGAGCTCCCAGTTGGCGGTGCCCTCCGGCGTCGGTTTGAGCGCCGACGGGGCGCGGGCGGCCATCTTCTTCGGGCCCTGGGGCTTGTAGAGCCAGGAGACGACGTTGACCCAGATGTCGACGAGCGAGTTGCGCAGCCCGATGAAGGCGATGATCGCGTAAGCGCCGAGCACCCCGTTGATCGCCGCGAACACCGCATTCGACCAGAGGTCGTGTTCGTAGGCGACCTTGAAGGTGTAGACCGACCAGCCCACCAGCAGGTAGGGCAGGGTGACGTAGAGGAAGGCGGGCACGGTGCGGTTGCGGACCTTCGGCGTGCGCATGAATTTGCCCTTGGCGCCGGTCAGCGCCTGGACGATCGAACTGAGGCTGCCCGCCAGGTTGACCGGTAGGAGCAGCAGGTTGAAGCCGTAGATGCGCAGTGCGTCGGAGTATTTGTAGCCGCAGTACTTCAGGTCGACGGCCATCACCACGAAGTAGGGGATCGCGACCGCGTAGGTGAGCGGGCTGACCAGGTGCCCGTTGAACGGGATGATCATCAGGCAGAGGACGAAGAGCGAGGCCCAGAAGGTCGACGCCATGTAGTTGAGGCGCAGGAGCAGCTCCCCGATCGAGGTGCGTTCGCCGCGCTTGCGACGCTCCCGCACCGCCCGCCACAGCTTCGGCAGGATCAGCAGGCCGCCGTTGGCCCAGCGGTTGCGCTGGATGCAGAGCGACCCGAAGTCCGGCGGCGTCGCGCTGAAGGCGAGGCGCTCGTTGTAGTTGTGCAGGGTCCAGCCGCCCGCGGCCAGGTCGATGGTCGACTCGGTGTCCTCGATCACCGTGCGGTCGGAGATGTAGCGGTAGATCTTGAACGGGCCCTTGAATTCGACCTCCTCGATGTCGGCGAGGGCGCGTTTGCGGAGGATCGCGTTGGCGCCGACCCAGAAGGTCGCGCCGTTGTAGGTCATCCCCTGGTGGATGATGTGCTGGAGGTCGGTGGTGGCGCCGGCGATCCGCTCGATCCGCGTCGCCGCGCCGGGGAAGGCGCTGTAGGGGGACTGGGCGACGGCGACGTCCTGGTGCTCGTCGCCCTCCATCAGGTGTACCAGCCGGAGGCAATACTCGGGCATGATCACGCTGTCGGCGTCGATCGTCAGCACGTAGTCTGATTCCGGCACGACGAGGTCGGCTTCGACCTCCTCACAGGGGGTGAGGAAGAGGCCGGCCGGGGTCTGCTCTTCGCGGTAGGCGCCGCCCATCAGGCCGATGTAGCTGTTCAGGTTCATCGCCTTGTTCGGCTCGGCGGAGAGCGAGGCGAACTGCTTTCGCTGGAAGCTCGATACCTCGCAGCGGAAGGTCCAGGCGAGGCGGCGGTAGAGCTGTGCCATGCGGGCGGCGTCGATCTTCTCCGGGTCGTCGTCGGCGGCGTTGCGCAGGGCGCCGCCGATCACCGCGAGGTCGGCGGAGAGTTTGCCGAGCACGTGGTTGGCGAAGAACGCCTCGTTGTGATCGGAGACGTGGTAGTGGTCCGACAGCGAGCGGATCCAGGAGCCCGCGAACTCGTACTCGGCGGCGACCGCGTGGACCTCGGCGGCGGTGGTGGGGGCCGAGGGGTCGGCGGAGGTCTCGTAGGCCTCGAGCGCGCGCTCGAAGCGGCGGCGCGGCTCCGAGAGCAGGCGCTCGACCTCGGCCGGGAGCGCGACGGCGCTGTCGAGGAGCTTGCGCGGGCCGGCGTAGCGCGGGTTCGGCGGGTCGTCGACGAGGAGGACGACGCGCAGGTGGGGATACTCCTGCAGCGCGGTGGAGAGAAGCGTCATCAGGATCACGCCGGGCTCCTCCTGGTAGGAGGGGATCAGCGCGGTGACCGAAGGGCGGCGCTCGGCGTAGAAGTCGTCGAGCATCGCGCGCGGCGTGCGGCGTGCGGTTTTGGTCCGGTAGTAGAAGCCGAGGCGGCCGAAGAGGTAGGCGGTCGCCGAGGCGGCGAGCAGGGTGACGGCGGTGAGGAAGCCGACCGTCTCGAAGAGGCTCGCGTGTCCCACGACCCCTTCGACCACCTGGCCGTTGAGGACGCTGAAGAAGAGGGCGACCCAGGCGGCGACGGTGAGGACGACCGCGGCGCGGCCGATGGTCATCATCCAGTCGCCGGCGATCCGCGGCACCTGCGGCATCGGGTCTTTGTTGGCGTCGGCACCCCACTGGCGGCGAGGCCCGTCGTGCTTGCGGCGGAAGATGCTCATCTGGCTTCGGCTCCTTCTTCGGCGCTCGGCTCGCCCGGGTACTTGAAGAGCGGCTCCCAAGGGGCGCTCGGGTTGGAGGGGAGTTCGTCCAGCGGCTGTTCACCCTGCGTGTACCAGCGGGCTTCGTAGGGCAGCCCTTCGAAGGAGACGCGGTCGCCTTCGTGGTAGACGGCGTTCGGGGACCACTTCGGGTGGTTTCCCTGGTCGAGCTTCACCAGCTGCGGCGCCTTGCTGCCCTCCGGCACGGGGCCGATCGGCTGCCACGGGCCGGTGGGCGAGTCGGCGGCGGCGGTCCCGGGCGGGGTGCCCTGGTTCCACCAGCCGGCCTGGTAGATCTGGCCCTGCCAGACGACCTTGTAGCCGGCGGTGTAGGCG